>JAUVYR010000124.1 GCA_030602985.1 Burkholderiales bacterium
CCTCCAGGCGGTGGCCTGCGCGTGGGTCGTCAGCAGGGCGCTCAGCCGCGCCCATGGCGGCCCGCAGTGCCAGGCGGCCAATACGTCCCATACCGTTGATACCGACTTTCAAGCCCATGTTGCAATCCTTTGATAGTTCAACAACTATTGAACTGTATGGGTGGATTGTGACAGGTATTTGACAATCCATCATAGAAGGGATGAGTGGTCGGTTTATGCTGTGGACTTGACCCAAAAACGGACGGAGATGACGATGGCCACCCCTTTGCTGTACACCTATCGGCGTTGCCCCTATGCCATGCGTGCCCGCATGGCCTTGTTGCACGCAGGTTTGCCTTTTGATCCATACGAAGTCAACCTGAGCGACAAGCCACCGGGCTTGCTGGCCGTTTCTCCCAAGGGAACCGTTCCCGTGTTGGTCTTGCCCGATGGGAAAGTGATCGACGAAAGCTGGCAGATCGTCGAATGGGCGCTGACCCACCCCGATGCAACGCCCGATGCCCCACATTGGTGGAGCCGTGCGTGCACGCCCGAGAACCAGGCCTTGCTCAGCACCAACGACGGACCATTCAAACACCACCTGAACCGCTACAAATACCCCGAGCGTTACGAAACCGTCACCCCCGAGAATCAGGAGCGCATCCGCTCAGAACACCGACAGGCTGCCATCAAGGTGATGCTGGAAGGGCTGGAACAGCGGCTGCAGGCCGCACCCTACTTGGGTGGGGCGCAACCCTGTGCCACCGACATCGGGGTGTTTCCTTTTGTGCGGCAATTCGCCGCCATCGACACCGACTGGTTTGCCAGTCTGCCGTTGCCCGCTGTACAGGCCTGGCTCGACCGGTGGGTCTCAAGCCCGCTCTTTAGCGCCTGCATGCAAAAGCATGACCCAGTTGTGTTGAGCAATCGATGAAAATCGGCTTATAATACAAGGCTATTCCCCGATAGCTCAGTCGGTAGAGCGCCGGACTGTTAATCCGTAGGTCCCTGGTTCGAGCCCAGGTCGGGGAGCCAAAATCTTATCAGTGTAAGCTGATGAAAACAAAGGCCTTTTTCGGAAGGCCTTTGTCGTTTCTGGCGATGGCATCGGCTGTTTTGAGGTCTTGATAGCGCAACGGATAGCGATCTGCCCGAGGCAACCCAGAGCCGTACAAAAACGCCGCAGAGACTTCAGGTTCGTTGTCAACCAAGGCCACCACCGTCACCAGTACAACTAGACGGCGTGCGTCACTTGTACTAACATTGTGGCAGTTGATCTAACAAAAGAGGTGCTGCCATGACTGCCGTTGCATCGTCGCCTTCCGCCCGCTCTGCCCGACTTGGGCTGCGCGCCACCCCCGAACAGGAGGTGATGCTGCGCCGTGCCGCCGAGGTGGCCCACAAGTCGTTGACCGACTTCATCCTCGACAGCGCTTGCCTGGCCGCCGAGCAGACGCTGCTGGACCAACGATTGTTCATGGTCTCGGGCAGCCAGTACCAGGCCCTGATGGATCTGCTGGATCGCCCCGAACAGACCAATGAAGGCGTGCGTGACCTGTTTGCCCGCAAGGCGCCCTGGGATACGAAGTGACGTTGCGCGCACCGGAGCCTTTGGCCGCGCAGCATCGGCTGGAGGGTTTTGATTGCGGCAAACCCGCGCTGAATGACTGGCTGTTGCGCCACGCCCGCCAGGCTCAGGGCAGTGGCTCGGCCAAGACCTTTGTCGTTGTCGAGGACGATGGCCGAGTGGCGGGCTACTTCAGCCTGACCGTGGGTCAAGTCGACACGCTGGAGGTGCCGGAGCGCATCCGCAAGGGGATGGGGCAGTATCCTTTGCCAGTGGTGATCCTGGCGAGGCTGGCAGTATCCATTCACGATCAGGGGCGAGGCATCGGCTTTGGCCTGCTGCAGGACGCGATTCGCCGCACGATGCTGATTGCCGAGCAGGCCGGCATCCGGGCCATGCTGACCCACCCCATCGAGGAAGAAGCGGCGAGGTTTTACACCCGGTTCGGGTTCATTGCATCGCCGCTGCAAGAACAGCAATTGCTGTTGCTCTTGAAGGACGCCCGTCGCTGGGTCAGCTGAACCACGACCATCGAATCACTGGCTACTTTTACCAAACCCGCCTACCAGCGCTGGGAGTCCATCCCTGCCACGGGTGATTGAGGGCTACCCTCCATTGAGCTTTTGCAGCTGTTCGCGCAGCCGGTCCGCATACCCCTGCAACACCTCGAAAGCCGGCTCCTTGCGCGGCCAGGACAGGGCGATGCCGTCGTTGCCATGGCGCGGCACCACATGCATGTGCACGTGGAAAACCGTCTGGTCGCCTTCCTTGCCATTGGCCTGGAGCAGCGTCAGCCCCGGTGGGTTGAACGTGTCTTTCACAGCCTGCGCCACCCGATGCGCGGTGCGCATGAGGGCGGCGGCTTCGTCGGGCGTGCAATCGAGCAAGGTGGCTGCATGTCGCTTGAGGGTGACCAGCACATGCCCCGGGTTCACCTGGCCCAGATCCATGAAGGCCAGGGTCTGCTCGTCTTCAAAAACAATCGCGCTGGGGATCTGACGGCTGACCAGCTTGCAAAAAATGCAGGTGCCAGGGGGTGAGGTGTCGACGAACTGGGGCATGGGTCTGCTCCTTCAAGGTCTAAACGGTGGCTGCGGTAGCCTTGGCCTGTTCCCAGGCCATCATGAGGGCTTGAGCCGCTTCTTCGGGCTGTTCCGCCCCGGTGATGGCCCGCACGACGGCGAACGAACCCACGCCGGTTTGTGCAATGGCAGGCAGATGGCTGGCGTCAATACCGCCGATGGCCACCAGCGGGCGGTGCCGCAGCAGGCGGGCATATGCGCCCAGGCGTGCCAGGCCCTGTGGCGGGGTGGGCATGGCTTTGAGGGTGGTGGGGAACACCGCGCCCAGGGCGATGTAGCTGGGCTGGATGGATTCGGCGCGCACCATTTCGGCATACCCGTGGGTGCTGACGCCCAGTCGGCAGCCCGACGCCCGCAAGCGGGCCAGATCGGCTGGGCTGAGCAGGTCCAGGTCTTCCTGGCCCAGGTGCACGCCATAGGCGCCGGCCTCGATGGCCGCTTCCCAGTGATCGTTGATGTACAGGTGGGCATCCGTGCCCTGAACCGCCTCGATGGCAGCGGTGATTTCACGTTGCACAGCCGCCCCATCGCTGGACTTGAAGCGCAGCTGAACCGTGGGTAAGCCCGCGCGTGCCATGCGCCCGACCCATTGCGCGTCGGGCAACACGGCATAGACGCCCAGCGCATGAGGAGCAGCTGGGAAAGCCTGATCGCTTCGTTGGGTTTGAAGTCCGAAATCGTCGGGGTGGTCGGGCCAGTGGCTGGCGTCGAACTGCCCCGTGCGCTCGCTCTGGCGCTGCCAGGCCTGGGCCACACACGCCGCATCGGCCGGGATAAAGCCCAGTCGGCGCGCAGCGGCAAAAGCCACGGCAGCCGGAGAGGCGTCTTTGGGTTGCGCAGTGGGGTCGGTGTTGGAGGGCAATCCCAGCGCGGCATGTTGCGTGGCCAGGGTCTTGGTGGTTGAAAGTGCCGCAGAAAGATCGGTCATGTCAAGGGGCTCAGGCGTGATGCCAGAAAGGGGTGCCCAACACCGGCGTGCTGGGCTGGGCGCTGTCCTGTGGCGTCATGGCGCCCGCGAGAAAGGCCTGACGGCCAGCCTGCACGGCATCGGCAAACGCGCCCGCCATGGCCACCGGATCGTGAGCCAGGGCCACGGCCGTGTTCAGCAGGACCGCATCAAAGCCCCACTCCATGACCTGGCAAGCATGTGAGGGCAGGCCCAGGCCGGCGTCCACGATCAGCGGAACACTGAGCCGCTCTCGCAGGGTGCGCAAGGCGTAGGGGTTGATGGGCCCTTTGCCCGTGCCGATGGGTGCGGCCCAGGGCATGACGGCCTGGCAACCCACATCGACCAGTCGCTGGCACAGCACCAGGTCGTCTGTGGTGTAGGGCAGCACCTTGAAGCCGCGCTGGATGAGCTGCTCCGCCGCGGATACCAGGTTCAGCGTGTCGGGCTGAAGGGTGTAGTCGTCGCCAATCAGTTCCAGCTTGATCCAGGGCGTCTCAAACACCTCGCGGGCCATTTCAGCGGTGGTGATGGCCTCTTGCAGGCTGTGGCAACCGGCGGTGTTGGGCAGCACCGGCACCTGCATGCGTTGCAGCAAGGGCCAGATGCCTTGCGAAGGGTCGAGCCCGCCCGCCCCCTGCCGGCGCAAGGAGGCCGTTAACATGCAGGGCTGTGACCGTTGAACCGCGTTTTCCAGGACTTGTGGCGAGGGGTAGCGGGCCGTGCCCAGCATCAGGCGGCTGTGGAACGTGTCGCCATACAGCACCAGGGGGTCGGGCGGCGTCAGGGGCATAGGCGTGTGTGTCATGGGTCAGCCTCCGGTCACCGGGGCAATGATTTCAATCTGGTCGCCGTCGGCCAGGGCGGTGTGGGCATACTGGCTGCGCGGCACGAATTGCAGATTCACGGCCACGGCAAAAGGCCCTTGGGTGGGGTGGGCGGACAGTGCGTCAGCCACGGTGGCGGAGTCGGGCAAGGCCATGGGTTGCTGGTTGATCAGGACATTCATGGGGCGTGTACGGGGTGCTCGAAAGAGAGGCCGAGATGTTCTGCCAGGGCAGTGGTGCCTTCGTGCAGGTATTCAATCACGGCATCGGCCACTGCGGGCGAAATCAGGAAGCC
>JAUVYR010000161.1 GCA_030602985.1 Burkholderiales bacterium
GTTGACAAAGCGCACACGGGCCGGTCGAGCCACAGCGCCGAGTTGGTCGTCCACCACTTTCATGAGCGCCCCTTCGAGCTTGAGCGCAGCTTCCGGGGTGGCCGCCAGCGAGGGGTCCTTGAGTACGGCAAAAGCCACGGCCACCTGCCCCTTCAGCTGATCGGCTACGCCCACCACGGCCACTTCCGCCACATTGGGATGGCTGGACAGGCTTTCCTCGATCTCGCGGGTGCCCAGGCGGTGACCGGCCACGTTGATCACGTCGTCGGTACGGCCCAGAATGAAGAAGTAGCCGTCGGCGTCTTTCACCCCCCAGTCAAAGGTGCTGTACATCACTTTGTTGTGGATGCTGGACCAGTAGGTCTTGACGTAGCGTGCGTCGTCACGCCAGACGGTTTGCAGGCAGCCCGGTGGCAACGGGCCATTGACGGCGATCACACCTTTCTTGTTGGCTTCGGTGATTTCTTCGCCCGTGGTTTCGTCGATCAGGCGCACGTCGTAGCCATAGACCGCCTTGCCCGGCGAGCCGAACTTGGTCGATGCCGGCTCGACACCGTTGCAGATGGCCATGATGGGCCAGCCGGTTTCGGTCTGCCAATAGTTGTCGATGATGGGACGCTTGATGGCATCGGCAATCCAGGTGGCCGTGGGCTCGTCCAGCGGCTCGCCGGCCAGGAACAGCGCCTTGAGGCTGGACAGGTCGTATTTGGCCAGATAGGCCGGGTCCTGCTTCTTGAGCACGCGGATGGCCGTGGGCGCGGAGAACATCACCGAGACCTTGTATTTCTCGACCAGGCTCCACCAGATACCGGCATCCGGCCTAATGGGCAGACCCTCGTACATGATGGTGGCCATGCCGTTGATGAGCGGCCCGTAGATGATGTAGCTGTGACCCACCACCCAGCCGATGTCAGAGGTACAGAGGTAGGTCTCGCCCGGCTCACCCATGTAGATGTGCTTGAGCGAGGCCGCCAGCGCGACGGTGTAGCCACCGGTGTCGCGCTGCACGCCTTTGGGTTTGCCGGTGGTGCCACTGGTGTAGAGGATGTAGCTGGGGTGGGTGCTGTCCACCCACTCGCAGGGCACTTCGGCGTTCATGAACTGGGCACGCAAGGTGGCGTAGTCCACGTCACGTCCCACCACGGGCGACAGTTCGGCCAGACCCCGGTTCACCATGATCACATGGGCTGGCTTGTGGCTTGACAGCTGGATCGCTTCGTCCAGCAAGTGCTTGTAAGGCACCACTTTGCCCCCGCGCATGCCGGCGTCGGCACTCACGATCACGGTAGGCTGGGCGTCTTCGATTCGGCTGGCCAGCGAATGGCTGGCGAAGCCACCAAACACCACCGAGTGGATGGCGCCGATGCGCACGGCCGCCAGCATGGCAAAGCAGGCTTCAGCGATCATTGGCATGTAGATCAGTACACGATCGCCTTTTTTAACACCCAAAGCCTGGTACATGGCGGCAAATCGCTGCACTTCGGCATGCAACTCGCGGTAGCTGTAGGTTTTTTCGGTGTCGGTTTCGGTGGAGACAAAAATCAGCGCATTCTGGTCAGCCCGGTCTTTGAGGTGACGATCGACCGCGTTATGGCACAGGTTGGTCTGCCCGCCTTCAAACCAGCGGGCAAAAGGCGGGTTGTCGTAGTTGCAGACACGATCGAAGGGCTTGTGCCAGTTCACCAGTTGGGCCTGCTCGGACCAGAAAGCATCGCGGTCGTCAATGGAGCGGCGAAAAAAATCGGCATAAAAAGCGCTGGCGGACATAGGGTCTCCGTTGATCTAAAACTGAATTCATAATTATCGTCAACCGGCTTTCGCAGGGCTGACGGTTGGGCGCCGCAAACAAATAGGGGGCCGAAGCCCCCTGCATGCAGATTCAGGTGCAGTCAGTGCACCACGCGGCCAAACTGGAACTGCCCTGGCGCCAGGATCGGGTCCACGTCCACGGGAATCTCGCTCTTGGGCGGGAATTTGCCTTCCAGCAACAGCCGCGACAGCGGGTTCTCGATGCGCTGCTGAATGGCACGCTTCAAGGGCCGTGCACCAAAAACGGGGTCGAAACCGACCTTGGCGAGTTCGGCCAGCGCCGCGTCGCTGACCTGCAGCGCCAGATCCATCTTGGCCAGACGCTCGGTGAGCACCCGCAGCTGGATCTTCGCGATGTTGGCGATGTGTTCCGCATTGAGGCCGTGGAACACCACCGTCTCGTCGATGCGGTTGAGGAACTCGGGCCGGAAGTGCTGTTTCAGTTCACCCCAGACCGCGTCCTTGATGTCCTCGGCGTCTTGCCCCACCATCGCCTGGATCAGGTGCGAGCCGATGTTGCTCGTCATCACGATGACCGCATTCTTGAAATCGACGGTGCGACCCTGCCCGTCCGTCAGGCGGCCATCGTCGAGCACCTGGAGCAGCACGTTGAATACATCGGGGTGCGCCTTTTCCACCTCATCCAGCAGGATCACGCTGTAGGGCTTGCGGCGAACGGCTTCGGTCAGGTAGCCGCCCTCGTCATAGCCCACATAGCCAGGGGGTGCACCGATCAATCGGCTGACCGAATGCTTCTCCATGAACTCGCTCATGTCGATGCGGATCAGGTGTTCTTCGGAGTCAAACAGGAAGCCAGCCAGCGCCTTGCACAGCTCCGTCTTACCCACGCCGGTGGGGCCCAGGAACAGGAAGCTGCCAAGCGGGCGGTTGGGGTCGCTCAAACCCGCGCGGCTGCGGCGGATGGCGTTGGCCACGGCCACGATGGCCTCGTCCTGCCCCACCACGCGCTCGTGCAGCTTGTCTTCCATGGAGAGCAGCTTGTCGCGCTCGCCCTGCATC
>JAUVYR010000135.1 GCA_030602985.1 Burkholderiales bacterium
GGACTCACCACCACACTGAACCCGCCGTATTGCGTGTCGCCCTCACTGCCGCAGGCATTGGCATACACCAGGGTCACGGCGTTTTCGGCCGCCTGACGGGGAATGATGAGCAGGGGGGCGTCGTCATACGGGAGCATGTTGGCGGTGGGCACCAGCACGATGTCGGCACCGCGTTCAACAAGGCGGCGCACGGCCGTCGGTTGTTCGGCGTCGTAGCAAATCAGCATCCCCATGCGGTGCCCATCCCAGTCAAAGGGCTCGGCCACCGAGTCCCCTGGCGTGAAGCGATCGGTATCGGCCTGACCAAACAGATGCACTTTGCGGTGTACCGCCAGCCGCTGCCCTTGGGGCCCGATGGCCTGGGCGGCGTTGTAGGGCTTGCCGCCTTGGGGGTGGGCCTCGGGCCAGCCGTACACGATGCCGATGCCGTGATCCTGAGCCATGCGAGCGACCGCCTGCGCCAAGAGTCCGTCGGCCGGTTCAGCCAGTGCATGCAGGCGAGCCGGATCGATCAGGTAGCCGGTCAGCGCCATTTCCGGGGTGATGAGCCAGTCTGCGCCTTGGGCGGCGGCCTGTGAAGCCGCGTGCGCCAAGCGCTGCAGGGCCAGGGTCGTCTCGCCAGGCGGGGGGTGGGGGCTCTGCCAGAGGGCAACACGCATGCGAGTCACTCCGACAGGGCGATCGGCCCGATCTGCGGGTACAGGTCGCCCGGCCCCGGGTTGCCCGGCGCGCTGCGGCCACCCAGGTGGTGCACGATGCCCCAGACCGCGTTCAACGCCGTCTGCACCGCCCCCTCCACCCAGGCGGGGGTGAAGGAGATGTCGTCCCCGGCTAGGAAGATGCCGCGCTCGCGCTCGGGCAGGTCGTGCTGCATGAAATGGCCGTACATGCGGTGGTTATACCGGTAATGGCCGGGCAAGGCGCCCTTGAAGGCGCCGAGGAAGTGGGGGTCGGCCTCCCAGGAGATGGTGATCGGGTCGCCGATGATGTGGGAGGCGATGTCCACGTCGGGGTAGATCTTGCGCAGGGCGTCCAGCGCGAGTTGCACCCGCTTGGGGCTGTCGTAGGGCAACATCTTGAGCGCGTCGCTCATCCAGGCGTAGGACAGGCAGATGACGCCCGGCTTGTCCGGGCCGTTGTCGAACAAATAGGTGCCCCGGGTCAGGCGGTCGGTCAGGGTCATGCCCATGACAGGCCAGCCGTTGGCGCGCAGGTCGTTCCAGAACGGGCGGTCCACCATGACGAAGGTCTTGGAGGACTGCATATAGCGGGTGCGGTCCAGCGCCATCCAGAGCTTTTGCGAGAACAGCGATTCCTCACAGGCGATCTGGGTGGTCAGCAGCCAGCTCTGGCAGGTGACGAGCACGGCGTCGTAGCGCCGGGCGGTGCCCCAGGCGTCGGTGACCTCCAGTTGGCCGTTGGCCGCACGCTGGATGGCCTTGAGCGCCGGGCGCGGCGCGCCCTGGTGCAGACGGGCCAGCGTGGTGCCCTGGGGCCAGTGGTGCAGGGCGGTGGGCGCATGCTGCCACAGGCCCATGGGCACCTGCTGCACGCCACCCACGATGAAGTGCTGGTTATCGTCGCAGCCGGTGAGCACCACGCGCAGGATTTCGAGCATGGAGTTGGGAAAATCCGAGTCCCAACCCCCGGTGCCGAAGCCGACTTGCCCAAACACCTCGCGGTGGTGGACGCTCAGACGCTGGAAGGCGCTTGACTGGGCCACGAAATCGTAGAAGGTGCGCTCGTCCCACTGCGGCACCAGCCGGTTCCAGAGCGCCTTGACGCGTGTCACGTCGCGCTGGCGCATGGCGGTCTGCAGTTCGGTGAAACCGGCGCCCTCCTCTAGGGCGCTCGCCCAGGCCTCGGCCACTTCGCGAAACAGAGCGGGCAGGTCGTCCAGCGTGCGTGCCCAGTGGGTCTGGCCTTCCAGGTCCACCACCGTGCACGCGGCGGCCGGGGTGAGCGGGTTGGGAAAGGGTTGGCTCTGCAGGCCCAGCGTGTGCACGTAGTGGTAGAAGCCGGTGGACGACAGCGGAAAGCGCATGCCACCCAGTTCGGCGATCACGCCCTGCCCGCCTTCGAACGGCTGCGAACGCAGCCGCCCGCCCATACGCGAGGCCTCGTACACCACGGGCTTGAGGCCCAGCTTCATCAACTCGTAGGCTGCCGTGAGTCCCGCCATGCCGGCACCGACGATGGCGACTTCCGTGCCGTACCGGCTGGCAGGCAACTGCCCCAAGCCGGCAGGATGGGCCAGCCAGTCGTCGTACGCAAACGGAAAATCCGGGCCGAACATGGTGATAGGGGGATCGGCTGGCCGGGCGTTGGTTGGGGAAGCATGCATGGCGACTGCGCTTTCTGTCTGGAGTGCACCGAGTGCTCAGAAGAGACTGCTGATGAGCAGCAAGGCCATGCCCCACATCATCAGGGCCACCAACCCATCCAGTGCACGCCAGACGCGCAGAGAATTCAATCGTCGGCCCAGCCAGAATGCCGTTGCACCGAGCACGAGAAACCAGACCACCGAACCCGTGGCAGCCCCAAGGCCAAAAAGCGTGCTGCCCTGACCATAGGCCAGCGATGCCGTCCCGATGAGCACGGCTGTATCCAGCCAGCCGTGGGGGTTCAACCAGGAAAAAGCCAGGGCGGACAGGATAGCCTGGCGGCGTGTCAGGGTCTGGCCAGCCGGTGTGGCGCTCGCCAGCGGCAGATGGCTCGCCACAGGCGCACGGAACCGCTGGAACGCCTGCCAACCATACACTGCCAGAAACAGGGCGCCCGCGCCCACCAACGCCCCGTGCAGCTTGTCAGACAGCCCGCCCAGCTGGGCCAGCCCCAGCACACCCAGCGCAATCAGCACGATGTCGGCCACGATACAGACGCCTATGGTGAGCCCCACGTGCTGCCGCTGCAGACCCATGCGCAGGACGTGCGCGTTTTGCGGCCCGATGGCCATGATCAGGGAGAGACTCATCACCAGACCAGCGGTGAAGGCGGGGGCAGACAAGGTCATGAATGGCTCCGGCAGGAGAATGAATTGAATACCAGGAAGTGTGCCGCAATGCGCGTTTGAATTAAACTCGTTTAATTGTTTTTTTATATTGTCAAGTTTTATTGAACATGCTCGATGCCCGTCAACTGGAAGCGCTCACGGCGGTGGTCGAACAGGGCGGCTTCAGCGGCGCCGCCAAAGCCCTCTCCCTCACGGTGGCTGCGGTGTCTCTGCGCATCAAATCCCTGGAAGAGACCCTGGGTCAGCGGCTGCTGGTTCGTGGCAAGCGCGTCCGTGCCACCCCAGCGGGCCAGGCCCTGCTCACGCATGTCCGGCAGATTCAACTCATGGAAGCCGACCTGCTGAGCCAGATCACGGACTCCAGCGGGAGTGGGCATACACCCCCCCGATGGCAGAGCCTGTCGGTAGCCATCAATGCCGACTCGGTCGTGAGCTGGTTTTTGCCGGGGGTGGCCAGCGTACTGCAGCGCCATCATCTGCTGATCGACATCCTGATCGACGATCAGGACCATACCCACGATGCCCTCAAGAACGGCGAGGTGACGGGTTGCGTGAGCACGCTCGCCCAGCCCATGCGTGGCTGCGTAGCCGAGCCGCTGGGCATCATGCGTTACCGGTGTGTGGCCACGCCCGCGCTGGCAGAGGTGTGCCGCACGCCGACTGGCCGGGTCACCCCGCACCGTTTGCTCAGCCGCCCGGCCATCATCTTCAACCGCAAGGACGCTTTGCAGGACGTGTTTCTGGCCCAGTATTTCCAGCTCCGGGACGCTCGCTATCCCCGCCATTTCACCCCTGCCATTGACGCCTTTGAAGCAGCCATAGAGCTGGGCATGGGCTGGGGCATGGTGCCGGAAGTGCAGCTGCAGCAGCGACAGGGCCGCTCACCTCTGGTAGAGGTGTTGCCGGATGCACCCGTGGATGTGGCGCTGTACTGGCACCACTGGGAGCGAGAGCCCTTGACCGCACAACGGCTGACGCAAGCCGTCAAGGCTGCTGCGTCCAGGGCCCTGCTGCCACCTTCGCC
>JAUVYR010000072.1 GCA_030602985.1 Burkholderiales bacterium
TGGCCGCCAGGCCGCCGGCCATGTGTATCAGTGGGTAGATCATCAGCAGCCCAAGGACGGAGCGCATCTCCATCACCTGAAACACGGACAACTCCCGCGTGGCTTCCCGGCCAGCCACGGCGATCACGACCATGAGCAGCAACCAGCCAGCCATCCAGGCGGCTGCCCGACCCGGCGAAGCGGGCTGATCCGTCACTGACGATGATGTAGAAAGCATGAGAACCAACAACCATCCATAAAAAACCCCGGACGGTTACCCATCCGGGGCTCACTTGGACAGTTTACTAGAGGTTTACTTCTTGCTCGGCGGCAAGTCAGTGCACGACCCGTGGGCCACCTCCGCCGCCATGCCGATGCTCTCGCCCAGCGTGGGGTGCGGGTGGACGGTCTTACCGATGTCCACCGCATCGGCGCCCATCTCAATCGCCAGCGCGATCTCGCCGATCATATCGCCCGCGTGGGTGCCCACCATGCCACCGCCCAAGATCTTGCCGTGGCCATGGGCCTCGGGTGAATCGTCAAACAGCAGCTTGGTGAAGCCTTCGTCACGGCCGTTGGCAATGGCACGGCCCGAAGCCGTCCAGGGGAACAGGCCCTTCTTGACCTTGATGCCTTGGGCCTTGGCCTGGTCTTCGGTCAGCCCCACCCAAGCCACTTCGGGGTCGGTGTAGGCCACCGAAGGGATGACGCGGGCATTGAAAGCGGCCGATGCCAGCTCCTGGTTGCCCTGCAACTCGCCGGCAATCACTTCTGCCGCCACGTGCGCCTCGTGCACCGCCTTGTGCGCCAGCATGGGTTGGCCCACGATGTCGCCGATGGCGAAGATGTGCGGCACGTTGGTGCGCATCTGGATGTCGACGTTGATGAAGCCACGGTCCGTGACGGCCACGCCCGCCTTGTCGGCGGCGATCTTCTTGCCGTTGGGCGTGCGGCCGACGGCCTGCAGCACCAGGTCATAAATGCCTTCGCTCTTCGTGCCGTCCAGGCCCTCGAACTGCACCTTGATGCCCTCGGGCGTGGCCGTAGCGCCCACGGTTTTCGTCTTCAACATGATGTTGTCGAAGCGGTGCTTGTTCATCTTCTCCCAGACCTTGACCAGGTCACGGTCGGCACCCTGCATCAGGCCATCCATCATCTCGACCACATCCAGGCGGGCGCCCAGTGTGCTGTACACAGTGCCCATCTCCAGGCCGATGATGCCGCCACCCACGATGAGCATTTTCTTGGGCACACCGGTCAGGGCCAATGCACCGGTCGAGTCCACCACGCGCGGATCGTTGGGCATGAAGGGCAGGCGCACGGCTTGACTGCCCGCGGCAATGATGCACTTCTTGAAGGCCACCACTTTCTTGGTGCCGGTTTTGTCCTGGCCCGTACCCGTGGTTTCTTCGACTTCCACATGGTTAGGGCCCACAAAGGCACCGTAGCCGCGCACGGTGGTGACCTTGCGCATCTTGGCCATGGCCGCCAGGCCACCCGTCAGCTTGCCGATCACTTTTTCCTTGTGGCCGCGCAGTTTCTCGATGTTGACGACCGGGCGACCGAATTCCACGCCCAGATCAGCCATGTGGCTGACCTCGTCCATCACGGCGGCCACATGCAGCAGCGCCTTCGACGGAATGCAGCCCACGTTCAAGCAGACGCCCCCCAGCGTGGCGTAGCGCTCGACGATCACCACCTTGAGACCCAGATCGGCGGCGCGGAATGCGGCGGAATATCCGCCGGGGCCAGCACCCAGCACCAGCAAGTCGCATTCGATATCGGCGCTGCCGCCAAAACTGGCGGCCGTCGGCGCGACCACCGGCGAAGCTACGGGTGCAGCCGAAGCAGAGACGGGTGTGGTTGTGGTTGTGGGTGCACTCGCTGGCGCGGAAACAGCAGCCGCGCCTTCAACCTCCAGCGACAGCACCACGGTGCCCTCGCTCACCTTATCGCCCAGCTTGACCTTGAGCTCCTTCACCACCCCGGCGTGGCTGGAAGGAATCTCCATCGAAGCCTTGTCCGACTCCACCGTGATGAGCGACTGCTCGGCCTTGACCACGTCGCCGGGTTTGACCAGCAGCTCGATCACTGCCACTTCGTCGAAGTCGCCAATGTCGGGAACCTTGATGTCCATCAGTGCCATGTTCGGGCTCCCTTTTACAACAGCACGCGACGGAAGTCGGCGAGGATCTGGCCCAGATAGGCGTTGAAGCGCGCTGCGGCGGCACCATCGATCACGCAGTGGTCCCACGTCAGCGACAGCGGCAGCATCAGGCGCGGCTGGAACGCCTTGCCATCCCACACCGGTTCCATCTGGCTCTTGCAAACGCCCAGAATGGCCACCTCAGGCGCATTGATGATGGGCGTGAAGTAACGCCCCCCAATGCCGCCCAGCGACGAAATGGTGAAGGTGGCGCCGGACATGTCGGCCGGACCCAGCTTGCCGTCCCGCGCTTTCTTGGCCAGCTCGCTCATCTCCTGACTGATCTGCAGCACGCCCTTCTTGTCCGCGTCCTTGATCACGGGCACCACCAAGCCATTCGGCGTGTCGGCCGCAAATCCGATGTGGTAGTACTGCTTGTAAACCAAGGCATCGCCGTCCAGCGAGCTGTTGAACTCGGGAAACTTCTTCAGCGCGGCCACCGAGGCCTTGATCAGGAAGGCCAGCATCGTGACCTTGACACCTGACTTCTCGTTTTCCTTGTTGGTGGCCACCCGGAAAGCTTCCAGGTCAGTGATGTCGGCGTCGTCATGGTTGGTGACAGCGGGGATCATCACCGCATTGCGCAGCAGGTTGGCGCCGCTGATCTTCTTGATGCGGCCCAGTTCCTTGCGATCGATCGGGCCAAACTTGGCAAAGTCCACCTTGGGCCAGGGAATGAGGCCCAGCTCGGACCCGCCGCCCGAGCCGGCGGTGGCTGCTGGGGCCTTGGCGGCCTGGGCCAGCGTCTGGATCGCACCCGCCATCACGGACTTGGTGAAGTTCTGCACGTCTTCCTGGGTGATGCGACCCTTGGCGCCCGAACCCTTGACTTCAGCCAGAGGCACACCCAGCTCGCGGGCGAACTTGCGCACCGAAGGCGATGCGTGCGGCAGGCCCAGCGCTGGGGTGGCGGTGGGGTTGTGCGCGGGCGCAGACACAGTGGCTGCGGCAGGTGCTGCAGTTGCAGCAACAGGGGTGGGCGCAACAGCCACCGGCGCTGATGCGGGTGTAGGTGCAGCAGAGGTCGCACCAGCGGCAGCGGCGCCTTCCACGATGGCCAGCAGATCACCGATATTGATCTTGTCGCCCAGCTTGACCTTGAGTTCCTTGATCACGCCAGCCGCCGAGGATGGAATCTCCATCGATGCCTTGTCGGACTCGACGGTGATCAGGCTTTGCTCTACCTTGACCAAATCTCCGGGTTTGACAAACACCTCGATAACGGCCACGTCCTTGAAGTCGCCGATGTCGGGCACGCGGACTTCGATGGAGCCGGTAGCCGCGGGTGCTGCCACAGTAACCGCAACAGGCGCTGCGGCAACGGGGGCTGCGACAACGGGGGCTGCCGCAGCGGCGGGAGCGGGAGCAGGCGCCGACGACACAGCACCCTCCGCTTCCAGCTCCAACACCACCGTGCCTTCGCTGACCTTGTCACCCAGCTTGACCTTGAATGCCTTGACCACGCCCGCGTGGCTCGACGGAATCTCCATCGACGCCTTGTCGCTTTCGACCGTCATCAACGACTGGTCAACCGCCACCGTATCGCCCGGCTTCACCAGCAGTTCAATGACCGCCACCTCAGAAAAATCCCCGATGTCCGGGACCTTCACTTCAATCAGTGCCATGTTCTTGTCTCCGGTCGATCAGGCGTACAGGGGGTTCACTTTGTTGGCGTTGATGCCGTACTTGGCAATGGCCTCGGCCACCTTGGCCGCCGGCACGGTGCCTTCTTCGGCCAGAGCCTTCAGCGCTGCCACCACGATGTAGTGGCGATTAACCTCGAAGTGCTCACGCAACTTGCTGCGGAAGTCGCTGCGGCCAAAGCCGTCGGTGCCCAGCACCTTGTAGGTGCGGCCCTTGGGAATGAACGGGCGAATCTGGTCAGCAAACGACTTCATGTAGTCGGTTGATGCCACCACGGGACCGGCATGCTTGTCGAGTTGCTGCGCCACGAAAGGCACGCGCGGTGCGTCGGTCGGGTGCAGCAGGTTCCAACGGTCGCAGTCCTGGCCATCACGGGCCAGTTCGTTGAAGCTCGGGCAACTCCACACATTGGCCGCCACGCCCCAGTCCTTCTCCAGCAGCTCTTGGGCAAACAGGCTTTCGCGCAGGATGGTGCCTGAACCCAGCAGCTGCACGCGCGGGGTCAGCTTGGCGCCTTCCTTGCACAGGTACATGCCTTTGATGATCTGCTCTTCGGTGCCGGGCGTGAGGCCGGGCATGGCGTAGTTTTCGTTCAGCAAGGTCAGGTAATAGAAGACGTTTTCCTGCTTCTCCACCATGCGTTTCAACCCATGGTGAATGATCACGCCCACCTCGTGCGCAAAGGTCGGGTCGTAGCTCACGCAGTTGGGAATGGTGCCCGCCAGGATCTGGCTGTGGCCGTCTTCGTGCTGGAGGCCTTCGCCGTTCAACGTGGTCCGCCCTGAAGTACCCCCCAGCAGGAAGCCCCGCGCTTGCATGTCACCGGCGGCCCAGGCCAAGTCACCGATGCGCTGGAAGCCGAACATCGAGTAATAGATGTAGAACGGCACCATGATGCGGTTGTTGGTGCTGTACGACGTCGCCGCCGCAATCCAGCTGGCCATGCCGCCCGCTTCGTTGATGCCTTCCTGCAGGATCTGGCCCGCTTTGTCCTCGCGGTAGTACATCACCTGTTCTTTGTCGACCGGTGTGTACATTTGGCCCTTAGGGTTGTAAATGCCGATCTGGCGGAACAGGCCTTCCATGCCGAAGGTGCGGGCTTCGTCCACCAGAATGGGCACCACGCGCGGGCCCAGGGCCTGATCGCGCAGCAGCTGCGTCAGGAAGCGCACATACGCCTGGGTGGTGGAAATCTCGCGACCTTCGGCAGTCGGCTCCAGCACGGACTTGAAGGTGTCGAGTGACGGGATGGTGAAGCTCTCGTCAGCCTTGGTGCGGCGGTGCGGCAGGTAGCCACCCAGCGCCTGGCGACGCTCGTGGAGGTACTTCATTTCCGGCGTGTCATCGGCCGGCTTATAGAACGGAATCTTGGGCAGTTCGCTGTCAGGGATGGGAATGTTGAAGCGGTCGCGCATGTAGCGGATGTCGTCGTCGCTCAGCTTCTTGGTCTGGTGGGCGGTGTTCTTGCCCTCACCGGCACGGCCCATGCCGTAACCCTTGACCGTCTTGACCAGCAGCACGGTGGGCTGGCCTGTCTTGTTGTGGTGGGCGCGGTGAAACGCGGCATACACCTTCTGCGCGTCATGGCCGCCTCGGCGCAGAGCCCAGATGTCATCGTCGCTCATCTTAGAGACCAGCTCCAGAGCCTTGGGGTCGCGACCGAAGAAGTTCTTGCGCACGAAGGCGCCGTCGTTGGCCTTGAAGGCCTGGTAATCACCGTCCAGCGTGTCCAGCATGATCTTGCGCAGGGCGCCGTCCTTGTCGCGGGCCAGCAGCGGATCCCAGTTGCTGCCCCATAGCAACTTGATCACATTCCAGCCAGAACCGCGGAACTCGCCTTCCAGTTCCTGGATGATCTTGCCATTGCCACGCACCGGGCCGTCCAGGCGCTGCAGGTTGCAGTTGACCACGAACACCAGGTTGTCCAGACCCTCGCGCGCTGCCAAGCCAATGGCCCCCAGGCTCTCGGGCTCGTCCATCTCGCCGTCGCCGCAGAACACCCACACCTTGCGATTTTCGGTATTGGCAATGCCACGGGCGTGCAGGTATTTCAGGAAGCGGGCTTGGTAAATCGCCATCAACGGGCCCAAGCCCATCGACACCGTGGGGAACTGCCAGAACTCGGGCATCAGCTTGGGGTGCGGGTAGCTGGAGAGCCCCTTGCCGTCGACTTCCTGGCGGAAATTCAGCAACTGCTCTTCCGTCAACCGGCCTTCCATGAATGCGCGGGCGTAGATGCCGGGCGAACTGTGACCCTGGATATACAGCAGGTCACCGCCGTGGGTGCCGCCCTTGTCGGTGTTGTCGGCGTGCCAGAAGTGGTTGAAGCCACAGGCAAACATATGCGCCAGCGACTGGAAGGAACTGATGTGCCCGCCCAGGTCACCGCCATCGGCCGGATTCAGGCGGTTGGCCTTGACCACCATGGCCATGGCATTCCAGCGCATGTAAGCGCGCAAGCGGCCTTCCAGATCCAGGTTGCCCGGGCTGCGCTCTTCCTCATCGGGTTCCAGGGTGTTCACATACCCGGTGGTGGCCGAAAACGGCATGTCCACGCTGTGCTCACGCGCTTCTTCCAGCAACTGCTCCAACAAAAAGTGAGCGCGTTCAGGCCCCTCTTTTTCAATCACAGCAGTCAGGGCATCCAGCCACTCCCGCGTTTCTTGTTGGTCAATATCGGGGGCGCTGAGCACGTTGTTCACCGACTGCTGCTTGGGCATTGCTTGTCTCCTGTCACATTGGACGTCAAAGATTACGGCTTGACTGCCGACCTGTCAGCAAGTTTCGCATATATTTTTTGAAATTTCAATATGCAGATTTAGATTTCTCTATGTGAAACTTGAAGCGCCGAGTCAGTGTGGGTTTTCCCCTAGACTAGCGATATGTCCTCCCCTGAAGCTGAAGCCACCCATACAGCCCCTGTCCTGATTCGCTGGTGGCGGTCATGGTGGCGCGGGCTCAGTCCCGCCAAACAGGATCGGCTGGTCGGCATGGGCCCCCTGTTGTCCATTCTTCTGTTCATGGGAGCGATTACCGCCGCCCTGACTTATTTCACACTGGAAGAGTCACATCGCGAACACGAAGCCATCGCACGTGATGTGGAATATGCCCAACAACGACTACGACTGCGTCTCATCGAGCGGCAGGAACAGCTCATGCGCATCGCGCGCGACATCTCCAACCGGGAAATTGAGGAGACCGAATTCGGTTTTCAGGCGGAAAGCCTGATCACTCAGCACCCTGAATTGCTGGCCATCACCTGGTTGAATGCGCGCCGCGAAGTGGTGACCGCGCATGTGTCGCCCAGCGCGCCCGAATTCATGAATCGGATGGCGGGTCAATCGCTCTCACCCGAGACTTTCGACGGTCACTTCGAACTGGTCCGAGACTTGCGGCAATCCTTATATAGCCGCCCGGCACCCAGCCCTCACCGGGACAGCCATATCTTCCTGATGATTCCGCTGAACGAGCAGGGGCGATTCAGTGGCGTGGTTCTGGCCGAGTATTCCGTTGACGGATTGCTGCGCTTCGGCGTTCCCACCGACATCATGGCTCGCTACAGCATCGCTCTGTTAAACGAAGCCCGAACGGTCATTGCTGGCAGCACCCATGCACCTACACTTTCCGGTCAGAGGCAATGGCCCTGGTCACCTCGACCACTGACTTATGAAATGCCCGTGGCACCGGTGGGTAACAGCTTGCTGATTCGCGCTACCGGCTATCGCATCAACCGGGATGGAACCAGTCAGGCTTTTTTCTGGGTGGTGGGATCGCTGAGCGTCCTGACTGTCTGGATGTTGCTTGCGAACCTGCGGCACAGCCGCCGTCGCTTGCAGGCGCAGCGGGCGCTCATTCTCGAAACCAACTTCCGGCGAGCCATGGAAAACTCCATGCTGACCGGCATGCGAGCGCTCGACATGAAAGGCCGCATTTCCTATGTCAACCCGGCGTTCTGCTCAATGACCGGCTGGACGGAAAGTGACCTCCTCGGTTCCGAAGCGCCCTTCCCCTACTGGCCTGACACCGAAATCGAGAACCTGAGCGCAAGACTGGAAGATGAGCTCAATGGCAAGACCACGCCCGGCGGGTTCGAGGTCCCAGTCAAACGCAAGAATGGCAGCATCTTTTTTGCTCGCATGTACGTGTCGCCACTCGTCGATGGACAAGGCCGCCAGACCGGCTGGATGACATCCATGACCGACATCACGGAGCCCAAACGCATTCGCGAGGAATTGACGGCTTCCTATGAGCGATTCACGACCGTGCTCGACAGCTTGGACGAGGCCATTTCAGTGGCCCCCCTGAACAGCGCCGAATTGCTATTCGCCAATCGTATGTATCAGACCTGGTTTGGCATGAATGGCAAAGGTCACCGCAACCTGGTGGATGTGTCGTCGTCACTGCCGGCGAACCCCCTTATTGAAAGCGAAGACCATGTGGATGTGCTGGCTGGACTGCCCACGGATGCGCTCTTTGAAGCGGCGACAGACAACGCCGTGATATTCCTGAGCGAACTCAACAAATGGCTGGAAGTCAGGACCCGGTACCTGACCTGGGTGGATGGGCGTCTGGCGCAAATGGTGATTGCGACCGATGTCACGGCACGCAAACAGGCGGAAATGCAGGCCGCCCTGCAGCAGGAGCGCGCAGAGACCGCCAGTCGACTGATCACCATGGGTGAAATGGCATCCAGCGTGGCCCATGAATTGAATCAACCACTGACAGCGATCAGCAACTACAGCAGCGGGATGATCGCGCGGTTGCAGAAGAAACAGATTTCGGAAGACGAGCTACTTTCGGCGCTGGAAAAAACGGCTCGACAGGCGCAGCGAGCCGGGCAGATCATCCAGCGTATCCGGGCCTTCGTGAAACGCAGCGAACCCAACCCAAGCCTGTCCGATGTCGCCCAGATGGTCAACAATGCCACGGAGTTGGCCGATATCGAACTGCGGCGCCACCTGATACGCCTGAGCACCTATGTAGCAGCCCGCTTGCCCAAGCTGATGGTCGATCCGATCCTGATTGAGCAGGTGCTGATCAACCTGATCAAGAATGCGGGTGAGGCCATCAGCCAGGCGCAGCGACCGCCGGGTCAACGCGTGGTTGAGCTGTGCGTGACACCGAAAAAAATCGACGATGTAGATGCGATCGAATTCGTGGTCACCGACAACGGCAACGGCATCCCGCCCGGCAAGCTGGACATGATCTACGAGGCCTTTTACAGCACCAAATCGGAGGGCATGGGCATTGGTCTGAAGCTATGCCGATCGATCGTGGAATCCCACCATGGTCGGTTGCAAGCGCGAAACCTCTACAATGGAACAGAAATAGTCGGGTGTGAGTTCAGTTTCTGGATACCCTTGGGGATTTCGGTCAATCGGTGACAACCCTGAACATATCGTCAGCCCAACGAGACAGACAACAGAAAGAGCGAGATGAGCCTGATTCCAAAGCGTGGTACGGTGTACGTTGTTGACGACGATGAAGCGGTTCGTGACTCCTTGCAGTGGCTGCTGGAAGGCCAGGATTACCGCGTTCGATGTTTTGAATCGGCCGAAGCCTTCATCAGCCGCTACGACCCGCGTGAGATCGCCTGTCTGATCGCCGACATCCGCATGAGTGGGATGAGTGGCATGGAGCTGCAGGATCGACTGATTGATCGTCAATCACCGCTGCCCATCGTGTTCATCACAGGGCACGGAGACGTCCCGATGGCAGTCGCCTCGATGAAAAAAGGTGCTCTGGACTTCATTCAGAAGCCATTCAATGAAACCCAGCTGCTGCAACTGGTCGA
>JAUVYR010000052.1 GCA_030602985.1 Burkholderiales bacterium
GTCGCCCAGCACTTCCAGCAGCTTGTCGTTCAAAACCACAATCAGGGAGTCAACGTTCTGCTCAAGCTCACTGAGTCCCACGTCCGCGTTCTGCATACGGCGTCCGCCTTCCCAGTCGAAGGGCTTGGTCACCACGCCCACGGTCAGGATGCCCATCTCCTTGGCGACCTTGGCAATCACGGGAGCCGCACCGGTACCGGTCCCTCCGCCCATGCCGGCCGTGATGAACAGCATGTGTGCGCCTTCGATGGCAGCCCGGATATCGGCTTCGGCCATGTCGGCCGCTGCACGTCCCTTTTCGGGTTTGCTGCCAGCACCCAGCCCGGTTTGGCCCAGTTGAATGACCCGGTGGGCAGACGTGCGCGCCAGCGCCTGCGCGTCGGTGTTGGCACAGATGAATTCCACCCCCTGCACGTGACTCTGGATCATGTGTTCCACAGCGTTGCTGCCGCCGCCGCCAACGCCAATCACCTTGATCTGGGTACCACGGTTGAATTCTTCGACTTCGATCATTTCGATGCTCATGTGATGCTCCTTGAATGCCTGAAAACTAAAAGATGGGTGACAACAAAAATCGGGACGCTCATTCGGGGGGCGCATGGGCGCCGGGTCGTCGTCGGGCATGCGCTTCTCGTGGGTAGGACCGGGTGGGTCGGGCAGCGTGACAGATGTGGCGCGGATGGTTCATCAGAAATTCCCCACAAACCAGTCTTTGATTCGGCCCAGCGCCGAGCCCATGGAGCCGGCCTTTTGTGCCACCTTGTGCCCGCGTAGACGGGCCAGTCGGGCCTCTTCCAGCAGGCCCATGACCGTCGCTGCACGGGGCTGCGCCACCATGTCGCTCAACACGCCGGTGTACTTGGGCATGCCCCGGCGCACAGGCTTGAGGAAGATGTCTTCACCCAGCTCGATCATCCCGGGCATCACGGCGCTGCCGCCGGTGAGCACGATGCCGCTGGACAGCAACTCTTCGTGAC
Source organism: Burkholderiales bacterium (assembly GCA_030602985.1). Lineage (GTDB taxonomy): Bacteria > Pseudomonadota > Gammaproteobacteria > Burkholderiales > Burkholderiaceae_C > UBA997. Next base: position 978 of record JAUVYR010000052.1, read on the forward strand.
CCGATTCCCGAATCACCTGTTGCACCAGCGCAAAAATCTCTTCCACCCGCGGCTCAATCACGCCCGCGAGCGCCTGACGGCTCAGCATGCGTGGACCGCGGTCGCCCAAGCCAGGCACCTCGACCTGCTGGTCAGGGTCGGCCAGCAGCTGCTTGGCACAACCGCTTTCGACCTTGATGTCCTCCGCATCCTTGGTGGGTGTGCGCAAGGCCATGGCGATGTCATTGGTGATCAGGTCGCCTGCGATGGGAATGGCGGCGGTGTGACGGATCGCCCCACCAGCAAAGATGGCGACATCGGTCGTGCCGGCGCCGATGTCCACCAGTGCCACACCGAGTTCCTTTTCATCTTCGGTCAGGATGGCCTGGCTGGCGGCGAGCGGGTTGAGCATCAGCTGGTCCACTTCCAGCCCGCAGCGGCGGACACATTTCAGGATGTTCTCGGCCGCGCTCTGAGCCCCCGTCACAATGTGTACCTTGGCCTCGAGTCGGATGCCACTCATCCCGATCGGCTCCTTGACTTCCTGGCCGTCGATGATGAATTCCTGCGGCTCCACCAGCAGCAAGCGCTGGTCGGTGGAGATGTTGATGGCCTTGGCGGTTTCGATCACACGGGCCACATCGGCAGGCATCACTTCCTTGTCCTTGATGGCCACCATCCCGCTGGAGTTGATGCCCCGGATGTGACTGCCGGTGATGCCGGTGTAGACGCGGGCGATGCGGCAATCGGCCATCAGCTCGGCCTCCTTGAGCGCCTGCTGGATGCTCTGCACGGTGGCGTCGATGTTGACCACCACGCCGCGCTTGAGCCCGTTACTGGGTGCCACCCCCAGACCGGCCAGCTTGAGCGTGCCGCCCTGCTGTACCTCGGCGACGACCGCCATGATCTTGGCGGTGCCGATATCGAGGCCGACGACGATGTCTTTGTATTCCTTGGGCATGATGAATCGTGCTGTCTAGCGTTGGGTCAGGGGTGGGGCGGCAGGTGCCGGCGTGGAACTGCGTGGCGCTGGCGCCGGGGTCAGTAGGGTCGTCACGCCACGCATGCGCAAGGCGTAGCCATTGGGGTAACGAAGATCGACCGTTTCGATGTCGCGTGGACCGTAATGCAACAGCAGTGTGGGCAAGGTGCTGACCAGGACCTGCACGCGGTCCATCAGCACCTCGGGTTCTCCACGGCCGATCTCAATGCGGCTGCCGCCGTCTAGGATGGCCTTCCAGCTGCCACGGGCATTGAGTTCCAGACGGACCAGTCGCCGATCGATTCGACTCAGCTCGGCCCCCAATGCCTGGTACAACGCATAAATCTGTGAGGATAGATAAGCCGGTCCATACAACTCGCTCCAGGGCTGTTGGGTCGGGTCTTCAGCGGGGGCCTCAAAGATTTCGCCATAGCGGTTGATGAGTCGCCCGCCCCCTGCTTCGCCCCACCAGGCCACGGCCTCGTGCTCTTCAATCACCACGCGCAGGCGGTTGGGAAAGTCACGCTGTACACGTGCCGAACGTACCCAGGGAGCGGCTTCGATCAGGGCCTGCACTTCCTGGAGGTTGACCGTCAGGAAGGTGCCCTCCAGGCGATGGGCCAGATGGCTGCGCAAGGTCACTTCATTCTGGTGACGGACGTCCCCCACCACCGTGATGGCGACCAACGTCCAGGAAGGGTGCTGAGCCACCCACGCCATCACTGCACCGCCGCCCATGGCAAACGCCACCGCGAACAGGCCATTGGCCGCCCAGCCCATCAGGCGGACGTCCATGGGGATGACGAGGGCCTTGGCCATAGTCAGCTTGTGCCCCCGACTGGCAAGGGGTTGTCCAGAGCGGCGCTGGCCAGGATCTGCAGGCAGAGCGTGTCGTAATCCATACCCACGGCGCGGGCCGACATGGGCACCAGCGAGTGCCCCGTCATGCCCGGCGAGGTGTTGATTTCGAGCAGATAAGGCCGGCGGGTGCGAGCGTCGATCATCACATCGGCACGGGCCCAACCCCGGCAGCCCAGGGTCTGGAAGCCCTTCAGCACCAGGGCCTGGATGGCGACTTCTTCGCCGGCCGGCAGGTCGCAAGGCACGATGTACTGGGTGTCGTCGGTGAAGTACTTGTGCTCGTAGTCGTAGTTGCCGCCGGGCGCGACGATGCGAATCACCGGCAGCGCGCGCGCCTGCGCACCGCTGCCGAGTACCGGGCAGGTGACTTCGTCGCCGCTGATGAACTGTTCGCACAGCACCTCGGGGTCGTGCCGGGCGGCCAGCGCATAGGCCTCGGCACACTGCGCAGTGTCGGTCACTTTGGTCAGGCCGATGGTGGAGCCTTCGCGAGCGGGCTTGACGATCATCGGCGCCCCCAATGCGGCAAAAGCGGCCTCGGTTTCTGCCGCGCTGGCCACCTGCCGCCAGTCGGGCGTGGGCAGGCCTTCGGCGCGCCAGATGCGCTTGGTCATCACCTTGTCCATCGAGACGCTGGAGGCCAGCACACCCGGCCCGGTGTAGGGTATGCCCATCAGTTCGAGGGCCCCTTGCACCGTACCGTCTTCACCAAAGCGCCCATGCAGGGCAATGAAAGCCCGCTGGAAGCCTTCGCGCCGGAGTTCACCCAAGTCCCGCTCGGCGGGATCGAAGGCATGGGCATTCACACCCACACGCCGCAGGGCGTCCAGCACGCCGGTACCCGACATGAGGGACACCTCGCGCTCGGCGGAATGCCCGCCCATGAGTACGGCCACCTTGCCCAGGGTTTTGGGATCGATTGTTGTTGCTGCGCTCATGCGCTCACCTTCTTGTCTGCCCCGGCCGTCGCCAGAGCAATCACTTGACCCGCCACCGCACCGATGGAACCGGCTCCCATGCACAGGACCACGTCGCCGTCGCGGGCGTTGTCCACGATGGCCTGCGGCATGGTGGCGATGTCGTCCACAAATACAGGCTCCACCTTGCCTGCGACACGCAGCGCACGCGCCAGGGCACGACCGTCGGCCGCTACGATCGGCGCCTCGCCAGCGGCATAGACGTCGGACAGCAGCACCGCATCGGCCTGACCGATGACCTTGACGAAATCCTCGAAACAGTCGCGCGTGCGGGTGTAGCGGTGCGGCTGGAAGGCCAGCACCAGACGCCGCCCCGGGAAAGCCCCGCGCGCAGCGGACAACGTGGCGGCCATTTCGACCGGGTGATGCCCGTAATCGTCCACCACGGTGGCCGTGCCTCCCGTGGGCAGGGGAGCATCGCCATAACGCTGGAAACGCCGGCCCACGCCTTTGAAATTCGCCAGCGCATCGAGCACCGCGGCATCAGGCACGCCCAGCTCCACGGCCACCGAAATGGCCGCCAGCGCATTCAATACGTTGTGGTGTCCTGGCAGGTTCAGCACCACCTCCAGATCGGGCAGGCTCACCCCGTTGCGGCGCTGCACGCGGAATTGCATCTGGGCTCCAACGGCACGGATATCCAGGGCACGTACCTGGGCGTCCTCGCTCACACCGTAGCTGGTGATCGGTCGCTGGATATTGCCCAATAGGCTACGAATGGTCGAATCGTCCACACACACGATGGCCGCCCCGTAAAACGGCATGTGGTGCAGGAAATCGACAAATGCCTGCTTGAGTCGTCCGAAGTCGTGGCCGTAGGTATCCATGTGGTCGGCGTCGATGTTGGTGACCACCGCCATGACGGGCAACAGGTTCAGGAAGGAGGCATCGGACTCGTCGGCCTCGACCACGATGTATTCGCCCGAACCGAGCCGGGCATTGGCACCCGCGCTGTTGAGCCGACCGCCGATGACAAAGGTCGGGTCGAGTTCGGCGGCGGCCAGCACGCTGGCCACCAGGCTGGTGGTGGTGGTCTTGCCATGGGTGCCCGCAATGGCGATGCCTTTTTTCATGCGCATCAGCTCGGCCAGCATGATGGCGCGTGGCACCACCGGCAGGAGCTTGGCGTGCGCGGCCACCACTTCGGGGTTATCGGCCGTGACGGCGGTGGAGGTGACGATGCAGTCGGCCCCGTCGATGTGCGCGGCGTTGTGACCGATGTGGATGCGCGCCCCGAGTTGTTGCAGGCGGCGGGTGGTGGCGCTGTCGCCCAGGTCGCTGCCCGAGATGGCGTAGCCCTGGTTGAGCAGCACTTCGGCAATGCCGCTCATGCCGGCGCCGCCGATACCGACGAAATGGATGTGACGGATCGCGTGTTTCATGCGTGGCCTCCGGATGAGGCGTGGGGAAGTTTCGCTAGGGCACGGCAGGCCGCCACCATGGCCGGCACGGCCTCGGTCTTGGCTTGGGATCGGGCCATCTCGGCGCGAGCCAGCAGATCGCTTCGGTGCATGTTTTGCAACAGGGTGGCCAGGCCTTCAGCGGACAGGTCAGGCTGTGGCACCAGCCAGGCAGCCCCTGCATCGACGAGGAAGCGGGCGTTGTGGGTCTGGTGGTCATCCACGGCATGCGGGAACGGCACGAAGAGCGCGGCAGCCCCCACGGCGGCCAGTTCGGTCACGGTGCTGGCGCCCGCGCGAGCGATCACCACATCGGCGTCTGCAAAGGCCGCCGCCGTGTCCTGGATGAAGGGGGTCAGCGTGGCCTCGACCCCGGCGTGCGCATACGCCGCCTTCAGATCATCGATCTGCTTCTCACCGCTTTGGTGGGTGACAATAGGACGCTGCTCGGAAGGGATCAGCGCCAGCGCTTGGGGCACCGTGTCGTTCAGGGCCTTGGCCCCCAAGCTGCCCCCCACCACCAGTACCTTGAGTGGACCCGAGCGACCAGCAAAGCGTTGCACCGGTGGGGGTTGCTGAAGGAATTCGGCGCGCAAGGGGTTGCCGATCCACTCCCCCTTGGTCAATGCCTGCGGGTAGGCGGTGAACACCCGATCGGCGACCCCGGCCAACACCTTGTTGGCCATGCCAGCCACAGAGTTCTGTTCGTGCAGCACCAAGGGCTTGCCCGCCAGCACCCCCATCATGCCGCCCGGAAAGGTGATGTAGCCGCCGAGGCCCACCACCACGTCAGGCTTGACACGCCGCACCACGGCCAGACTCTGCCAGAAGGCACGCAACAGGCGCACCGGCAACAGGGCCAGCGTGAGCACGCCCTTGCCCCGGACGCCGCCGAACGCCACCGGCTCGAAGGCAAAGCCTCTTGGGGGCACCAGTCGTTCTTCCATGCTGCCGGGTGCACCCAGCCAGTGCACGCGCCAGCCGTCGGCGCGCAGCGCCTCGGCCACGGCCAGGCCCGGAAAGATGTGTCCACCCGTGCCACCAGCCATGATCAGGGCGCAAGGGGTCTTGTTCATACACGACCTCCATGCATGAGTTTGCGGTTTTCATGGTCAATGCGCAGCACCACGGCCATGGCAACCAGATTCATGAGAATGGCGGAACCGCCGTAACTCATGAACGGCAAGGTCAACCCTTTGGTAGGCAAGGCGCCCAGATTCACACCAATGTGGATGAAGGCCTGAAAACCAATCCATAGTCCAATGCCTTGGGCAACCAGTCCGGCAAATACCTGATCCAGGGCAATCGACTGACGACCAATCTGCATGATGCGGCGGATCATCCACATGAACAGCCCGATCAGAAGCAGGACCCCGACCAGCCCCAGTTCCTCGCCAATCACGGCCAGCAGGAAGTCCGTATGTGCCTCCGGCAGCCAATGCAGCTTTTCCACACTGCCGCCGAGGCCCACACCCAGCCATTCGCCGCGTCCAAAGGCAATCAGGGAGTGTGTGAGCTGATAACCGCGCCCCAGGGCATGTTCAGCACTGAATGGATCCAGGTAGGCAAAAACCCGATCCCGACGCCACGGGGAGCTCATGATGAGAATCGCAAAAACGCTCACCAGCAAGGTCGCAATCAGCAGAAACATGCGGGCGTTGACACCGCCCAGAAAAAGAATGCCCATCGCAATGACCGCGATCACGATGAAGGCCCCCATGTCGGGCTGCATGAGCAGCAGGCCGCCGGTCAAACCCAGCGCCACCCCCATCGGGAGCACTGCGCGGAAAAACCGCTCCTTCACTTCCATGCGGCGAACCATGTAGCCCGCGGCATACATCACCATCGCAACCTTGGCCAGCTCAGACGGCTGGAAATTCATGATGCCCAGGGGAATCCAGCGGCGTGCGCCATTGACTTCCCGCCCGATAAAGGGCAGCAAGACCAGCACAAGCAAGAGCAAGGTGCCAAAGAACAGCCAGGGCGATGCTTTTTCCCATCGGCTGATTGGCACCTGAAAAGCCAGCAGTGCCGCGATGGCGCCGATCGCCATGGCCAGGGCATGACGTATCAGGAAATGCTCATGACTGAGGTTGCGGAAACGCGGGTTGTCAGGTAAGGCCACCGTCGCGGAATAGACCATGACCAGACTCCAGCACAGCAGCGCAATGACCACCCATAGCAAGGTCTGGTCAAATCCCATTTCCCGAACCACTGCAGTGCGGCCGCGTGCGTAGTCCCGGCTGGACAAGCGAACCGGGATTTCCCCACCACCCTCCGTGGCCAGACCCGTTGAAGTTCGCCCCCCGATCCAATGACCGCCCAGCCACTTGATGGGATTGAGATTCGACAAGCGGCTCATACCGGCGTCCCCGCTTCCTGCTGGAGTTCGTGGACCGTCTCCACAAACACCGCCGCGCGATGGGCGTACCCCTGAAACATGTCAAAACTGGCACAGGCCGGTGAAAGGAGCACGGCCTCCCCCGGCCGTGCCTGCCCAGCGCACCAACGTACTGCGTCGGGCAGGGTCTCAAAGGGCGCCATCGTCACACCCGTCGTTGACAACGCTTCACGAATCACAGTTGCATCGCGACCGATCAGGGCAACGGCACGTACATAGGTTGCCACCGCTGGCGCGAGGGGTGAAAAATCCTGACCCTTGCCGTCCCCACCCAGAATCAGCACCAGCCCCCTCTCGACACCCAGCCCATGGATGGCAGCCAGCGTCGCGCCCACATTGGTGCCTTTGCTGTCGTCGATGAACTCCACGTCATGCACCAGACCAACGGGCTCCACCCGATGGGGCTCTCCACGATAGTCCCTTAAGGCATGAAGCATCGGGGCCAATGGCGCACCGGCAGCCGTGGCCAGCGCCAACGCAGCAAGCGCGTTGGTGGCGTTGTGCCGACCCCGCATCCGCAAAGCTTCTGCGGGCTTCGACCGCTGCCGTTGCACCTCCTGTGCGGAAGACTCGCCCCGGTTTTTCGGAGGGGTATCGTCTGCCGGCAAGGCGCGAACCAGCCAGGTTATGCCATTGGTGGTATCCAGCCCCCAGTCGCCTGCACGCCGAGGGGTATCCCCGCCGAAGGTCACATACGCCCGCGACGGTAGCTGGCGGCTACGCGGCCCTTCTCGCTGAGTCACTGTAGACGGTGCCCAGCTCATCACCAGCGGATCATCCCGATTGAGGACCATCAAACCCGTCTCACCAAAAATCCGGCTTTTCGCTGCCGCATAGGCACTCATGGTCCCATGCCAGTCCAGATGATCCTGACTGACATTGAGCACCACGGCTGCACTGGGCTCAAATCCCGTGATGCCATCCAGCTGGAAGCTTGAGAGCTCGAGGACCCATGCCTGGGGCATCGCTTCACGGTCCAGCGACTCGCTCAGCTGGTCCAGCATCGTTGGTCCGATATTGCCGGCTGCTTGCACATGCCAGCCGGCTGCTCGCAACAGATGGGCCGTCAGGGCCGTGGTGGTGGTCTTGCCATTGGTCCCCGTGATCGCCAGTACCTGTGGCTGATAACCCTGGTTCGCCAGCGCTTGCAATGCCTGGGCAAACAGGCCGAGTTCACCCACCACAGGGACGCCGATGGCTTGCGCTGCCTGAGCGAGGCGGTCCATCTCCGCAGGCAGAATCCCGGGGCTTCGCGCGACCAGGGCCCATGGCCGACGGGCAAACAGCTTTTCATCAAAAGCCGATTGCACCACGCAGACGGTCGGCCATTCATTGGCGAGTGCCTCGGCCTGGGGCGGTGATGACCGGGTGTCCGCCACCGTCACCTGGGCACCGGCGCGTGCGCACCAGCGTGCCATGGCCAGGCCTGAGGCGCCCAGACCCAGCACGAGCACCTCGCGACCTGCCAGTGAAGAAAGAGCGTCTTTCATCTGAGCTTCAAGGTGGACAGGCCGATCAGGCACAAGAGCATGGTGATGATCCAGAAGCGAACGACCACCTGGGTCTCGCGCCATCCGGATTTTTCGAAGTGATGGTGAAGTGGGGCCATCTTGAACAGACGACGCCCTTCGCCATAGCGGCGCTTCGTGTACTTGAACCAGGTCACCTGCAACATCACGGAGACCGCTGAGGCCACGAAAATCCCACCCATGATGGCCAGCACGATTTCCTGACGAACAATGACGGCAATCGTGCCCAGAGCGGCTCCGAGGGCGAGTGCGCCCACATCGCCCATGAACACCTGGGCCGGGTAGGCGTTGAACCATAGGAAGGCCAAACCGGCGCCAGCCAAGGCTGCACAGAAGATCAACACTTCTCCGGTGCCGGGAATGTGGGGCAACAGCAGATACCGCGCAAACACCGCATTGCCCGTGACGTAAGCGAAGATGCCCAGGGCAGACCCCACCATCACCACCGGCATGATGGCCAAGCCATCGAGGCCGTCGGTCAGGTTCACCGCGTTGCTTGAACCGACAATCACCAGGTAGGTGAGCAACACAAACCCGAAGACCCCCAGCGGATAGCTGATTTCCTTGAAGAAAGGCACCATGAGACCCGCCTGATCCGGCAGTTCCACGCGGAAGCCGGATTGCACCCATTCCAGAAACAGACGGAACACCCGCTCGTTGGAGCCTTCTGAAATGGCGAACACAAGATAGAAGGCGGCCAGCAGACCGATCACACTCTGCCATGCGTATTTTTCTCGCGAACGCATCCCTTCAGGGTCTTTGTTGACGACTTTGCGCCAGTCATCCACCCAGCCAATTGCACCAAAACCGAGCATCACCGCCAGCACGATCCAGACGAAGCGGTTGCTCCAGTCGAACCACAGCATCGTTGACAGCGTGATGGAGAACAGCACCAGTACGCCCCCCATCGTTGGCGTGCCGCTCTTGCTAAGGTGTGTCTGCATGGCGTAGCCACGAATGGGCTGACCGATCTTGAGTTCCGTCAGACGACGAATGAAAAAGGGGCCTGCCGCCACGCCAACCAGAAGAGCCGTCATGGCCGCCATGACGGCACGGAACGTCAGATACTGGAAGACCCTCAGAAAACCCAGTTCAGGGGCGAGCCCCTGAAGCCAGAGTGCAAGACTAGGCAACATGAGCGGCTCCCTCCTTGGTGGGCTGGTCGCGGCAGGCGGTAAGCACAGCCTCGACCAGTCGTTCCATGCGCATGAATCGTGACCCCTTGACCAGCAAGCTGCCTGTCTGGTGCAGCTGCGACAGCACCGCCGCCTGCAGCGATGCAAGGTCAGGCCAGCAGACCAGACGATCTTGCGCGCTTACGGTCAGTGCGGGGCTGGCTTGTGTCATCCACGGGCCTGTCACCCAGATCCGGTCGATCCCCTGTTCCAGGGCGTATGCGAGCACCTCCTGATGAAAGGCGAGGCCCTGATCACCCACTTCGCCCATGTCGCCCAAGGCCAGCCAGCGCGGTCCTGGCAACCCGGCGAGAACATCGATCGCGGCCCGGACCGAATCCGGGTTGGCGTTGTAGCTGTCGTCCACCAAGGTCAACGGGCGACCCAGCCAGTTGAGGGACCAGACCCGTGTCCGGCCTTGAACCGCCTGAAAGCCGGCCAGGCCTTGTGCAATGGCCTCGGAGCCGATGCCTGCAGCCAGCGCACACGCCGTGGCAGCCAAGGCATTGCGCACATTGTGGATTCCGGCCACCGACAGAGAAGTCTGGATCGATCCCCGTGGCGTCTGGATCATCAGTGACCAGCCACTGCCCGTGGCGCCAGCCTGGGTATGGACATCGGCGCCCGCCTGCGCATCGCCGAATGTCAGCGTCGTACGCCCCGCTGCCATGTCGCGCCACAGGGGAGTGTATGGATCATCCGCCGGAAACACGGCGATACCGTCCATGGGCAGGCTGTCGAACGCACTGGCGTTTTCGCGCGCCACCGCCTCCACCGAGGCCATGAACTCCTGGTGCTCCCTTTGCGCGTTGTTGACCAACACCACACCGGGGCTGGCGATGTGCGCCAGCGCGTGGATTTCACCGGGATGATTCATGCCGAGTTCAATGACCGCATAACGGTGTTCAGGCCGCAGGCGCAGCAGGGTCAACGGCACCCCGATGTCGTTGTTGTAATTGCCCTGTGTGGCCAGGGCACCCGCCTCACCGGCCGCCGCCCTCAGGATGGAGGCCACCATCTGGGTCACAGTGGTCTTGCCATTGCTCCCGGTGACCGCTATCAGCGGCAGTGCATGTGAAGAGCGCCACAGGCGGGCCAGCTCACCGAGTGCCCGCCGTGAATCCGGCACCTCAACCCCTGCCAGCCCCGCCTCCAACAGTCCGCGTTCTGCGATGGCGGCAACTGCACCCGCCTCACGCGCCTGGACCAGAAAGGCATGCGCATCGAATCGTTCCCCGCGAAGGGCAACGAACAGATCCCCAGCCTGCAGGCTGCGGGTGTCGGTATGCACCCGAAGAATGGGCGCCTGCACCGCTCCGATCGGGCGAGCGCCCTCCAGCAGTGGCAAGCATGCCGCCAACGTACTCATGACACCCCCCCCTGTTCACGCTGCCACCGGGCTTGCAACGCCAGTCGCCCCTCCACCCCATCCGAAAATGGCCGACGCTGACCGGCGGTCTCCTGATAGTCCTCGTGCCCTTTGCCCGCCAGCAGGATGACATCCCGGGCATCGGCCAGATCCACAGCCTGACGAATGGCCTCCGCCCGGTCGGGCTCGACGATGGCTCGTACCGGCTCGCTCAGGCCGGCCTGCATGTCCATCAGGATCTGCAGAGGGTCTTCACTGCGCGGGTTGTCGCTGGTCAGGACGAGTCGGGCCGCTTCGCGCTCGGCCGCAGCCGCCATCAGCGGGCGCTTGGCGCGATCCCGATCACCCCCGCAACCGAACACACACCAGAGCCGCCCCTCCCGATGTGCCGCCAGTGGCTGCAAGGCCTGAAGTGCTTTTTCCAGTGCATCCGGGCTGTGCGCGTAGTCCACCAGCACGAGTGGCAAGGTGGTCGGACCGTCTGTCCATGCGGCGTGCATCCGGCCCGGCACCGGCGTCAAGGCGGCACTGTGTGCCGCGGCGGCTTGCAGGGCGATCCCCTGTGCGCGAAGGGCACCCAGGGCGCAAAGAATGTTCGCGAGGTTGTAATCGCCGACGACCGGCAACGACAGTGTCACGCGTTCCCGGGTTGGCCACTCTTCCACCACAAACTGCAAACCTGCCAAGGTCCACTGCTGCTCAGCGATATGCAGGTGGGGGTGTCGAGTCTGTGCTGGGGGATCGATGGAAATGGTCCACAGTTGCAGGTCTTCGCCCCGGGCGGCTAGTTCAGTGGCCAGTTGCTGCCCATACCGGTCTCCCACATTGACCACAGCGACCTGCAACGCCGGCCAATCGAACAGGGCACGCTTGGCCGCCCAGTACGCTTCCATGGTGCCGTGGTAGTCCAGATGATCCTGACTTAGGTTGGTGAACACCGCGGTGTGCAGGTGCAGACCATTCATCCGCCCTTCCTCGATGCCGATGGAGGAGGCCTCCATGCACACCACCTTGTGCCCCTGATTCACGAAATGGGCCAACTGATGCTGGAGGATGAAAGGGTCTGGTGTGGTGTAGCCCGTGGCTTCCAAGGCGACACCGGGCACTCCCGTGCCTAGCGTGCCAACCAGCGGCGTGGGGCCCTGCAGCGCGGTCAGCCATTGGGCACACCACCACGCGGTGGATGTCTTGCCATTGGTACCCGTGACCGCAATCACCGACAGCGCCCGAGAAGGATGCCCGAGAAAGGCACTGGTGATCGCGCCAGCACTGTATTTCAGGCTTGGTACGGCGGCCACCTGATCGCTTTCGACCCCCAGCGTCTCGACGACATCGGCATCGATGAGACAGGCCGAAGCGCCCGCAGCCAGACTGTCTCGAACATAACGCCCGAGGTCCTGACGGTGACCAGCCCAGGCCACAAAAGCATCCCCCGGCTGGATGCGGCGACTGTCACCCACCAGCCGTTGCACGCGATGGGACTGAAGCCAGGCAACGGCATCGACGGGGGTGTTCAAGAGGAGGGTCACAGCATCTCCTCCATCGCTTCCGCCACGATGTGTGGACGAACCGTCATGTCAGGCTTGACCCCCAGAACACGGAGCGTCTGCTGCACCGTGTCGCTGAACACCGGCGCGGCCACCACGCCCCCGAAGAACTGGCCATTGCTGGGCTCGTCGATCATGACCGCCACCACGATCCGA
>JAUVYR010000014.1 GCA_030602985.1 Burkholderiales bacterium
GTGGTAACGGGTGACGTAGTCGTGCGTGATGCGACGCAGCGCCGCCGTGCGTGAACGGTCGCCCACGGCCACGGTGCGGGGCGCGGACTCCCCCTCGAATGAAAAGATGGTGCATTGCGCCATCGGCACCTGCGCGCTGACAATGCGCAGCAGGTCCTCTGCCACCTCGTGGCGACCCGCCAGGCCCAGCTTCTGCAGCAGTGCGGTCATCTGCGGCAGCGGCACGTCGGCCACCGGGCTGGCCGACATGGCTGGCGACAGCACCCACCAGTTACGCGCGCTGCTCACGGTGTCAGTGCCCGAACGCGTGGCGCAGCGCCCGCGCCGCGTCCTGATGCGCCTGCAGCGCCTCAGGGATGGCTCGGCCCATCTTGATGAATTCGTGCGTCACGCCGTGGTAGATCTCCAGATCCACGGGCACACCGGCCATGCGGAAGCGGTCGGCCATCATCACCCCCTCGTCCACCAGCGGATCGCATTCCGCCAAGCCCATCCACACCGGGGCTACGCCGTCCAGATCGGGGGCATTCAACGGGGAAAACCGCCAGTCGTCCCGATCAGCGGGTGTGTTGATGTACTGGTTGAAGAACCAGGTGATGCTGGCCTCCTCCAGCACGAAACCGTGGGCATAGGTTTTGTGGGAGGGGGTGTCCTGATGGGCGGCGCAGCCGGGGTAGAACAGCAGTTGCAACCGCAAGGTCAGGCCGGCATCACGCGCCTGCAAGGCCGTCACGATGCTGAGCGTGCCACCGGCACTGTCGCCCCCGATGGCGATGCGCGCCGGGTCCAGCCCCAGCGCGGGGGCCTGGGCATGCAGCCATTGCAGGGCATCCCAGGCATCGTTGACGGCGGTGGGGAATTTGTATTCCGGCGCCAGTCGGTAATCCACCGATAGCACGGCCACTTGTGCCAGGTGCGCGAGATGCCGGCACAGGCTGGCGTGGGTGGCCACGCTGCCCACGGTAAAGCCGCCTCCGTGAAGATATAAAAGTACCGGCCACGGCGCACATGCCTGCCCCTCATCCGCTCCTTTGGGGTGTGGCACCACCAGTTCAGCAGGCAGCTCAGCACCATCACGGGTGGGTATTCGCAGTCCCTCCACCCGCGCCATCTTGTGGGGCGGTATGTCCAGCACGCCGGAACCGACCTCGTAGAACGCACGGGCCTGCTGCGGTGACAAGGCATGCATGGGTGGCCGGCCGGCACGGGCCATCCGGTCGATCACGCTACGCATGGCTGGGGTCAGAAGCGAACGGGGGTTGGCATGGGCACTCATGGGCTGCATTGTCACATTCGCTCAACCGTGTCGAACAGCTGCGCGCTATATTGGCCATAGACGATGGCCAATAACGGAGACAAGCGTGTCACAGATCCTCTACCTGACGAACATCCAGATTGAATTCGGTGCCCTGAAGCTGCTGGCCAGTGAATGCGAACGCACCGGTATGCGCAAGCCCCTGATCGTGACCGACCCCGGTGTGAAAGCCGCCGGGCTACTGGAAAAGACCGTGACGGCCCTGGGCACAGGCACGAGCGGCCTGTCCCATGCGGTGTTCGATCAAACTCCCTCCAATCCCACCGAAGCCGCCGTGCGGGCCGCCCAAGCCTTGTACGATCAGCACGGCTGTGACGGCCTGGTGGCCCTGGGCGGCGGCAGCGCCATCGACTGCGCCAAAGGCGTGGCCATTGCTGTGGCCCACCCCGGACCGCTCAAGACCTACGCCACCATCGAAGGTGGTTCGCCCAAGATCACCGACCGCGTGCCCCCGCTCATCGCCATTCCCACCACCGCGGGCACCGGCAGCGAAGTGGCGCGCGGCGCCATCATCATCGTGGACGATGGGCGCAAGCTGGGGTTCCACAGCTGGCACCTGATGCCCAAGACCGCCCTGCTCGACCCCGAACTCACCCTGGGCCTGCCACCGCTGCTGACCGCCGCCACCGGCATGGACGCCATCGCCCACTGCATGGAAACCTTCATGGCGGCGGCGTTCAACCCGCCCGCCGACGGCATAGCACTGGACGGGCTGGAGCGCGGCTGGGCGCACATTGAGCGCGCCACCCGTAATGGCCACGACCGCGAGGCCCGCCTGCACATGATGAGTGCCAGCATGCAGGGCGCCATGGCCTTTCAGAAAGGGCTGGGTTGCGTGCACTCGCTCAGCCACAGCCTCGGTGGCGTGAACCCCCGCCTGCACCACGGCACGCTCAACGCCCTCTTCCTGCCGGCGGTGATCGCCTTCAACGCGCAGGCCGAGTCGGTGCAGAAAGAGCGCCGGCTGGAACGCATGGCCCGTGTCATGGGCCTGGGCAGTGCGGCCGACCTGGGCCCCGCCATCCGCGACATGAACGCCCGCATGGGTCTGCCCAAAGGTCTTTCTGAACTGGGCGTGAACGAAGACCTGTTTGACCGAGTCATCGAAGGCGCCCTGGCCGATCACTGCCACAAGACCAACCCCAGGCTGGCCTCTGCTACCGACTATCTTGACATGCTGAACGCTTCGATGTGAATACACGGCTCGCCATACGGCTTGTGGTCGAACGCGTCATCACCTATGATGGCGCACGGAGGGAGGCTGTCATTCGGTGTGTACCGAACGGCAGTCATTAAATCACCCACAGCCTCGGCAGCTTATCGATGGTTCTCTGGAGTCCATTGCCCCTGATTGAAGGTCTGGCCGGCTTGTTGCCGCTGCTGTTGGCTTTGCTATCTGCTTTTGTGTGTCTGGACTGCGCCTCACGCATCACGACCCATCGCTGGCCTTACTCCCTGGCCTGGGCCATCGGTGCCGCATTGGCCTTCTCGACCGTCAGCCTGTCACTCCATGTTCTATGGGTGGACGCAATAGGCACATCGTTTGCTGTGGGCTACCACCCTGTCTTGCTGATCACACCCTGGATTCTTGGGGTGATGCTGAGTCTGCCTGCCTGGTGGCTGATGTTCGGAACCCGTGCCACCTGGCAGCATCAGATCGCTGGCGGGCTGCTCCTCGGCTCCACCCTCTTGGTGACACAGTCCGTAGCGCTGCTGGCCCCGGGGTTTCTGCCAGGCCTGCAATGGAACGGGGGGGCCATGCTGACCGGCACCACCGTCATGATGCTGGCCGCCCTACTCGCTGGCAAACTCTTTCAAGCTCAAACTGCGTTGCTTTCATCACGTCCAGTCCGCTTGCTGGCCTCGACGACCCTCATGGGGCTGGCGCTCTGGTGGGCCTCATTCCATCTGACCCATCAGTCGAACTGGCCACAGCAATCAGGAACGGCTTATGCCGGCATGATCTCGCTGGGTGCATTGACGCTGCTGGCCAGCCTGGGCACGCTGGTGCTGCTGTTGATGACCCTGCTCATTTCCCTGATGGAAGCCCGCATGCAGTCTTCCTTGCAGCTGGTGCAAGGAACCCTGGAAAAACAATACCTGACCGACCCCCTCACCCAACTGCCCAATCGGGCCTATCTGGAAAAAGCCCTACCTGAAATTGCACGCCAGACGGATGAAGCACGGAGAACCCAGTCCGTCCTGTTTCTGGATATCGATGGTTTCAAACCCATCAATGAGTCATTTGGACATCGCTTCGGTGATCTGCTGTTGCAGGCGGTTGCCCAGCGACTGGTGACGCAGGCAGGGGATGGGGCCCAGGTGATCCGCTGGGCAGCCGACGAATTCGTGGTGATCGGTCAGCCTGGAGATGGGCGTGTGGAGGTGGCAGCCACGGCCCGCATGCTCCTCGACACCCTGAAACAGCCTTTGTCTATTGAGGGCCGCGATGTGCCGGTAGCCGCCTCCATTGGCATCGCCATCTACCCGCAGGATGGGGCACACAGCATGCTCATCACGCATGCCGACGCGGCGGCACGTGCTGCCAAGAGCTCGGGCGGTGACACCTACTGCTTCTTTGAGCCGCACATGCTGCAGGACATTCGCGAGCAGATGGATTTGCTGAGAGACTTGAAAGTCGCGCTGGACCAGTACCAGCTCGAGCTCTATTTTCAGCCCAAAGTGCACGCACCCAGCGGTCAGATCACCGGTGCTGAAGCCCTCTTGCGCTGGAATCACCCGACACGCGGATTGATCAGTCCGACCGTCTTCATTCCGATTGCCGAGCGGTTTGGCCTTATCGGTGACATCGGAAACTGGGTCATCCAGGAAGCATGTCGCCAGATACGCGAGTGGCGCGATGGGGGCCTGCGCATGCGCGTGGCGATCAATCTGTCCGTGCATCAGATGCGACAGCCTGATCTGGCTGAGCGCATTGCCTCAACCCTGGCCGTCCACGACATCAACCCCCGTTTGCTGACCTGTGAGATCACTGAATCCGTCGCAATGGAAGATACCGAAAGCACCAAACAGCTGTTTGCTCGCCTGGCTGCGGTGGGGGTTCACCTGTCGATCGATGACTTTGGCACGGGTTACTCCAGCCTGTCCTACTTGCGCCAGTTACCGGCTGAAGAGTTGAAAATCGACCGGAGTTTCGTGGTGGATGTGGAGCACAGCGAAGACGCGCGCGCTGTGGTGGACGCCGTCATCAAGCTGGGAATCGCTCTGGACCTCAAAGTGGTGGCTGAAGGCGTCGAGACCGATGGCCAGTACCAGGTGCTGCGCCGACTGGGTTGCGACGAACTCCAGGGGTTTCTGTTTGCCAGGCCCATGACAGCCAAAATGCTGTTTCTATGGGCGACCGTAGACCGGCAAGCCACCCACCAGGAATTCAGGCCTTCACTCTTTGCCGACACCCAGATGCAGCCCCTTGATGACACGGCCAGTGGTGAGGAACCCGACCTACAAAGGCTGAACAAGGCTTAAGTCAGGCTGGTTGAGCCAGGTAGCCCACTCATCTGCCAATTGTTGGGAGGCGCTCACTGCCTGCTGCCAAGCGGCCACGCGGGCGGGCGTGTCTGTGCCATATCGGGTGAAATCGGTGCGGTCTGGAAGCTTGCCAAGTGGTAGCTGCGCCACCCAGGCCGGGTTGGGCGCCAACACGATGGTGTTGGCAAGCATTGGGGAGGCGTGATGGCGCCACGCCAAGGCCTTGTCCAGCCAGCCAGGCACGACCTGACGCTGGAAGTGGGGATACAGCACCAGACCTCGATCTGGTCGATAAGCGAGATGCAGGTGGTAATCGGTGATACCTCCATCCCAATAGGCGCCCCGAGGCCCTCCCGGAATGTCGTGCACTGCCTCCAGCATGAAGGGAATCGAGCAACTGGCCTGGACGGCAGGCATGAAGTTTTCGACCGTCAGCGGGACCTGGCGTGTGCGGTAGTCCGCCACGCCGAAAGGCAGCTCAGCGGAACGCGCACTGAACACCACACGCTCCAGCCAATGCCCCATCGCCGGGCGGTGGAAGGCGTTGGTCAAGTAAGCGCCCATGTACCCCAAGTGCGTTCGCCATGGGCGGTCCTGCCCCAGCACGTGCCGCCCGCGGGAGGTGACGACATGCAAACGATAACGGGGGTGATTCAGCACTTCACCGATCCGATCCCCGTAGAAATCTTTCAGCCCTTGACCAAACCGCTCACTCACATGCTGTGCGGTTGGTCGCTTGCGACCGGGTGGGACATCGTAGGTCTGGTGGATATAGTCATGCTCCAGCCGCTGAAAGGCTGCGACAGGGTGATCCAGACACGCCGTGGCCATTCGCCAGGCACCGATCGACGCGCCGACCAGATCCACCGCATGCTGGCTGTTCGCCAGCCATTCACCAAACAGGAACCGATCCAACCGGCCGAGCATGAGCCCCTTGGGCCCACCTGCAGCGGCGGGAATGATGCCCACATGCTCTGGCTTCAGGCCTTCTTTGAGGAGGTGGCTTCGCGCCTCAGGACCCGCATAGATTTGCAGGGCACGCAGTGCCACCATCAGAAGGTCTCCAGCGCATCAAGGCCCGCCACCTCTTGCGCCACAAGCAGGTCCGGGTCCAGCTCAAGCACTTCGCCGACGGCATCTGGGTACGTATGAATGAGGTGATCCATGCGATTGCCCGCTACAAACAGACGGGCGCGCCAGCTGGCCATGTGCACAACGGCCGAGAGAGGCTCCAGCGGATCGTGCTCCAGCGGTCGGCCATGCTGCTCAATCGCCACCACCAACAGCCGAGGCAGTCGCCAATGGCTGGCCAATGCGGCACCTGCCTCCGCGTAGGAGTAATCCAGCGCCAGATATTCGGCACGTGCACGCTCCAGATCGAGGGGATCTACGCGCTGATCAATTGCCCGCATGACTTCAGGCATCCCCATGTGCATGACCAGTTCACCGACACCATGCAACAGGGCAGCCGTGAATGCCACGTTCTCGTCCAGCCGGCGCGGGGCACAGATCATTTTCGCCAATGAAGCGGCCACAAAACTGTACTGCCAGAATCGATCCAGATGAATACCACTGACCGCATGAAAACTGGCGTTCATTGACGCACCGATCACCAGAGCACGCACCTTGTTGAGACCGAGGACCATGACCGCGTCTCGTACTGTCCCGACCGGGCGAACCAGTCGAAAGAAAGACGAGTTGGCCTGCCGCAACAATCGAGCAGCCATGACGGGATCGCGCTCGATATCCGTCGCGATCCGGTTCAGATCGACATCGTCATCCTCAAACGTCTGAATCAGTCGGGCGGCGAGCTCCGGCACCACCGGCAGCGTCTCGGGTTTTTTCAGCAGCTGATCCAGCTTCATGATCAGCTCATGAAAGCCGACAGCTCACCCGAGGAGGTCCATTCGGTCGGGTCGCGATCGAGCACCATGTCCAGATCCAGCCCCAGCAGAATCGCCACCACATCGGGGAAGGTGGCCGCCAGGCCATCTCGGTCCATGTTGATTTCCTGGGCGCGCGCGCGCCAGGAAGCCATGTGGACGATACCTGCCAGGGGCTCGTAGATATCGCCTTCAAATGGAACCAGCTGATGCTTGAGGGACTTGACAATCGCTTCAGGGAAATCCCATTTCACTGCAAAGGCGGCGCTCACATCCGCATAGGTATAACCCAAGGTGGCGCGCTCGACTTCGGCCCGTTTCATGTCAAAAGGCGAGACTGTCCAATCGATCTTGGCCACTTCGTCAGGCATGCCGATGTGCATCACCAGATCACCCACAGCATGCACCAATCCGGCCGTGAAGGCCACCCCATCGTTGTGGCGCATGCTCTTGGCAAGCGTCTTGCAAATCTTGGCGGTGTTGAGGCTGTAACGCCAGAACTGCTCCAGATTGACACCAGGGACTGTCTTGAAACTGGAGCTGAGCGCGACTGCCTGGATCAAGGTACGGATATGGTTGAAACCCAGGATCGTGATCGCGTCCTGCACGCTCACGATCTCGCGTGAAAGCCCGAAAAAAGCCGAGTTAGCCAGCTTCAGCATGCGGGCTGTCAGCCCGGGATCGGTGGCCACCATCTCGCCAATCTTTCTGGCGTCTGGGTCTTCCTTGTTGAGTTCCGACATCACATCCGACACCACCCGGGGAATGCTGGGGAGTGCCTTGGCTTTGGCCAGTAGCTCTTCGAGTTGCATGTTGCTCATCGGTCTTGAGGATGGGGCCAGTATAGTGGACGCGATCCGTGCTCGGCGCTCAACGCTTCAAGCCTTGCAGCTTGGCGAAAGCCGATGCCATCGCGCCGGACGCCGTGGGCTCGCCGGAGCGGTGACCTCCTCGCCCGGCCTGATGCTGACGGCCTGCGGGCTCGAATCGGTTGCCGCCGCCCTCTCGCCGTTCACTGCGCACGCCTGTAGGGGCGTCGAGCTTCATGGTCAGGCCGATGCGCTTGCGTGCCACGTCCACCTCGACCACCTTGACTTTCACGATATCGCCGGTCTTGACGACCTCGCGGGCGTCGTTCACGAACTTGTGGCTGAGCTGACTCACGTGAACCAGGCCGTCC
Organism: Burkholderiales bacterium; assembly: GCA_030602985.1. Lineage (GTDB taxonomy): Bacteria > Pseudomonadota > Gammaproteobacteria > Burkholderiales > Burkholderiaceae_C > UBA997. The sequence continues at coordinate 7,868 of JAUVYR010000014.1, forward strand.
TGATGCACGCCCAGATCCACGAAGGCGCCGAACTGAGCCACGTTGCTCACGGTCCCTTCCAGGACCATTCCTTCCTTCAGGTCGGTGATGTCTTCCACGCCCTCGTTGAAGCGAGCCACCTGGAAATCCGGACGGGGGTCGCGGCCGGGTTTTTCCAGCTCGCCCAGAATGTCCTTGACGGTGATGATGCCGAACTGATCATTGGCAAACCATTCGGGCTTGAGGCTCTTGAGTACGTCCACTCGGCCCATCAGGCCGGCCACGGGCTGACCGGTCTTTTCGATGATCTTTTCGACCACCGGATAGGTTTCAGGGTGCACACCGGTCATGTCCAGCGGGTTGTCTCCGCCCCGGATGCGCAGAAAGCCCGCGCTCTGCTCGAAGGTCTTGGCGCCCAGGCCGGTGACCTTGAGCAGATCCTGACGGCTTTTGAATGCGCCGTTCGATTCGCGCCAGCGCACCACAGCCTTGGCCACGCTGCCCGACAGGCCGGACACGCGGGAGAGCAACGGTGCGCTGGCGGTGTTGAGGTCCACGCCCACACCGTTCACGCAGTCCTCCACCACGGCGTCCAGCGTGCGCGCCAGTTCGCTCTGGTTCACATCGTGCTGGTACTGCCCCACGCCTATGCTTTTGGGGTCGATCTTCACCAGTTCGGCCAGCGGGTCCTGCAGACGGCGGGCAATGCTGGCCGCGCCGCGCAGGCTGACGTCCACGTCGGGCATTTCCTGACTGGCGTATTCGCTGGCAGAGTAAACGGAAGCGCCCGCCTCGCTGACCACCACTTTCTGCGGTTGCACACCCCGATCGGCCAGGCGCTTGATCAGGTCAGCGGCGAGCTTGTCGGTTTCGCGGCTGGCGGTGCCGTTGCCAATGGCGATGAGCTGCACGCCGTGTTTGAGGCACAGTGCGCCGAGCGTGGCGATGGAGCCCTCCCAGTCACGGCGGGGCTCGTGCGGATAGACGGTGGCGGTGTCCACGAGTTTGCCGGTCTGGTCCACCACGGCCACCTTCACGCCCGTACGGATGCCCGGGTCCAGGCCCATCACGGCCTTGGCGCCGGCGGGCGCGGCCAGCAGCAGGTCGCGCAGGTTATCGGCAAACACCTTGATGGCGACCTTTTCGGCCTCTTCGCGCAGGCGGGCGAACAGATCACGCTCGGTGGACAGACTCAGCTTGACGCGCCACGTCCAGCCTACGCATTTGCGGATCAGATCGTCCGCCGGGCGGGCCTGGTGACTCCAGCCGAGGTGGCGGGCGATACGGCCTTCGGCCAGCGAGGGCACGGCGGCGGGCTTGGCACCGGCCTTTGAGCTGACTTGGACGCTTTCGGGCAGCTCCGGCTCAGGCACCACCAGCTTGGCATCCAGAATCTCCAGCGCGCGGCCACGGAACACGGCCAGCGCGCGGTGAGAGGGCACGCGGCTGATGGGTTCGTCGTAATCGAAGTAGTCACGGAACTTGGCCACATCGGGGTCGTTCTCGTTCTTGCCATCGAGCTTCTTGCTCTGCAGCAACCCCTCCTGCCACAGCCATTCGCGCAGACCCTGAACCAGTGCAGCGTCCTCGGCCCAGCGTTCGCTGAGGAGGTCGCGCACCCCGTCCAGCACGGCAGCCACGGTGGTGAAGTCGCTGCCGTCTTCGCCCTTGTCAGCCTTGACATAGGCCTGGGCCTCGTCAGCAGGCACGCGGGTCGGTTCAGCGAAGAGCAGGTCGGCCAGGGGCTCGATGCCGTTTTCTCGGGCAATCATGCCCTTGGTGCGGCGCTTGGGCTTGTAGGGCAGGTAGAGATCTTCCAGCTCCTGCTTGGTGGGCGCAGCTTCGATGGCCGCACGCAGTTCCGGGGTCAGTTTGCCCTGCTCTTCGATGCTTTTCAGCACAGCAGCACGGCGGTCTTCCAGTTCCCGCAGGTAGTTCAGTCGGCTTTCCAGTTCGCGCAGCTGGATGTCGTCCAGGCCGCCCGTGGCCTCCTTGCGATAACGGGCAATGAAAGGCACCGTCGCCCCGGAATCCAGCAGCGTGACCGCAGATTCAACCTGTCGAACGGCCACATGCAATTCGTTCGCGATCTGAGTGATGATGTTTGGCATACGCTCCATGCAGAAGCCGACCCGCAGGTCGGCTTCAGAACACTATAGAAACGCCTGAGTTTGCCAGAAAAACTAGGCCCGAAGAGCCGCCCGCAGCTGCTGGCCCACCTCCGGACGCTCCGCAAAAGGATCGGGGGGTTGTGCCCCCTGCACGATCGCCTCCATACGGGTACGGACGTTACCCAAGGCTCTGGGGTGGCTGTAGATGTAAAACCGCCCTTGTTCCAGGGCGTCAAATACCAGTGCAGCCACTTCAGCCGCCGTGACCTTGCCGCTGCTGACCGCCTTGTCGCTCATGGCCTGCCCAATCAACTGACTGGGGGTGGGCTTGCTGCCAGGCAGATCGGTGGGGCGATTCCGGTGACTCTGGCTGATGCCGGTCGGAACAAAGTACGGACACAGCACACTCGCCCCGACCTGATCTGTGACCAAGGCCAGATCCTGGTGCAAGGTTTCACTCAGCGCAACGACCGCATGCTTGCTCACGTTGTAAACGCCCATGTTGGGCGGCGTCAGCAGACCGGCCATGCTCGCGGTATTGACGATATGGCCCCGATAGTGCGGGTCGGCTTTGGCAGCGGCGAGCATCATCGGGGTGAATACCCGGACCCCGTGCACCACTCCCCACACATTGACGCCCAGCACCCAGTTCCAGTCCGCCACGCTGTTTTCCCAGATCAGGCCACCGGCCGCCACACCCGCATTGTTGAACACGAAGTGGGGAGCGCCGAATCGCTGTTCCACCGCTTGGCCGAGTGCGTCCATGTCATGGGCGCTGGCCACATCGACGCATCGGGCCAGCACCTGAGCGCCCTGGGACTCCATCTCTGCGCGCACACGATCCAGCGCGTCCGCCTGCACATCCACCAGCACGAGGTTCATGCCGCGAGCAGCGCCGATGCGTGCCACTTCAAGCCCGAAGCCCGAGCCGGCGCCGGTGATCACCGCTGTTTTGCCGCGCCATTCATTCAACATGACCCGCTCCTCAAACCAGCTTCACCAGCTGCTTGCCGAAATTGCGTCCTTTGAGCAAGCCGATAAACGCTTCGGGAGCGGACTCAATCCCTTGAGCCACCGTCTCGCGAGGGCGGAACCGGCCACTGCCGACCAATTGGCCCAGTTCGGTCAGGGCTTCAGGCCAGATCTCCATATGTTCACTCACGATGAAGCCTTCCACGCGCATGCGGTTCACGAGGATGAGTGCCGGGTTGGCCATCGGCAAAGGCTGACCGTCATAGCCAGCAATCATGCCGCAGACCGCGATGCGTGAAAACGCATTGGTGCGCAGCATCACGGCGTCCAGCACCATACCCCCGACGTTTTCGAAATGCCCGTCGATGCCATGGGGACATGCCTGCTTGAGCGCCTTGGCCAGTGACAGATAGTCCTTGTGCTCGCGGTAATCGATGCAGTCGTCAAAGCCCAATTCGTCTTTCACGTAAGCGCATTTGTCTGGCCCACCGGCAATACCCACCACCCGGCAGCCACGCGCCTTGGCCAGTGCACCCACAGCGCTGCCCACGGCTCCACTGGCGGCACTCACCGTCACGGTCTGCCCTGGCTTGGGATCGATGATCTTGACCAGACCATACCAGGCGGTCACGCCCGGCATGCCCACGGCACCCAGGTAGTGGCTCAAGGGGACGTGGGTCGTTTCCACCTTGCGCAGGGCTCCGGGCTGCGTGGCATCGACCACGCTGTACTGCTGCCAGCCCCCCATGCCGACCACCGCATCACCCGGGGCGAACCGGGGGTGCCGACTCTCCACCACTTCACCGACGGTGCCGCCGATCATGACCTCACCGAGTGGCTGGGGCGCCGCGTAGCTTTTGGCGTCATTCATGCGACCCCGCATGTAAGGATCGAGGCTGAGGTAGTGGTGTCGCACCAGCACCTCACCGTCTTTCAGTGAAGGGGTTTCCACCGTTTCCAGCTTGAAATTGCCAGGCGTCGCTTCGCTGGTGGGGCGGTTGTCGAGAACAATGCGTGTATTTTGTGCCATGTGAAATCCTTGAGATGATCAGTCTGTGGAGATGCCTTGAGCGCTTTGAGCGACATCCGCGCCTTCAGCACCCGTGCGATTGAGTGAATGAATGTCCTTGCCGCCGACCGGCAAGCGTTTGACGAATTTGAACGTGCCGGTGGCGTGGGCACACAGCTTGCCCTGCGCATCGAAGACCTGCCCTTCGGTGAAAGCCATGGTCGCGGTGCGGTGCAGCAACCGGCCTCGTCCTGTGAGCGCGCCTCGGGCCGCCTGCATGAAACTGGTTTTCATTTCAATGGTGACGCAGCCCATGTCCTGCTGGACACTGCGTGCGGCATGCGCCATGACAACATCCAGCAAGGTCATCGTGGCCCCGCCATGCACCACCAGAAATGAATTCAAATGTTCAGGTGCCGGATCAAAGCGAATCTCGGCCTCACCGTCTGCCCATCGGGCCAGTTCAAAGCCGAGATGGGTCACAAAGGGAATGGGGACCTGGAATTCCACTCAGCCTCCGATGACCACGCTGACGCCGCCGTCGACGGCCATCCATTGGCCCGTGATGTGCTTGCCGGCATCGGACGCATACAGCAAGGTCAGGCCTTTGAGGTCTTCATCGTCGCCCAGTCGACCCAGAGGCGCGTGGGCAGCCAGGCGCTCTTCACCCAGTGCTTCAAGCGTACCCATGGTCATCTTGCTCGGAAAAAATCCGGGGCACACCGCGTTCACGCGTATGCCATGAGGCCCCCACTCCGCTGCGAGCGTCCGGGTGAAGTTGATCACCGCCCCTTTGGACGTGTTGTAGGCAATCGTGTTCATGCCGCGCGGGTTGCCAGCCAACCCGGCGATGGATGCGACATTGATGATGCTGCCCTGGCGTTTCGCAATCATGTGGTGCTTGGCCAGGTACTGGCTGAGGATGAAGTAGCCGCGGACATTGAGGTTCATCACCTTGTCCCAGGCTTCAACAGGATGGTCTTCGGCAGGAGCGCCCCAGGCGGCACCGGCGTTATTCACCAGAATATCCACGCCCCCCATGAGTTGCAGGGTTTCAGCCCCCAGGCGATGAATGTCGGCCTCCTTGGCGCAATCCGCCGCGATCCAGCGCGCGTCGATGCCACCCGCCCTGAGATGGGCCACGGCCGCTTCCAGCTCGTCGGCCTTTCGTGCGGTGACCACCACGCGGGCACCCGCCTCACCCAGGGCTTGGGCCATTTGCAGCCCCAGTCCGCGTGAGCCTCCAGTCACCAGCGCCACCCGGTCTTTCAGGTCGAACAATTGTTGAATGGTTCTTGTCATGTGTGTCTCCTTGGGGCTCCAGGCCCGGTTCAGAATGCGTCTTCAGACAGTTCGGCACAGGTCATGTCGCGGGTATTCACCACCTGCAACCACGCACCGATCTTGGGCAGTTCGTAGTGGAAGAAGAAACGGCAGGCCGCCAGTCGCCCCTGATGCGCCGCCGTGGCGGGCGACTTGAGGGCCGCCAGTGCCACATCAAGCCAGATCCACGCCAGCACCGTGTGCCCGAACGCCTGCATGTAGGGTACGGCATTCGCCAGCGCTTCGGTGGGCTGGCCTGTCGCCCAGGCGGCTTTGGTGGCATTGCCCACCTGTTGCAAGGCCTGCGCCAGCGCGTTGGCATGCAAGGCCAGCGTCGGTTGCTGGATGGTCTGCTCAATGGTGCCTTGGATGCGGCCTGCCAGCAGTTGCAACCCCCTGCCGTTGTCCATGAGCACCTTGCGGGCCAGCAAGTCCATGGCCTGGATGCCGTGCGTACCCTCGTGGATCATGTTCAGGCGGTTGTCACGCCAGTACTGTTCCACCGGGAAATCGCGTGTGTAACCGTAGCCGCCATGGACCTGGATGGCGAGGCTGTTCGCCTCGAGGCACCACTCGCTCGGCCAGCTCTTGGCAATCGGTGTGAGCACCTCCAGCAACAGGCGGGCTTCATCGGCGGCATCCGGGGAGGCGGTGTGCTGTTCATCCACCAGACGGGCGCAATACAACTCCAGCGCGAGTGCGCCTTCGCAATAGGCTTTCTGGGCCAGCAGCATGCGCTTGACGTCGGCGTGCTCAATGATGCGCACCTGGGGTTGCGCCGGGTCCTTGCCAGCCGCGCCCATGGGGCGGCCCTGGGGACGGTTCCTGGCGTAATCGAGGCTGGCGTGGTAGCCCGCCATGCCCAGCATGGTGGCCGCCATGCCCACACCGATGCGGGCCTCGTTCATCATGTGGAACATATAACCAAGGCCCTTGCCGGGCTCGCCCACCAGGTAACCGATGGCCCCGGCGCCCTGCCCGTCCAGGCCCTTGCCGACCCCTTCACCCTCGACGGGGAACTTGCCTTCGCCGAAATTCAGCAAGGTGTTGGTGGTACCGCGCCACCCGCATTTGTGATTGAGGCCCGCCAGCGCGACGTCGTTACGCACGCCGGTCAACCGGCCCTCGGTGTCCACCAGTTTCTTCGGAACGATGAACAAGGAAATGCCTTTGACCCCCGGCGGCAGCTTGCCATCGGGCCCAGGAATTTTGGCCAGCACCAGGTGAACGATGTTCTCGGTCAACTCGTGTTCGCCCGCCGATATCCACATCTTGTTGCCGCGCAGGCGATATCGGGCGCCCAGCGGGTCGGCCTCAGAGCCCTCGCCATCGGGTACGGCGCGAGTGGCTACATCACTGAGGCTGGAGCCGGCCTGCGGCTCACTCAGGCACATGGTGCCGGAAAAACGACCGCTGAATTCGTTGAGTGCAAACACCTCACGCTGTATGGCTGACCCGTACGCCATCAGCAGGTTGGCGTTACCGACCGTGAGCATCCCCGCCCCAATACTGACCGACGCCATGGCGAAGAACGCATTGCCCGCGGACTCCACCGTGTAGGGCAACTGCATGCCACCCACCTCATGGTCCTGGGCGGCACTCAACATGCCAGAAGCTGCATAGGCGTCCCAGGCGTCTTTTGTGGCCTGGGGAAGGATGACCTTCTCGCCATCGAAATGCGGTTCCTGGGTATCCACCAGGCGGTTGAACGGGGCGAACTTGTCGCGCGCTATCCGCTCGCAGGTGTCCAGCACCGCGTCAAAAGTCTCGCGGGTGTGGTCGGCGAAACGCTCACGTTCGCTGAGGGACTGCGCCCCCAGCCAGTCGTACAACAGAAAATCGACGGTGGGGCGCAGACTCATGGTCATTCCGTCGTCACAAGACCTCGAACACGCCGGCCGCGCCCATGCCACCACCGATGCACATGGTCACGCACACCCGCTTGGCACCGCGGCGTTTGCCCTCGATCAGGGCATGGCCGGTCAACCGCTGGCCCGACACCCCATACGGGTGGCCCAGCGCAATGGCGCCGCCGTTGACATTCAGTCGATCGTTGGGAATCCCCAGCTTGTCGCGGCAGTAAATCACCTGCACGGCAAACGCCTCGTTCAGTTCCCACAAGTCGATGTCGTTGACCGTCAGGCCCAGCTTCTTGAGCACCTTGGGCACGGCAAATACCGGGCCGATGCCCATTTCATCGGGTTCGCAACCCGCCACGGCAAACCCCAGAAAACGGCCCAGGGGCTGCAGATTGTGTTGGGATGCAAAACTCTCGCTCACGACCACACATGCACCCGCGCCATCGCTGAACTGGCTGGCGTTGCCAGCAGACACCACACCGCCAGGCAGTGCCGGTCGAATGCCACTGATGCCTTCCTTCGTGGTGCCTTCGCGTGTGCCTTCGTCCTTGCTCACGGTCACCTGTCGTGTCATCAGGCCCATCGTCTTGTCGGCCACGCCCATGGTCACGGTGATGGGCGCGATTTCTGCATCGAACAGGCCCGCAGCCTGGGCGGCGCACGCCTTTTGCTGGCTGGCGGCACCGTATTCGTCCATCACGTCGCGTGCAATGCCGTAACGCTTGGCCACCTGCTCGGCGGTCTGCAACATGCTCCAGTAGATTTCAGGCTTCTTCTTGTTCAGTACAGGATCAAAGACCATGTGCATGTTCATCTCCTGTTGCACGCAGGAAATGCTTTCCACCCCACCGGCCACGTACACATCGCCTTCGCCGGCGATGATGCGCTGGGCCGCAAGGGCAATCGTCTGCAGGCCTGACGAACAGAAGCGATTCACCGTGAGGCCTGACGTGGTGATCGGGCAGCCCGCCGCCAGCGCGATCTGACGCGCGATATTCATGCCGGTCGCGCCCTCGGGATTGGCGCAACCCATGATGACGTCTTCCACGTAGGCGGCGTCGATGCCAGCACGAGCAATCGCGTGCTGCACGGCGTGCCCGCCGAGCGTGGCGCCATGGGTCATGTTGAAAGCCCCCTTCCAGCTCTTGGCCAGTGGGGTGCGTGCGGTCGAAACAATGACGGCTTGGGTCATGAGGGAATCTCCGGGTTCGTCTGGGGTTCAGCGGTTGAGGGAGGCGAAGGTCTTGCCTTCGGCGATCAGGCGCTGAATGAGCGGCGCGGGCTGCCAGAAACGGGCGTCGTCATGCGGATTCTTGGCAAAACGCTTCATCGCTTCCGCGACGTTGAACAGACCGACGAAATCGGCATAGTTGAGCGGACCACCCCGGTGCACCGGGAAGCCATAACCAAAGATGTAGACCACATCGATGTCGCTGGCCTTGTTGGCAATGCCCTCTTCCAGAATGTGTGCGGCTTCATTGACCAGGCTGAACACCAGACGCTGCACGATTTCCTCGTCAGAAATCTTGCGCGGGGTGATGCCGAGGGCCTGGCGGTGCTCCTCGATCATCTGCACCACCTCCGCGTTGGGAATAGCGTCGCGCTTGCCTGGCACGTAGTCGTACCAGCCTTTGCCCACCTTCTGACCAAAGCGGCCTTTTTCGCACAGCAGGTCGGCGGTCTTGCTGTACTTCATGTCTGGCTTTTCCACATAACGGCGCTTGCGGATCGCCCAGCCGATATCGTTGCCCGCCAGGTCACCCATGCGGAACGGGCCCATGGCAAAGCCGAATTTCTCGATCGCCTTGTCCACCTGCTCAGGGGTACAACCTTCGTCCAGCAGGAAACCACCCTGGCGACCGTACTGTTCGATCATGCGGTTGCCGATGAAGCCGTCGCACACGCCGGAGACCACCGCCACCTTCTTGATCTTCTTGGCCACGGTCATCACGGTGGCCATCACGTCCTTGGCGGTGGCATCGCCACGCACCACCTCCAGTAGCTTCATCACGTTGGCCGGGCTGAAGAAGTGTAAGCCCACCACGTCCTGCGGCCGCTGAGTGAAGTTCGCTATTTTGTTGACATCCAACGTGGAGGTGTTGGAGGCCAGGATGGCGCCCGGCTTCATCACCTCGTCGAGCTTCTTGAACACGGTTTCCTTCACACCCATGTCCTCGAACACCGCCTCGATGACCAGATCGGCATCGGCAATGTCGTCATAACTCAGCGTGGTGCTCAGCAGCGCCATGCGCTGGTCGAGTTTCTCCTGTTTCAACTTGCCCTTTTTGACCTGGGCCTCATAGTTGCCACGCATGACCCCCACACCGCGGTCCAGCGCTTCCTGCTTCATTTCCAGCAAGATCACCGGAATGCCGGCGTTCAGGAAATTCATGGAAATGCCACCGCCCATGGTGCCGGCTCCGATCACGGCCACCTTGGTGATGGTGCGCTGCAGGGTGTCGGCCGAGACATCCGGAATCTTGCTGGCCGCCCGCTCGGCGACAAACAGATGACGCAACGACATCGATTCCGGCGTCATCATGAGATTGACGAACAGCTCGCGCTCGAAGGCCATGCCATCGTCAAACTTTTTCTGTGTGGCGGCTTCCACCGCGTCCACACACTTGCCTGGGGCAGGGAAATGCTTGGCCATGCCCTTGACCATGTTGCGCGCAAACTGGAAATAGGCATCCCCCTGCGCGTGCTTGCACGGGAGATCACGCACGCGGGGCAAAGGCGTTCCGTCCGCATGCTTGCTCACCACAGAGCGCGCCAGCACCAACGCCTCATCCATCAATGAATCGGCACTCGTGGCCGCCTGATCAAACAGCTTCTGGCCGGGAATCTGCAGCAGCAAATCGCTTTTGACGGGCTCTCCGCTGACGATGATGTTCAAGGCAGGCTCGACTCCAATGGCCCGTGGCAACCGCTGCGTTCCCCCCGCCCCCGGAATGAGACCGAGCTTGACTTCGGGCAAGGCGACGCTGGTGCCAGGAGCCACGATCCGGTAATGACAACCCAGCGCCAGCTCCAACCCACCGCCCATGACCACGGTATGCAACGCAGCCACCACTGGCTTGGGAGACGCTTCGAGCGCATTGATCACGCTGATGAGATGCGGGTCCTGGTAGGCCTTGGGAGAACCGAATTCCTTGATGTCGGCCCCGCTGGAAAAAGCCTTGCCTGCTCCGGTCAGCACCATAGCCTTGATGGCCGGGTTGGCAATGGCCTGATCCAGTGCCCTCACCACCCCCTGCCGGGTGCTCAATCCCAGACCGTTCATCGGTGGATTGTCGAGAGTGATCACGGCCACGTCACCGTGTTCTTGATAATGCGCAGTCATGCTGTCTCCTGGTCTGTGACATCTGTGAAAACGATCAAAAAGAACGATCGTTCGTGTTATTCATTGTAGGCAGTCGAGCAGGCTCGTGGCATCTGCCGCTGTCACCTGTTTGTCTCAGGTGACCGAAGGGTCAGACTTCCAGCCACTCCTTGCGGACATAGGGGTTGGCTTTCAAAGCAGCTGGCGTGTCGTCAAACACGATGCTGCCATGTCCCATCACCAGCGCGCGATCGGAAATCTGGAGGGCAATCGTCAGCTTTTGCTCAATGAGCAAGACCGAGATCCCTTTTTCCTTAAGCTTTTTGAGAAAGTCCGCTACCTGCTCCACGATCTTGGGCGCCAGACCCTCTGTCGGTTCATCGATGATGATCAACTCGGGGTCGCCCATCAGGGTCCGACACAAGGTCAGCATCTGCTGCTCGCCCCCCGACATCACGCCTGCCTCGGTGTCTTGCCGCTCCTTGAGCCGTGGAAACATGGTGTACATGTCGTCAAACGACCAGCGACTTCCCTTGCCACGCCCCTTCTGGCCCAGCATCAGGTTTTGATGAACCGTCAGTTTCGGAAAGATATCCCGGTTTTCAGGCACGTAGCCCAGGCCCAAATGGGCGATTTCGAAGGGTTTTTTGCCACGGATCGGTTGACCTTTCCAGAGGATCTCCCCTTCGGCATCGACCAGCCCCATGATGGCCTTGGCCGTGGTGGAACGTCCCGAGCCGTTACGGCCAAGCAACGCGACGATCTCGCCCTGGGCTACCTTGAAGCTCACACCATGGAGGACGTGGCTTTTGCCGTAATAAGCGTGCAGGTTTGTGATATCGAGCATGTTGTTGCGTTCCCTTAGTGCGCTGCGTCTGCTGCCTGGTTATCAGCCAGCACGGACCCCAGGTAAGCCTCCTGGACCCGATGATTGGCCCGCACAGCCTCTGGAGTGTCGTAAGCAATGACTTCACCGTAAACCACCACCGCAATCTTGTCGGCAAGCCCGAATACGACGCCCATGTCGTGCTCAACCGTCAGCAACGTCTTGCCCACCGTGATTTCCCGGATCAGTTCAATGAACCGCTTGGTTTCGCTCTTGCTCATACCGGCGGTTGGCTCATCGAGTAGCACCACATTGGCGCCTCCCGCGATGGTGATGCCGATTTCCAGGGCCCGCTGCTCGGCATACGTGAGGTTCATGGCCAGCACATCACGCTTCTTGTCCAGGCGGATCATCTCCAGCAAAGCTTCAGCACGCTCGTTCGCATCATCGAGGTCAGCCAGAAATTTGAAGAACGTGTACTTGTAGCCCAGACTCCACAAGACGCCGCAGCGCAGATTCTCGAACACGCTCAGCTTGGGGAAGATATTGGTGATCTGAAAACTGCGACTCAAGCCCATCCGGTTAACTTGAAAGGGCTTCTTACCGTCGATTCGCTGACCATTGAGCCAGATTTCACCCGATGTCGGGGCGAATCGACCACTGATCAGATTAAACAGGGTGGATTTGCCCGCGCCATTGGGCCCGATGATGGCAACGCGCTCCCCAGGATTCACCGCCAGGCTGGCCCCACGAATGATCTCGGTTTTACCAAAGCTCTTTCGGAGGTCCTTGAGTTCAATTGCATAGGATGAAGACATCAGCTGGTCTCCCGACGTTTGATTTCTTTTTCAATATCGGTCTGGATTTCTGCCCACTGCTTGCGGAAGTGGTATCGCGTCAATTCAAACAGCCCGAGGCCAGTCAACGCCACAAACAACGCACCAAACCAGGTGGAAGGATCGCGGGTATCCAGGGACACGCCCAGGAAACTGACTTGCTGCGTCATGGCGATGTTCAGTTGCAGGTGGTAGACCATTTCTATCATGGCGCCTGCACCGATCAGGAACACCAGGGCCGTCAGACCCAGGGCCAGATAGCTGACCCACAGCTCCCGCAGCCGACCAAACATGGCCACTCGCAGGTTCATCATGATGAGCCCTGCAATGCCACCGGGGGCATACATCACCATGAACACGAAAATCAGCCCCAGATACAGCATCCAGGCCATGGTGATCTCGGAGAAGAAGACAAATGCCAGCACCATCAGGATGCCACCAATGATCGGACCAAAGAAGAAGGTGGCTCCACCCAGGAACGTGAAGAGCAGATACCCCCCTGAACGAATCGGCCCCACGACTTCAGCGTTCACAATTTCGAACTGGATGGCAGCCAGACCCCCTGCAATACCTGCGAAAAATCCGGAAATGATGAACACCAGGTAGCGCACCATCTGGGTGTTATAGCCAATGAACTCAACCCGCTCCGGGTTGTCCCTGACCGCATTGATGATGCGCCCCAGCGGGGTTCGAGTGAACGCAAACATCAACGCCACACAGACAAAGGTGTAGATGGCGATCAGGTAATACACCTGTATGTTGGGCCCGAAGGTGATCCCCATAAACGGCTCACCCACCACGCGATCGGCCGATATGCCGGCTTCGCCACCAAAGAAACCCGAGAACATGAGAGACATGGCGAACACCAGCTCCCCCACCCCCAATGTGATCATGGCAAAAGTCGTCCCTGCCTTCTTGGTCGTGACATAACCAAACAGAACCGCGAAAAACAGCCCCGCCAGCCCCCCGACCAAAGGGATGAGACTGACCGGCACCATCCACAAGCCTTCAGAGGCACGCAACAGCGCATGAATGGCCACATAGGAACCCAGCCCGACGTAGACGGCGTGGCCAAAACTCAGCATCCCCCCCTGGCCGAGCAACATGTTGTAAGACAGGCAAGCGATGATGGCAATTCCCATCTGCGCCATCAGGCTGATTGCCAGGTTGCTATCAAAAACCCGCGGCGCAAAGATCAGGATCAAAGCGAAAAGAGACCAGATGATCCAACGACCCACGTTGTAAGGTTTGAACTGGTAATAAGTTGTCGTCATGATGCTTTCCTTCAGGTATCACGCGTACCCAGCAACCCCCTGGGGCGGAAGATGAGGATCAGGACGAGGAACAGATAAGGCAGAATGGGCGCGGCATCCGAAATCGTCAGTCGCAACAACTCGTTCTGGCGCGCAGCTTCTGACAGCTCAAAACCCATGTTGGTCAGCAGGCGTGCGATGGAGTGATCCAGTGCCACTGCAAATGTCTGCATCACCCCGATGATGAGTGAGGCCAGGAACGCACCAGACAGAGAACCCAGTCCGCCAACGACCACCACGACAAACAACAGGGCACCCAAGGTCAGGGCCATGGCAGGCTCTGTCACAAACGTGCTGCCGCCAATTACACCGGCCAGACCCGCCAGCGCGGTGCCCGCCCCGAAAACCAGCATGAACACGCGCGGGACGTTGTGACCAAGCGCCTCGACGGTTTCCGGGTGTGTCAGCGCCGCCTGAATCACCATGCCGATACGTGTACGGGTGATCAGCAACCAGAGGCTAACGAGCATCACGATAGCCACCAGCATCATGAAAGCGCGGGTGGCCGGGAAGTAGGAACAGGTGGTTCCAGAGGCAGCGGCACACAGCTCGGCAGGCGCACGGCCCAGCATGAAGCCCATGGTGTCATCTGCGTAATGGAGCAGAGTGAAAGCCGGGCCTTGCAGAATTTCAGCCGGACGGAAATTGACAGCCGAACGCCCCCAGATCAATTGAACCAGTTCGACGATCACAAAAGACAAGCCAAAAGTCACCAGCAATTCCGGTACGTGGCCATATTTGTGCACTTTGCGCAGACTGGCCCGTTCAAACCCCGCCCCCAGCAACCCCACCAGGATGGGTGCGATGAACAGTGCCACCCAGAAGCCAGCGACCTGGGCGATGGAATAACCGATATAGGCACCCACCATGTAAAAGCTAGCGTGTGCAAAGTTCAGCACGCCCATCATGCTGAAGATCAACGTCAGCCCCGAACTGAGCATGAACAACAGCAAGCCATAGCTCAGGCCGTTCAGCATGGAAATGATAAAAAATTCCAGCGTCACATCATTTCTGGCGCATGCCAGCCTCTTTCAGGTGAACATCCCCCAAGACCTGTCACGCTGACAGTTCAAATCACATGGGGAGGGGTGAAAGAGGGCCCGATCCGCATGAGACCAGGCCCTCCGGGTCGTCGGACTCAGCCCGGACGACGCATGTTGCAGCTGGTGGGGGTGCTGGCGGCTGCAGCCGATACCTCACGAACCGGTGCCAGAGTCATGCCCGTGTTTTCCGGGCTGTAGGAGAACTGGCCTTCAGCCCGTTGCCAGCGGGTGATGAACAGTGGTTGCTGCAACTGGTGGTCGTCACGCCGCATCGTGACCTGTCCATTGAAGCCTTCAAAGGACAGGCCCGACAGTGCTGGAGCCACACGAGCGGGATCGGTCGAACGTGCGGTGGCCATGGCCTGCGACAAGCCTTTGAAGATGTTGACCACGGCGCCTGTGTAGAAGTCATCACTGAAGCGCTGACGGAAATCAGCCATCCAGCGATCCATCTGACCACCCATGTTGTAGTGGTTGTAGGACACCTGATAGACACGGCCCTCAGAGCTGGTCCCCAGTGCGGTCGGGGTGCCTGTCACACCCGTGTAGAACGTGAAGAAACGCCCGGTGAAGCCCGCGTCATTTGCGGCACGCACCAGCAAGGCCAAGTCGGAGCCCCAGTTACCCGTGATCACAGCATCGGCACCCGAAGCACGAATCTTGGCAATGTAGGGGGCAAAATCGCGAACCTGAGCCAGCGGATGCAAGTCTTCGCCCACAATTTCAATGTCAGGGCGCTTGCGGGCCAGATTTTCCTTGGCAAAACTTGCCACCTGGTGGCCATGCGAGTAGTTCTGGTTCAGCAGAAACACCCGACGAATCGACTGATCATCCTTCATGAAGTCCGTCAGGGCTTCCATTTTCATGGAGGTGTCGGCGTCAAAGCGGAAGTGCCAGAAGCTGCATCGGCTGTTGGTCAGGTCCGGATCCACCGCTGCGTAGTTCAAGAAGACGACTTCGCGGCCTGGGTTACGGCTGTTGTGGCGGTTGATGGCATCCACCAGAGCAATCGCGACGGATGAACCATTGCCTTGCGCGATGTAACGCACACCGCGGTCAATGGCGGCTTGCAGGGCAGTCAGGCTTTCGGCCGGGCTGAGCTTGTTGTCAAAACCGATCACTTCAAAGTTCACACCAGCCGGGTTGTTCGCCCCGCTGAACTGTTCAGCAAAGAACTGGAAGCTGCGCAACTGGTTGGTCCCCACCGGGGCCATCAGGCCCGACAGCGGGTCAATCCAGGCGATACGGACGGTTTCACCGCTTTGAGCAAAGGCGGTGATGCTGCAAGTCAGCATGGCTGCGGTGGTGAGTGCCTTGATCATGAATTTCATGGTTTGTCTCCTATGGGTTGGTCGGCAGGGGAAAGCTTACCGGGGTTGGGTGCACCCCACGCTCAGGGATAGCCCTAGGGGCTATCGCCTAGGCGACTGTTCAGGCGGGCAGCTGATAATCCGTGAGTTGCTCGCGCAATTTCATCTTCTGCATCTTGCCGGTGGCGCCGAGCGGAATGGCGTCCACGAACACGACGTCATCCGGTATCTGCCACTTGGCGATCTTGCCTTCGTAGAAAGCGAGGAGTTCGTCACGGCTGACCTGCTGGCCAGGCTTGGTGACCACCACCACGATCGGTCGTTCATCCCACTTCGGGTGCCTGACACCAATGCAGGCGGCCATCAGCACCGCCGGGTGCGCCATGGCGATGTTCTCCACGTCGATAGAGCTGATCCACTCGCCACCGGACTTGATCACATCCTTGCTTCGGTCGGTGATCTGCATGAACCCGTCGGCATCGATGGTGGCGACGTCACCGGTCGGGAACCAACCGTCCACCAAGGGGGGTTGACCCGACCCTTTGTAGTAATCGCGAATGATCCAGGGGCCTTTGACCAGCAGGTCTCCCGATGACTTGCCGTCCCAGGGCAGCTCCTGCCCATCGGCACCAACCACCTTCATGTCGATCCCGAAGATGGCACGCCCTTGCTTCAGGCGTATCTTCATCTGCTCGTCTTCCGGGAGCTGCAGGTGCTTGTTCTTCAGCGTACAGAGCGTTCCCAGAGGACTCATTTCCGTCATACCCCAGGCATGAAGCACCTCCACCTCGTATTGCTCACGGAAGGCGGTGATCATGGCCGGTGGACAAGCCGACCCGCCAATCACTGTCCGCGTCAGATGCGGCAACTTCAAGCCGTTCTGGGACATGTGGGTCAGCAGCATCTGCCAGACCGTGGGAACGCCAGCCGCAAACGAAACCCGCTCGGCATCCAGCAACTCATAGATGGATTTCCCATCCATGGCAGGCCCAGGAAACACCAGTTTGCAGCCCACCGCACAACCCGAATACGGAATGCCCCAGGCATTGACGTGGAACATGGGCACCACGGGCAGCACGCTGTCTCGCGCGCTCAGACACATCACATCCGGTAGCGCGGCGGCACAAGCGTGAAGAATGGTGGACTTGTGGCTGTAAAGAGCGGCCTTCGGATTGCCCGTGGTGCCACTGGTGTAACACATGCTTGAAGCGGTGTTGTCATCAAACCGTGGCCAGTGATAGGTGGTTGATTGAGCCGCAATCAGGCTTTCGTAGCTGACCAGATGAGAAATGCCGCCGGATTCGGTCATCTTCGACAGATGTGCGTCGTCGCAGAGCGCCACCCACTGCTTGACCGTCGGGCATTTGTCATGAATGGCCTTGATGATGGGCCAGAAAGTCATGTCAAAGCACAGCACCTGGTCCTCAGCATGGTTGACGATCCATGCAATCTGCTCCGGAATCAGTCGCGGGTTGATGGTGTGCAGCACACGACCGGACCCGCTCACGCCAAAATACATCTCGAAGTGGCGGTAGCCGTTCCATGCCAGAGAAGCCACACGATCGCCTGGTTGCAAGCCCAGCGCATCCAGGGCGCCCGCCAATTGACGAGAACGTTGGGCGGCTTCCCGGTACGTGGTGCGATGGATGTCTCCCTCGACGCGGCGTGAAACGATCTCCACGTCGCCATGGTGCCGCTCAGCATGTTCGATGAGGTCAGAAATCAGCAGAGGTTGGTCCTGCATCAAACCCAGCATGTATGTCTCCTTATGTGACTTTTTTAAATGAACAGGTGAACGATTCACAGCTAAATATCAGGTCTGGCTCGTAATCTGGCATCATGGGAAACCCGGAAACACCATCAAAATCTGTCGCAGAACTGACAAACCATCGATCACTGCCCTATTCATGCTGCTTGAACCCAGATCCCCTGCCAGTGTCTTTTTGCATGCCCAACCCTGGTTTGCCTGCATGCTGCCCAGCGAAAAGAACGACCTGCTGGATGCCATGGTGCTGCGCAAAGCCGGCAAGGGCGAGATTCTTCTGGCCGCCGGAGAATCGATCGACGCCTGGTACGGGGTGCTCTCGGGTATGGCCAAGCTGCAGACCAAATCCCATGATGGCAAGATGTCTGCGTTTCTGGGTGTGCCCGCCGGCGAATGGTTTGGTGAGGGCTCGGTGTTGAAAGAGGACGTCTGGCGATACGACGTCGTGGCCTTGCGCGACACCACACTGATTGGCATGCCGCTGGCTCATTTTCGGCGCCTGTACCGAACCAGTCTGCCCTTCGCGCACTTTCTGATCGATCATCTCAACATGCGCCTGGGACAGGCGATGGCCGTGATTGAATCCGGTCGACTGCGCAATCCGGAAGAGCGTGTCGCCCAGTACCTGACTCATTTCTCCTGGTCAGGCATCAGCAAGATCACCCTGTCGCAGGAAGATCTGGGTCATCTGGCGGGCCTGTCGCGTCAGACCATCAACCGCGTGCTCAAACAGTTTGAATCTCAGGGCTGGGTCTCGCTGGAGTTTGGCCGCGTGGACATCGTCAATCATGCAGCCCTTCAGCAACTGGCCAACCCCATCGGAACCAAGGCCAACGCTGAACCCGGACAATCTCCTTCATGACATACCCCATTCAACGATCCGACGAGGAGTGGAAAGCGCTGCTCACAGCCAAAGAGGCCGAGCCCATGGCTTTTCACGTCACCCGACAGGCCTTCACCGAGCGGCCCTACACCGGCAAATACGAGCAGGTCTGGAGTGACGGCAGCTACCACTGCATCTGCTGCGGGAACCATTTGTTTGACAGTCCCACCAAATTCGATGCGGGCTGTGGCTGGCCCAGCTTCTATGAAGCCATACCTGGTGCCATCAGAGAAATCACCGACACCAGCCACGGCATGATCCGCACAGAAACCGTCTGCAGCCAATGTGGCGCCCATCTGGGCCATGTGTTTGAAGACGGCCCCCAACCCACCGGCTTGCGCTACTGCATGAATTCGGCATCCCTAGAGCTCAAGCCTCAATAATCCCAGCATGCGCCTTCTGATCGACTTTTTCCCCATCGTCCTGTTTTTCGTGGCGTTCAAGATGCACGACATCTACGTCGCCACGGCCGTGCTCATGGCGGCCACGGTGGTGCAAACCCTGATCATCTATGGGGTCGACCGCCGCCTGCAGACCCTGCAGAAGGTCACGTTGCTGTTGGTCTTGATCTTCGGTGCCTTGACCTTGGTCTTGCAGGATGAGCGCTTCATCAAATGGAAGCCCACCGTCATGTACGCCAGTCTGGCCTTGGTACTGGGCGCCGCCTTGTGGGTCTGGAAAAAGAATTTCCTGCAGATACTGCTGGGGAGTCAGCTCAAGCTGCCTGACGGCATCTGGGGACGCCTCACTGTGGCCTGGGTACTCTATTTTCTTTTCATGGCCACGATCAACGCCTATGTCGCGGTGTTTTTCTCCACCGAAGCCTGGGTCAACTTCAAGCTCTGGGGCTACATATTCCCGGTGATGTTCATCGTCGGCCAAGGGTTGTACATCGCCAAACATCTCAAGGATGACGATCCCCCGCCTGAAAACACATGAACACCACCGACATTCCGACCGCCGACGCCATTGAAAGCACTCTGCAAAAAAAGCTCCACCCCACCACTCTGCAGGTGATCGATGAGAGCGCTGACCACGCGGGTCATTCGGGCTCCAATGGACTGGGTTACGGTACGCACTTTCGCGTGCGGATTGCTGCGCCGGCATTTGCAGGGCTGAGCCGTGTGGCAGCGCACCGGCTTGTGTATGATGCATTGCGGCCTTACATTGATGCAGGGCTGCACGCTCTGGCTATCGAAATCGAACGCTGATTCTTTTTATCTATTTTCTGCTCATGAAACGACTGTTGACTGCTGTGGCTCTGGCCACGACGATTGCGCTTCCCGCGATGGCCCAGAACCTGGCCATCATCAATGGAAAGCCCGTGCCCTCTTCCCGCCTTGACGCCCTGGCGGCACAGCTGGAGCGCTCTGGCCGCCCTGTGGACGCGGCCGTCCGCGAACAACTCAAGGAAGAAGTCATTCTTCGCGAAATATTTGCGCAGGAAGCCGAACGGCGCGGTATCAAATCCCAGGCCGAATACCGCTCTCAGGTCGAACTGGCCATGCAGACCATCCTGATTCGCGAGCTGTTCAACGACTTCCAGCGGACCAACCCGGTGACCGACGCTGAAGTGCAAGCCGAATACGACCGCTTTGTCGAAGCCAACGCAGGTCAGGAATTCCGCTCACGTCACATTCTGGTTGCCACCGAAGCTGAGGCTCGCGACATCATCACCCAGATCCGTGGCGGGGCTTCCTTCGAAGAACTGGCTCGGACCCGCTCACTCGATTCTGGCTCTGGGCAGGCAGGCGGCGATCTGGACTGGGCAGGACCTTATGTGTTCGTGGCTGAGTTCTCCGAGGCCATGATCCAGCTGGGCAAGGGCGAGATGACCCAGGCGCCGGTACAAAGCCAGTTTGGCTGGCACGTGATTCGCGTGGATGACATCCGCGAGGCGGTTCTGCCCTCCATCGCCGAACTGCGCCCTCAGATCGAACAATCGTTGCAGCAGCAAAAGCTGATGGACTTCCAGGAAAATCTGCGCGCCCGGGCACGCATTCAGTAAGCAGGCCCACCACCCCGCTGGCCCGGACGACCAAGCCTGGCCAGCACACGCGCTGGCGGGCAGCCCATCTGCAATGACAGGTGTGCTGCCGTCTCCAGCAAGGCCGGCAAAAGCCTGTTCTGCATTTCAACTGGCGTGGTGCGCCCGACCTGACCCGACACATTCAGCGCCGCCACCACCCGACCGGTGTGATCCTGCACCGGTGCCGACACCGCCACCAGCCCCAGCTCCAGTTCTTCACACACCAGCGCCCAGCCATTGGCCCGGGTCGCCAGAATCAGGCGTTGCAACTCGGCAAGGTCGGTCACGGTGTGTGCCGTGTTCGCCAGCCGTTGCGACCGCAGCAGTCTTTGCAACAATGCAGCATCGTCCAGCCCGGCCAGCAACACCCGGCCCAGCGACGTGCAGTAAGCCGGCAAACGGGAACCCACCCCCAGGTTGACCGACAAAATCTTGTGCGTGTGCACACGCATCACGTAGACAACCTCTGTGTCATCGAGCACCGCCAGCGAGCACGATTCCCCCGTCTGGTCAGCCAGCCGCTCCATCATGGGTTCGGCCCGATTCCAGAAGGGCATGGATGACAGGTAGGCAAAACCCAGATCAAGAATGCGCGGCGACAGGCGAAAATTTTTCCCCCGCTGCTCCACATAGCCAAGCTGCAGCAACGTCAACAAGATGCGGCGGGCGCCGGCCCGCGTCAGCCCCGTGCGCTCCGCCACTTCGCTGATGTTCATTTCGGGCGATGTCGCGCTGAACGAGCGTATCACCTCCAGCCCACGGGCAAACGATTGCACAAACCCGTCACCGGGACGAGGCCTTGAAACAGAGGTGACAGGGTCGTTTGCCATGGCAGAAAAAAGTCGATAGACTGTATTTTACGAACAAATGTTCGATATTCGAACAACAGGAGACATGGATGATCAACAAGATCGTCAGCACCGTGGCTGAAGCCATAGGCAATGTCAAGGATGGGGCTACCGTCCTGATCGGCGGCTTCGGCACGTCAGGCATACCGGAAGAGCTCATCGCCGGCCTGATGGAACAGGGCGCCCGAGACCTGACGGTGGTCAACAACAACGCCGGCAACGGCGATCGAGGCCTCGCCGCCCTGCTCAAAACCGGGCGTGTGCGCAAGATCATCTGCAGCTACCCGCGCCAGGTCGACAGCCACGTGTTCGACCAGCTCTACCGCAGCGGACAGATCGAACTGGAGCTCGTTCCCCAGGGGAACCTGGCAGAACGACTGCGCGCCGCCGGTGCCGGCATCGGTGCCTTTTATGTCCGTACCGGCTTTGGTACCCCACTGGCGTTTCAGTCCGACGGAAGACCCAAGGAAACGCGTGAAATCAATGGGCAGGGCCATGTGCTCGAATACCCGATCCATGGTGACGTCGCGCTGATCAAGGCGGAGCGCGGCGACCGCTGGGGCAACCTCACCTACCGAAAAGCCGCCCGCAATTTTGGGCCGGTCATGGCCATGGCCGCGCGTTGCACCGTGGCGTCTGTACACGAGATTGCTGAACTGGGTGAACTCGACCCCGAACACATCATCACGCCCGGGATCCATGTGCATCGGCTTGTCCAGGTATCACGCACCCAGACCACCGCGGGAGGTTTTCGACATGTCAGCTAAACCCAATATGGACGAACTCCAACCCCTGAGGCGCACACGCGAACAGATGGCGGCACGCGTCGCCGTCGACATCTTCGATGGTGCCTATGTGAACCTCGGCATTGGCATGCCTACCCTGGTTGCCAACCACCTGCCGAAGGGCCGGGAGATTGTCCTGCATAGCGAAAACGGCATCCTGGGCATGGGCCCGGCTCCCGCCGCTGGCGCTGAAGATTTCGACCTGATCAACGCGGGCAAGCAACCGGTCACCCTGGTGGCGGGCGGGTCCTATTTTCACCACGCCGACAGCTTTGCCATGATGCGTGGTGGCCATCTGGACATCTGCGTACTGGGCGCCTTCCAAGTGTCGGTTCATGGCGATCTGGCCAACTGGAGCACCGGAGACCCACAGGCCATTCCGGCGGTGGGCGGCGCCATGGATCTGGCCGTGGGAGCGCGTCAGACCTGGGTAATGATGGATCTGTTCACCTCCAGTGGTGTGTGCAAGGTGGTGCAGGCTTGCAGTTACCCCCTGACCGCCCCCCGTTGTGTTCGACGCATCTACACCGATCTGGCGAGTTTCGAATGCCACCCGGATGGACTGCATGTGATCGACATGGTCCCTGGGCTGAACGCGAAGCAACTGTCCAAGCACATGGGCCTGCCCCTGAAGCAGGAGACCGCATGAACGCCGGCGTGACGGTCGTGACCGGGGCCAGCAACGGCATAGGCCAGGCCATCGCCCAGAGCCTGCTGGCCGATGGGCAGACGGTGGTGAATATTGACCGGCAAGCGCCCGACTGGTCACACGCACGACTGATTCATTACGCGGCCGACCTGTCCGATCAATCAGACATCGAGCGCGTTGGGCTGGCCATCGCGCAAAGTCATGCGGTGACGGCACTGGTCAACAACGCCGGCGCCACCCGACCAGGCTCGATAGACCAGATGAAGGCCGCCGATCTGAATCTGCTGTGCCATTTGCATCTGCTGGCACCTGCGCTGCTCACGCAGGCCTTTCTGCCGACACTGCGGGCATCGGGCTGTGGTCGCATCGTGAATCTGGCCACCCGGGCCGCCCTGGGCAAGGCCGAACGGGTGGCTTACGCCGCCACCAAAGCGGGACTGGTGGGTCTGACGCGCACGCTGGCCATCGAATTGGGCGGCGATGGCATCACCGTCAACGCCGTGGCGCCCGGCCCGATTGCCACCGAACTGTTCATGCGCAGCAATCCACCGGATGCACCGGCCACGAAGCAAATCCTTCAAAGCATCAAAGTGGGCCGCATGGGCACACCCGATGATGTGGCCCGCGCCGTGCGGTTTTTCCTGTCGCCGGACAACGGTTTCATCACCGGCCAGGTGCTTTACGTCTGCGGCGGGACCACCCTGGGCACAGCGCCTGGTTGACGCCCATACACATTCACCGTGGTGCCGCGCACGGCCTGCTCAGCGGCAACAACCGACTCATAAGGAGACAGACGCATGACCTTCAAGACCCCGAACAACCCATCGCGCATCAGCCGCCGCCAGACCCTGCTGGGGCTGGCCAGCCTGGCTGGCCTGAGCTGGCTGCCCGGTCAGGCACTGGCCCAATCGTTTCCCAGCAAACCCATCACCATCGTGGTGCCCTTCCCGGCGGGTGGCACCACCGACATCCTGGCCCGCATCGTGGGGCAATTCATGTCGACGGAATTCAACCAGTCGGTGGTCATTGACAACCGTGCGGGCGCTGGCGGCAATGTGGGCACGCAGATGGTTGCCCGGGCGCCTGCCGACGGCTATACGCTGCTGATGGGTACGGTCGGTACCCATGCCATCAACGCAGCTCTGTATGAGCGCCTGCCGTTTGATCACATCCGGGACTTCGTGCCGCTGAGCCGCTCGGCCATGGTGCCCAACATCCTGGTGGCACACCCCTCTCAACCCTTCAACACGGTGGCCGAACTGGTGGCCTATGCGCGGGCCAACCCCGGCAAAATTCGCTTTGCTTCGTCTGGCAACGGCACATCCATCCACCTTTCGGGGGAATTGTTCAAAATCAAGGCGCAGGTTGACATGCTGCACGTGCCCTACCGCGGCAGTGCACCGGCCATTGCCGGCTTGCTCGGCGGCGAAACCGACATCATGTTCGACAACATGCCATCGGCCATCCAGCACGTTCGTTCGGGTGGGCTCAAGGCACTGGCCGTGACCACGGCACAGCGCTCGCCCGAAATGCCCAATCTGCCGACCATTGCTGAAGCGGGCGTCCCCGGCTACGATGCCACCTCCTGGTTTGGCCTGTTTGCCCCAGCCGGCACACCGGACGCGATCGTCCGTCGACTCAATGCCACGATCGTGAAAGCGCTGAACGACAACGAAGTACGGCAGCGCATTGTTGAACTCGGTGCGGCGCCGCATCCGGAAACCCCGGAATCCTTTGCGAGCTTCATCCAGCAGGAGACGGCAAAGTGGGCGGATGTGATGCGGGCATCTGGCGCGCGCATCGACTGACCAATACCTTTGCATGGGGTGAGCCACCTGAACCGGAGGCTCACTCGCAGCAGGCACAGATGGCGTGGGAAGTGGTGGGTCGTAGTGGGATCGAACCACTGGCTTCCACCGTGTGAAGGTGGCACTCTACCGCTGAGTTAACGACCC
>JAUVYR010000041.1 GCA_030602985.1 Burkholderiales bacterium
CGGCCCGCGACGACGTGGTACGTCAACACAGAGGTCAATGCGGCACGGTCGTTCAAGAGACCATTCAGTGTTTCCTGAGGGATTTTGGCAAAAGCGGCATCGGTGGGCGCAAACACGGTGAACGGACCGGGGCCCTTCAGTGTTTCAACCAGACCCGCTGCCTGAACGGCCGTGACCAGGGTATTGAACGAACCCGCAGCGATGGCGGTGTCCACAATATCAGCGGCTTTGGCTGTCAGGGCGCCCAGGCTCATGACCGAAGCAATCATCCATTTTTTCATCGTCAACTCCATATCAGTGATTAACAGAACACACCGTTTTGGACTGGTGTGGATGAATAATAACTTCAAAGTAGAAAAGTAGACTGATTGGTTTAATTCTGTATCTGTTAGTATGGTTTTTATGCCCCCCCTCAATCTGCCCGACAATTTGTGTATGAGTGCCACCGTGAAAGATGCCCCCGTCAAGAAAACCTCCTTTCGCCAGCACATGCAACAGGCCAGAGAGGAGGCCATCGTCCGGGTGGTCAACCGACTGCTCGCTGAAAAGGGCTTTGACGCAATGACCGTCGATGAGGTGGCCGCCGAAGTGGGCATTGCCAAGGCCAGCCTGTACCGTCACTTTCCCAGTAAGGAAGATCTGGCGGCGGCTGCCATGGTCAAGGCGATGCAGCAGGCGATGGATTTCATCGATACGCTACACACGGTTGTTTGCCCACTGGCTCGCCTGCAGGCGGTGGCCCGGTGGACGATGAAGGTCCAACTGGCCGGTGAAATGCCGTCTCTGCCCAGCGAGAACTCTTCTCTGCGCGCCACCCTCACATCCCATACGGCTTATGTGGATCTGCTGCTGCGCATCAGTGAAACCCTGGGTGGCTGGATTGAGGCGGCCCAGGATGAGCAGAAGCTCGCCAAGCAACTGCCGCCGATTGTGGTGCTCTACACCTTGTATGCCCGTGCCTGCGATCCCGTCCTGGGTTTTCTGAAAGCCACGGGTCAATTCACTGACCAGCAGATCATCGACTGGGTGATGCAGACGTGCTTTGAGGGCTTGCGGACGCGTTGATGGCAGCGTCCAGCTGCTCTGCAACCACCGCCTCGATCCGCTGCTGGTAAGGGCTCAGCAGAAAGCCCAGCTGAACGGTCAGACTGACTTCAGTGGCTGTGGCGTGGATCTGTCCGCTCACGCCAGTTCGACTGAATGCGATCGACAGGACTTCATCCGTTGCCGTTTGCTCGGACTGGAGTCCAAAGCGGTGATGACCATCCTCCACCCAGCGTTGCAGATGCGACTGAATGCCACTGAGTCCCAGCGCATGGTCGCGATGAAGCGTGAATTGCGCCATATCGGGTGATCAGAACTTGGCCCCGAGCGCCATGGCGTGCGCACGTTGGATCTCATTCGGTGCTGGTTGGACTTTCGTGGGCCAACCTTGCAGATGCTGTTCACAGACCGCGGTCAGCGCTCGCATCCCTTCCGCGCTGTCGTTCAGACAGGGAATGTAGTGAAATTCTTTGCCCCCGGCATGCATGAACGCTTCGCGCGCTTCCTGGTCGATTTCCTCCAGGGTTTCGATGCAGTCACTGCTGAATCCGGGGCAGATCACATCCACCCGACCCACGCCCTGTTGTGCCAGGGCGATCAGACTCGGTTCGGTATAGGGTTCGAGCCATTTGGCGCGACCGAAGCGGGACTGGAAGGTGACCATGTAGTCGCCTTTTTTCAGGCCCAGCGCTTCCGCTAGCAGTCGCCCGGTCTTGTGGCATTCGCAATGGTAGGGGTCACCCAGGTGCAAGGTCCGCTCTGGCATGCCATGGAAGCTCATCACCAGCTTCTCGGGTCTGCCATGCGCCATCCAGTGTTTTTGCACCGATGCTTTGAGCGCTTCGATGTAACCGGGGTCGTCGTGGTAGTGGTTCACAAAACGAAATTCAGGCAGAGTGCGCGTGTCCAGTCCCCACTGGAAAACCATGTCGTACACACTGGCTGTGGTGGCTGCACAGTACTGGGGGTAGGCAGGCAGCACCAGGATGCGTGTACAGCCATCGGCTTTCATGGCCGCCAGTTGACGCTCGACGGCCGGCTGTCCGTACCGCATGGCGTAGCGAACATCGACGTGATGACCGCGCTCGCCCAGGTAACCCCGCAACAATTTGGCCTGTTTTTCAGTCCAGGCTTTCAGGGGGGAGCCTTCAGGCGTCCAGATGGTGGCGTATTTGGCCGCTGATTTGCCTGGCCGGATCCGCAAGATGATCCCGTGGAGGATGAACCACCAGATGAATCGGGGGATTTCCACCACGCGACGGTCAGCCAGGAACTGCCCTAAGTAGCGGCGCAAAGCGGGTGCGGTCGGGGCCTCGGGTGTCCCCAGATTGCACAGCAAAATACCCGTTTTCGCGGGTTGACCATGGGTGTAGGAAGGTTCTTTTTCGAAAGCCATGGCGTATTCTCTCCCAGCTATGTTGAATCCGTTGCCCATACGGGCCATTACCCTCGATCTGGACGACACGCTATGGCCGATATGGCCCACCATTGAGCGTGCCGAATCTGCGCTGCAGCAATGGTTGCAAGTCCATGCGCCGGCGACCGCGATGTTGCTGCGTGATGACGCCCAACGCAAGGCCATTCGTCAGCGCGTTCACCTGCAGTGGCCGGGCATGTCACACGACCTGACTTTTCTGCGCCGCGCTTCGATTCGCCTGGCCTTGCAAATGGCGGGTGAGCCGCCTGACCTGGACGAACCGGCATTTGAGGTTTTCTTCGCGGCGCGTCAGTCGGTCACGCTGTATCCCGAGGCGCTGGATGCGCTCGCTCGTCTCAGCGCTCATTTTCCGGTGTTGTCACTTTCCAATGGCAATGCAGACGTGCATCGGGTGGGGCTTGGCCCGTATTTCACTGGCATGGTCACTGCCCGAGAGGTGGGCCATCAGAAACCCGATGTGCGCATCTTTCAGCATGCGGCAGAGCGACTGGCAATGCCGCCAGAGGCCATCCTGCATGTGGGCGATGACTGGGCGCTGGATGTGCTCGGTGGCCTGGCAGCGGGCATGCAGTGCGCCTGGATCAACCGTCATGAGCAGGCTGTGCCAGATCACCCTCCAACGATGCGCTGGCAGATGTTTACCGATCTGAAGGCGCTTTGTGAGCGCCTGGGTCTGGCAGCCGATAGGTAGACATGGCGGGCGGGCATCAGATGGCCGACTCCGTCATGGCAGCGGACTACCCAAGGATCAGTAGAGGGGCGGTCAGCTCGCGGGTTCGATCTGTCCAGGTTCGCCAGATGAGAGGGGGGTCACCGCTGAATTCAGGCAGCCAGTTTCGCTGTCCCCATTCCGCGATGGCGTGAAGTTGCCAGTTGGCTTCCAGAGCCAACAAGCTCAACTCACGCATCAGCAACTCGTCGTCGCTGACCTGCCCAATCAACGATAACTGTGCATGGGTAATGCCAGCTTCTGCCAGGTTGCGCTCCAACTGGGCCAGTTGGGTGGTCATGCGCTCGAATTTCTGTGACGCCTCGGCTGTCAGGCCAGTCCTCTCCTGCGAAAGCGTCAACCACTCGTCGATGTGACGGGCGATGGCCGATAGTGCGTCGATGGGACGATCAATCACCCGGACCTGGGATGATCGCTCGTCCTTGGCGGGCTCTAGCAGGGCCAGCACGCGCTGGATCAGCGCACGATCGTAGCGATGGAGGTTCATGCGCAACAGCACACCCAGGCGCAATTCGCCACTGTCCGGACGCTGACCCATGAAGGCGGTGATGACCTCCGTGATGGCAAGGCGCTTCCCCATTTCACTGATGGCATCGCCCATCAGCTGACGTGGGTAACCACTCCCGTCCATCGCCTCGTGATGCTCCCAGATGGCCGTCAGCGTGTCGTTGTCGTAGCAGTGGTGCCTTTCAAGCAGCGCTTTGCTGAGCTGGGGATGCCGGTACAACTGTTGGCGCAAGGTCTCATCCAGCGGGTGGCTGGGATCCATCAGCCGTTTGTCCAGATGGATCATCGATAAATCATGCAGCAATCCGGCTGCGGCGGCCTGACCCACATCGTATTTGAGTGACAAGCGATCGCAGCTCAGGGCCACCATCACCCAGGCTGCAGCCACCAGATGGTAAAAAAAATCAGGATACCGAGCTTGCGCTACGGTCACGTGCCCCGCAATGGCCGGCGGCAAGGGAAGGGATTCAATCGCATCGAGAAAATAGCGCCGCACCGCTGGGTCCGGGACCATCCGTTTGTAGAGGGGTTCCTTGGCGATCAGATGTTCGACTGCATCCCTGATGCTCTTTGACGTGATGGGAGCGATCGTGCTGGGCGGTGACATAAAGGCTGAGAGTGTGACAGTGTGACAGTGTGATTCAATCGCTATTTTTTTAAATCATTCTTGCATAATTCACAGTGTTGCGGATACGGGGTGCTTGATAAAACAACATGAACAACAGTGATGCCTTCCATCCCTCAGCCCAGATGGTTGAGACCCTTGAGCGGCGTGTCAAATTGCTGTTGGTGGATGACCAGCCCATCAACATCCAGGCGCTTTATCAGGTGTTTGCTGCCGATCACCAGGTTCTGGCCGCCACCGATGGTCACAAGGGGCTCGACATTGCCCACAAACAGCAGCCCGATCTGATCTTGTTGGATATCGTCATGCCCGGTCTGGATGGCTTTGAAGTCTGCCGCCGACTCAAGCAGGACTCGAGCACCCGAGACATTCCGGTGATTTTTCTGACTGGCAGCTCCGACTCCGCTTCAGAAGAGCAAGGTCTGGATGCTGGCGCGGTAGATTTCATCGCCAAGCCCTTCAATCCCAAGATTGTCAAAGCGCGCGTCAAAACCCACGTCACCCTGAAGCGGCAAAGCGATCTGCTGCGCCAATGGGTGTTTCTGGATGGGTTGACGGGGATCGCGAACCGGCGGCTGTTTGACGAACGATTGGCGACTGAATGGGGGCGTTCCCGCCGTCTGGGGTCGGCGCTGTCTGCCTTGCTGATTGATGTCGATCATTTCAAGCGCTTCAACGACACCATGGGACATCAAGCGGGAGACACCTGCCTGCGCTTCATTGCGCAAGCGCTGGCTTCGGGTCTGAACCGCCCCGCCGACCTGGTGGCCCGATATGGTGGCGAAGAGTTTGTGTGCCTGTTGCCCGATACCGATCAATCCGGCGCCATCCATTTGGCCAATGCGTTGCGGGAGCGCGTGCAGTCCGAGCTTGAGTCGCAGAGTATTGGCTCCGATTGGCCGCCGGTGACGGTCAGCATTGGCGTAGGCAGTCTCAGAGCCGATTCCATGGCGGACGCAGCGGCTCTGCTCCGAGAGGCTGATCACAATTTGTATCGAGCCAAACAGGCGGGCCGCAATCAGGTGATGTCCGGCCCGATGCTGACTTCAAGTCACTGATCAGCGATTGGCCAGACCCAGCCGCTGGATCAGTTGCCTGTCGCGTTCGAACGTGCCCATGGCCCATGTCCGGTAATCCTCAGGGCTGCGATACCAGATGTCCTGATTGAGGGACCGTAGCACCTCCAGATGGCGGGGATCATCCATCGCTTTTTTGAAGGCGTCGTGCAGCACCTGCACCACAGTGGGATCCATGCCACGCGGCCCTGCCAATCCGTAAGGTGACTGGGACACCACAGGAAACCCCAGGTCCTTGGCGGTGGGGACCTCTGGCCAGCGTGCGGTTCGCTGCTCCCCAAACGTCAGCAGCAGACGCATCTGTCCGTTGTCTACGAACTGGTCCCAGCCCGTGGCGTCGCTGCCCGCGGATACGTGCCCACCAAGGACTGCATGCATCAGGTCGGCATTTCCACGGAAGGGGATGTGATTGAGTTGAACCTGCGCCGCCGTGGAGAGCTCCTCCATCAGCAGATGGGGGCTGGTGCCTGTGCCGGTCGATCCATAGTCGATCTTGCCGGGCTCCCTTCGAGCCGCTTCCACATAGTCCTGGAAGGTGCGAAACGGCGAATCCCCTCGAACCACAAAGCCGAAGGTGTAACCCGACACGCCGATGATGAAGCTGAAATCACGGATCGGATGCCAGGCCGTCTGCTGCATGTGGGGGATGCGCAGCATCCCCAGCGGAAACTGGGCGATGGTGTAGCCATCGGGACGGGCCTGCATGGCCATGGCCCCAGGGCCGTTGGTGCCGCCCCCACCGGGTCGGTTGTCTACCACGATGCGCTGCCCAAGATACCCGCTGGCAATCTCAGACAAGGCTCGCAGGTGGCGATCCGTGGCGCCTCCGGCGGGCCAGGGCACGATCAGCGTGATCGGCCGGCTCGGAAAACTCTGCGCCCACCCTTGGGTGGACACCATGGGTGCCAGCACAGCCGCAGATGCAGCGCCAAGCACATGACGGCGGGTGACGGTTTTTTTCATCGTTGTCTCCTTGAATGTGGAATCACAAAGCAGAATCCAGGCGATTTTGTCGCTCCTGCAGCTCGCGCCACAGGATTTTGCCGCTGCCTGAACGCGGCAAATCGTCCACCCACTCCACCAGTCGGGGGGCCTTGTAGGCAGCCATGTGCGCCAGTGACCAGTCGATGAGCGCCTGGGGGGTGATACGCCCGCGCCATTCAGGTCGCAGGATGGCCAGCGCTTTGACGGTTTCGCCCCGCTTGGCGTCTCGCGCGCCAATGACACACACCTCGTGCAGGGCAGGGTGGTGGTAGAGCAGGGCTTCCACTTCAGCCGGCCAGACTTTGTAGCCAGATGCATTGATCATGCGTTTGAGGCGGTCCACCATGAAGAAATAGCCTTCTTCATCCCGTCGAGCCAGGTCGCCGGTGCGCAGGAAGCGCTTGCCATCCAGTGTGATGAAAGCCTGTTCAGTCGCGGATGGTTGCTGCCAGTAGCCTTGCATGACCTGCGGACCGTGGACGACGATCTCGCCCGCCTCGTCAGTCCCGAGCTCATCGCCGGTGTCTGGGTGAATGAGCCTGGCATCCACATCAAACACAGGAATGCCCAGGCACTGCCGTTTGGGTCGGTGAGGGGGGTTGATGTGGGTGGCCGCCATGGTTTCGGTCATGCCATAGCCTTCCACGTATTCCAGGCCCGTCAGCTTCTTGAGCCGCAGGGCCACGGCTTCTGGCATGGCAGCTCCGCCGCCCCGGATGCCTTGGAGTGACGACAGATCGGATTGCTCGATCTGTGGATGCGCCAGAAAATCGACCACCATGGCGGCAATCGCCTGCCAGTGGGTCACCCGGTGGGTTTCGATCAGCCGGCGTGCCATTTCCCTGTCCCAGCGCGCCATGAGCACAATCGTTGCGCCCACATACAACGGCCCATTCATGCCACTGGCCATGCCCGTCACATGAAAAAAAGGCAGCACGGACAGCAAGACCGAATCCTGGGTTCGATTGAACCAGTGCATGCCGCCGACGGCGGTGGCCATCACGCTGCGATGCGTGTGCATGCACCCCTTGGGTCGGCCTGTGGTGCCCGAGGTATAAGGCAGTACACACAAGTCGTCTGGTCCGCGAGTCGATGCGACCGGCGTCAGCCCCTGATGCAGGGCGACCGGCCAGTCGTGCAGGCCAGGGCGGGGCTGTATCGGTCGTCGTGCAGTCAGCCAATTGGGCAATGGCTCGCATGGGCTGCCTTCATCCAGGGCGTCGGCATAGGCCGTCACGACCAGGTGTTCCAGCGAGGCTGTTCCAGCGGGTTGTAGGGGCCTCAGCAAAGGGCCCCAGACCTCCATCAATTCCTGGGCAGCAAAAGCCACCCTCGCGCCGCTGTCCTGCATGAGGTGGGCCAGCTCCTCGGTCTTGTTCATCGGGTTGACTGGCACAACCACGGCATCGGCGCGCAGGATGGCGTAGTAGGCAACGACCCATTGGGGGCAATTCTGCATGCCGATCATCACCCGGTCACCCGCCTGGACACCACACGCCTGCTGGAGATAGCCCGCCATATGCTCCACCTGCTCGTAAAAATCAGCGAAGGTCAGAGGTGTGCCGTAAAAGAGAATGAAAGGCTTGCGTGGGAACCGTTTCGCCGCGATTTCAGCGTTGACCACCAGGCTGGTTTCTGGCAGCGTCAGCCGGTTTGACAGGCCCGGGGGCCAATACGCGAAGTGAGCGGAACCGTTCGTTGGCATGGAATGACGCGATGACAAGTTCAAGGTGATAATGATTCTGCGTTGCGACGTGTGTGGTTGCAGCAACGCAGGTGACACGTTGATAACCGACTTTCAACCCAGCAAGCACGACACCCGATCATGCCACCCCAGTTAACTGCGCCACACCCAGGACGCCATCCGTTGCTTCAGGCAGCGTACCGCCACTTGATGCTGCTTCTGGTCTTTATGCTGGCTTGGCACGCGGCGGCGATTTTTGAGGTCAGGCCGTACGTCAGCGCGTTGTATTTTGCGTGCGGTGTCACCTTTTCGGTGGCGGTGCTGCTGGGCTGGAAGTACCTGCCTGGGGTGTATCTCGCAGCGGTCTTTGCCTACTACACCAGTTTCACGGAACTGCCTTTTGAAGAGTTGAACTTGGTCGGGCCGCTGCGCCAGACCCTCATCTATGGCTTGGCGGGTTTGTCCGTGCGTCATCTCTGGATGTCGGAGGGCTTTCGGCTAACGCTGTCCATCGCTTTCCGTTTTCTCATCACGGCACTGGTGGCTTCTCTGGTCTCGGCCACAGCAGCCATTTACATGGCACCATTCGCGACCTTGCCACAGGAGGCCAAGGCGGAGGTGTTTTTCTCGTTCTGGGGTGGTGATTTCGCCGGTGTTATGGTCACTGTGCCGATCTTGCTGATGCTCCACCAGGCGGTGAGGCATTTCTGGTCTTCTCCCCAAGCGCTTTGGCAGGCCGTGATCAGCGATCGATCACGCCTGCGTGACGCTGGACTGCTGAGTGTTTTCGGTGTGGTGCTGACGCTGGTGGCCATTGTGCTGCCAACGCTGTTCAATTCCGATGCCCGAATCGATATCCTGGCCCTGTTGGCCGTCCTTATCGCTGGCCTGACGCGTGGCGCGATTGTGGCCTTCCTGGTGGCCATGCTGGTGAGTTTGCTGGAAGTGTTTGTGCGTCCTTGGATGGGTATCCCGGTGGGTATGTCCATCGACGTCCAGCTGCTGATTGCCATGAATGCAGCCGTGGCCTTGCTGGCCGGTGCCGCGCACGATGACAAGGCCTACGCCTGGAGCAAGGCCCATCACGATGCATTGACTGGTCTGGCCAATCAAACCTGTTTCACTGACCGACTCAATCAGACCATGCTGTGCTCACAGAGAACCCAGCAAGCCTTCGTACTGATGTATGTCGACCTGGATGGATTCAAGGACATCAATGACCAATATGGACACACCGCCGGAGATCAGGTTTTGCGCCTGACGGCCGACCGATTGCGTCGCCAGGTGCGAGCCAGCGACACCGTGGCCCGGCTCGGCGGCGATGAATTTGCCATCATCCTCAATGATGCCCGGTCAGGACTGGATACCGAACGGCTCGCGCAAGCGCTTCTGGATCATGTCAGCCAGCCGATCCACCTGGGTGAAGCTTCGGTACAGGTGACCGCCAGCATTGGCATCGTGGTGGCTCAACCGGGTGCTTCAGCCCCTGAGCCTCTGATGCATCAGGCCGACATGGCCATGTACACCGCCAAAAAGCAAGGCAAAAACCGTTTCTTTGTTGCTTGAGCCAGTAAAAAACCCTTGTCACTCGATGAGTGACAAGGGTTTACAGTGCTGGCGGAGAGGGCGGGATTCGAACCCGCGGTGGGCTATTAACCCACACACGCTTTCCAGGCGTGCGACTTAAACCGCTCATCCACCTCTCCTGATGGAATCCAAAATTATATACCGTCGAACCGCCTGTTTTTCTGCCCGTATGAGCCTCAGGCCGATGTTTGGGTGGTCTTGATCATTTTCATGGCGGAACCGATCAGCGAGCTGACTTCGGTCATATTGCCCGGCACGATCAATGTGGTGGTGGCATCGGAGGCGACCTTTGCGTAGGCTTCCACCGCCTTTTCAGCGACCTTCAACTGCACCGCCTGTTCGCCACCCGGCTGGTTAATGGCCTGAGCAATGCGCTCGATGGCCATGGCCGTCGCGTTGGCCACTTCGGTGATGGCGGCCGCTTCGCCCTGGGCGTTGTTGATCGCCGCCTGCTTTTCACCTTCTGAGCGGGCGATGAAGGCCTCTCGTTCACCGGTGGCGATGTTGATCTGCTCCTGACGGCGACCTTCAGAGGCAGCAATCAGGGCGCGCTTTTCGCGCTCGGCCGTGATCTGCGCCTGCATGGCCCGGAGAATTTCGGCGGGTGGCGTGAGGTCCTTGATTT
Organism: Burkholderiales bacterium; assembly: GCA_030602985.1. GTDB lineage: Bacteria > Pseudomonadota > Gammaproteobacteria > Burkholderiales > Burkholderiaceae_C > UBA997. Next base: position 10,301 of record JAUVYR010000041.1, read on the forward strand.
CATAACGGAGCACCTTCACCCCCCAGTTCAGGGCGGCTTCGTCGATGGCACTAACCACCTGGGCGTTGATCATGTCACGCTCTTCGAAGGTCTTGTCCAATTCCAGTTTGCCGATGACAGAGCGCAATGAGGTTTGAGCCAGCTGGGAAATCGCCAGGATGTAGTTGGACGAGCCATAGCTGGCACGCATCGGGTCCGTCACCTGAAAGTACAAGATGCCGTCCACTTTGAGTTGGGTGTTGTCGCGCGTGATGCAGACCTGCTCGGGCACGTCCAGCGGGATTTCCTTCAGGCTGTGTTTATAAGCCACCTGGTCAACGAATGGGACCAGAAAGTTGAGGCCGGGCGTAAGTGTGCCCGCATACTTACCCAGACGCTCCTTGACCCAGGCATTCTGCTGGGGTACCACCTTGATGGACTTGACAATGAATATGCCGGCAATGATGAGGATGGCAATGGCTATTTCCATGATGTTTTCCTTTTTGGGTAATCAGGTGTTGACCGGTTTGACCAGCAGGCGACTGCCTTCGACAGCCACAATCTGAAAAACACCGGAGGGGGGAGACGGCTGGAAGGGTTGAATCTGAACCGTCCACTCGGCGCCTCTGTATCGGATACGGGAGGTGCCATCAGGTTCCCAGGACTCCACTTGGATGATTTGTCCGATGTCGAGATTCACGTCCCGGTTGGAACGTGCAGAGGGTGTGTTCAGATACAGCTTGCGCCAGCGTTGCCAGCCGATGATCGCGAGGCCGCCCACCACGCCTGCGGCAATCAGTTGCGCTGTCAGATCCAAGCCCAAGTGCGCGGCAATGGCGCCAGCCGCCATACCGACGGCCAGCATCAGCAGGAAAAATGTGCCCGTGATCAGCTCCAGGGCCACGAGACCCGCAGCAAGCAGCCACCAGATGGTTGAATCGGCCATGGTTCCTCCTTAAGGTAGACAGTTTGTGAGGTGTTCACAACAATGCGCCCATTGTGTGACAAAACAGCGGGGGACTTTGAAATTGCATTCATAAACCTTACGTACACTTGGCACCCATGAAATTCCGTTTCCCCATTGTCATCATCGACGAAGACTTCCGCTCCGAAAACACCTCGGGTCTGGGTATCCGCGCTCTGGCTCAGGCCATTGAATCCGAGGGGTTCGAGGTGGTGGGCGTGACCAGTTATGGCGACCTGTCGCAATTTGCGCAGCAACAAAGCCGGGCCAGCGCCTTCATCCTGTCGATTGACGACGAGGAAGTGACGGGCGACCCAGAACGCGATCCGGCCGTCTTGAGTTTGCGCCAGTTCGTGCAGGAAGTCCGGCGCAAGAACGCCGAGGTCCCCATTTATGTGTATGGGGAAACCAAAACCAGCCGCCACCTGCCCAACGACATTTTGCGCGAGCTGCACGGTTTCATCCACATGTTCGAGGACACGCCGGAATTCGTGGCGCGTCACATCATCCGCGAGGCCAAAGCGTACCTGGAGTACATCCAGCCGCCATTTTTCAAGGCCCTGCTGGATTACGCCGAAGATGGCTCCTACTCCTGGCATTGCCCGGGCCATTCGGGTGGTGTTGCCTTCCTGAAAAGCCCTGTGGGCCAGATGTTTCACCAGTTCTTCGGGGAGAACATGCTGCGTGCCGATGTATGCAATGCGGTGGAGGAGTTGGGCCAGCTGCTGGACCACAACGGCGCCATCGGCGAGAGCGAGCGCAATGCGGCGCGCATTTTCAATGCCGACCACTGCTTCTTTGTCACCAATGGCACCAGCACCTCCAACAAGATGGTGTGGCACCACACCGTGGCGCCAGGCGACGTGGTGGTGGTGGACCGCAACTGCCACAAGTCCATCCTGCACAGCATCATCATGACCGGGGCCATCCCCGTCTTTCTGAAGCCCACACGGAACCATTACGGCATCATCGGCCCGATTCCGCAAAGCGAGTTTTCGCCAGAAGCGATTCAGGCCAAGATGGCGGCCAACCCGCTGCTCAAAGGCGTGGACCCGAAGACGGTCAAGCCCCGCATCCTGACGCTGACGCAGTCCACCTACGACGGCGTGCTATACAACACCGAGACCATCAAGCAGCTGCTTGACGGCTATGTGGACAACCTGCACTTCGATGAAGCCTGGCTGCCCCATGCGGCTTTCCACCCCTTCTACGGCACCTTCCACGCCATGGGGCGCAAGCGCGACCGGCCCAAGCATTCGGTGGTGTACTCCACCCAGTCCATCCACAAACTGCTGGCGGGCATCAGCCAGGCCAGTCACGTGCTGGTGCAGGACTCGCAGACCACGCCGCTGGACCGCCACCTCTTCAATGAAGCCTACCTGATGCACACCAGCACCAGCCCGCAGTACAGCATCATTGCCAGCTGTGACGTGGCTGCAGCGATGATGGAGCCGCCGGGGGGCACCGCGCTGGTCGAGGAAAGCATTGCCGAAGCGCTCGACTTCCGCCGTGCCCTGCGCAAAGTGGAAGCCGAATTCGGCGCCAACGACTGGTGGTTTCAGGTCTGGGGGCCTGAGGATCTGGCCGAAGAGGGGATTGGCCGAGCGAGCGACTGGGTGCTCAAGCGCACCGACAGCGAGGGGGTACAGACGGCTGACGGCGAGGAATCCTGGCACGGCTTTGGCGACATGGCTCCCGGTTTCAATCTACTGGACCCGATCAAGGCCACCATCGTCACCCCCGGCCTGAACATGAAGGGGGACTTTGCCACCACGGGCATTCCCGCCAGCATCGTCACCAAGTTCCTGGCCGAGCACGGGGTGGTGGTTGAAAAGACGGGGCTGTACAGTTTCTTCATCATGTTCACCATCGGCATCACCAAAGGCCGCTGGAATACGCTGCTGACCGCGCTGCAGCAGTTCAAGGACGATTACGATCGCAATCAGCCGATGTGGCGCATCCTGCCGGAGTTCTGTCAGAAGCACCGCCGCTATGAAAAGATGGGGTTGCGTGATCTGTGCCAGTTCGTGCACGAGATGTACGCCAAATACGACATTGCCCGCCTGACGACCGACATGTATCTGAGCGATCTGACGCCAGCCATGAAGCCGACGGATGCGTTCTCGCAGATCGCGCACCGCAACACCGATCGCGTGCCGGTGGACGATCTGGAAGGCCGCGTCACCACCTCGCTGATCACGCCCTATCCGCCGGGTATTCCGCTGCTGATTCCAGGCGAGGTGTTCAACCGCAAGATCGTGGATTACCTCAAGTTCTCGCGCGAATTCAACCAGCAATGCCCTGGCTTCGAGACCGATATCCACGGCCTGGTGGTGGAAGAGGGCCTGGACGGGCGCAAGCAGTACTTTGCCGATTGCGTGAAACTTGCTTCAGATCAATAACCGTGCAGATACCCGACGAGCAGCTTCTTGCTTGGTATACAGTGAAGACGTCGTTCATCAAGGAGTTGGCATGTTTCCTGAATACCGCGACCTGATCACCAAGCTCAAGGGTCACGACCATCATTTCACCCGTCTGTTTGACAAGCATAACGAGCTTGACCAGACCATCAAGAACATGGAAGCCCGCATCGCGTCGGGCACCCATGAAGAGATCGAAACCTTGAAGAAAGAGAAGCTGTTGTTGAAAGACGAGCTTTACAGCATCTTGAAAAAAGCAGCAGCCGTCTGACAGAACTGGGCCAGCGGCCCAGTGATCATCAGGGCATTTGAGCGGAGGCGACCACGTCGTTGGGTGTCACGCGCCGGGCCCCGGTGTACCGCGATGTCCAGTACTGGGTTCTCATGTTTTCCAGTCGGACATTGGCTCCACTGCGTGGTGAGTGAATGAAGCGGCCACCACCCACATAAATGCCGACATGGCTGTAACGCGGCCCCAGGGTATTGAAAAACACCAGGTCGCCGGGCTGCAGTTCTTGACGCTGGATGGGCTGTGTGGCTTGGGCTTGTTCCACCACACGACGGGGCAGACGGATGCCCATGCTCTGCTGAAATGCAGCCTGCACAAAACCGCTGCAGTCAAATCCTTCTTCAAAGCTGCTACCACCCAGTTGGTAGGGCACACCCACAAACCCCATGGCATGCACCACCAGACTGGAGTGCGCGGGCGGCGTGCGCTCCACGGGCGTTGAGTCGTGCGGGAGGCTCCAGCCGTTCTGCTGCAAAAAGACCGACAACGCATCGGTTGGCTCGGCCGAAGCAGGCACAATACCCAAAGCAGTGACGCTCACAGCCAGCGCACTCGCGATCAATCGGGATCGAAAAGTCCTCATGATCGCGAAGATAAAAGAAATGTCATTCATCGTCAATGACTTATTTCGTTCAGTTAGAGCTGTTTTTCAAAAGGAAACACAATCATGATGCTTCAGGCCGATGACTGCCAACTGGTATTGGTTGATTATCAGGAGCGTTTGATGCCAGTGATCGCCGGGGGGCAGGAGGTCGCTGCACGAGGCCTGTTCCTGGCCAAAATGGCGCGCCTGCTGAATATTCCCACCTGGGGAACCGAACAGAACCCGCTCAAACTCGGGCCGAACATGGCCGATATTCGGGCGCTCAGCCGTCAAACATTCCCGAAGATGCATTTCAATGCCAGCGAATCGGATTTGCTGGATGCACTGAGGCCGCCGGTGAAGCCGGCTGGCAACGCCCGGAGCTTACCCAAGCACCTGCAAAAGCCTAAGGCCCCGGAACCTGGTCGGCAGACCCTCGTTCTGGCCGGTTGCGAGGCGCACGTCTGCCTGTTGCAGACGGCCCTGGGTTTGCTGGAGCATGAGTTTGATGTCTGGGTCGTCACTGATGCCTGCGGCTCCCGACGGGAGCGTGACCGGGATGCCGCTTTTGATCGTCTGGCCGGCAACGGCGTGGAACTGGTCACCAGCGAAATGGTTGCGTTCGAGTGGCTGGGCGATTGTGAGCACCCCCAGTTCCGCGAGGCCCTTCAACTGATCAAGTAAGTCGGCTTGACCATGGTTTGCAGCCAGTCCCGGCACCATTCCACGCCTGCGTCTTCAGCGATCACATCGCTGCTGGCATCGTGGAACCAGATATCCCCGAGTCTTTTCGCCCCCAGATCGGCCAGTTTTTCGTCAAACAGTCGACCGCCCATGGCGTAAGTGTCGGGGTAACTGGCTTCGTCTCCCAGCGCCATGACACCATACTTCACATGCCCGAGATACCGGGGTTGTTCGTCAAAGGACGCGAAAAACGCCTGCGCGTTATCGGGGACGTTACCGGCGCCATAGGTGGCAGTGCAGATCAGGAATACCGCTTCCTCGTCCCAGACGCTCTGATCTGCCTCGCTCATGTCCCGGACATCAATGGTATCCACCATATCGTCGCAGGCGAGCGAAATGGCGTCTGCGATGCCCATGGCGGTCTGAGTGGTGGTTCCTACAAGGATGATGAGTTTCATGGGTGGATGTGCGCTTGTGCTGTGCAGCCACTATAGCCCGCGATGAAAAACTTGACCGACTCCGACCCAAAAGCCATTCGGCAACGCCGGTGTCGGTAAAATTGTGAGCTCTCTCCCTACAGGCCACACCGTGACCCAGCACATCACATCGATCGAGGGGGGCGACGCCCTCGGCAACTTCCGCGCCCAGCAACTCCTTCCCCGCCTGCAGGCGATCCCCGACCGGATCGGTGGGGTCTCTGCCCGCTTCGTGCCCCTGGGGGATACCTTGGAGCCCTTGTCGGACGCACAACTCAGGGACTGGCAGGCGCTGCTGACCTACGGCGACCCTTACCAGGGCGAACAGGCTGGGGCGCTGGTGGTGGTGACGCCGCGCATCGGCACCGTGTCGCCCTGGGCGTCCAAGGCCACGGATATCGCTCGCAATTGCGGTTTTGCCGTGAAGCGGGTGGAGCGCATCACAGAATACCGTCTCACACTCAAGGCGGGCCTGCTCAGCAAGGCCGACCTCAGCCCGCAGCAGTGGCAGCAAGTGGCCGCCGTGCTGCACGACCGCATGACCGAAAGCGCTGTGGCCAGCCGTGCAGATGCCTTCCACCTTTTCACCGAACTTGAAGCCGCCCCCATGGAGCACGTGGACGTGCTGGGCGGTGGCCGTGCCGCACTGGAACAGGCGAACGTGGCCTGGGGCCTGGCGTTGGCGGACGACGAGATCGACTACCTGGTCAAGGCTTTCAGCGACCTCCAGCGCAACCCCACCGACGTGGAGTTGATGATGTTCGCGCAGGCCAACAGCGAACACTGCAGACACAAGATCTTCAACGCACAGTTCACGATTGACGGCGTGGCGCAGGACAAGAGCCTGTTCGGCATGATCCGCCACACTCATCAGACCAGCCCGCAGCACACGGTGGTGGCCTATTCGGACAACGCCTCCATCATGGAAGGGCACGAGCTGGAACGCTTCGTGGCCCGTGCCCAGAGCGGCGCCGCCACGCCCTATGTGGCTGAGCGTGCCCAGCACCACGTGCTGATGAAGGTGGAAACACACAACCACCCCACGGCCATTTCCCCGTTCCCGGGCGCCTCCACCGGTGCAGGCGGTGAAATCCGCGACGAAGGCGCCACTGGCCGGGGCTCCAAGCCCAAGGCGGGCCTGACGGGCTTCACCGTGTCCAAGCTGTGGGGCGGCTGGTCCGACCAGCCAGGCGGCAAGCCCGAGCACATTGCCAGCCCCTTGCAGCTCATGACCGAAGGCCCGCTGGGCGGCGCGGCCTTCAACAACGAG
>JAUVYR010000032.1 GCA_030602985.1 Burkholderiales bacterium
GGAATGTTTGAACTCACGACCTGCCGACCACAAGTCGCAGGCTGGAAGCGATGCTATGCAAAAGCCAGCGGATGCTGTTCAGGGTAATTACCTAATCGGGTTTTAAAAGCAAATTGAGTTTTTTGCTCATTTTGTTCACGAGGGGGCGGAAGTCTTCTGATACAGGCGCTGTGGACGGCCCACCTCCCCATACGACTGCGCCACCACGGCCATGCCGCTCCCGACCAGGTATTCCAGATAGCGGCGCGCAGTGGATCGACTGGTTCCCGTCTGCTCTGCAATCTCGCTGGCCGTCAGCGGGCCATGGGCACGTTCGAGGGCCTGGATCATGGTTTGCAGAGAGAGGGCATCAACCCCTTTGGGCAGGACACGCCGAGGGATAGGTGACTGAGAAGCGAGTCCCGCCAACGCCTGATCGAGCTGCTCCTGACTGAACTCACGCTGCTGGGCCGACATGAGCCGGCGCGACAGGAAGCGCTCCAGCGTGTTTTGCAGCCGCTCGACCTGGATGGGCTTGATCAGAAAGTCAAACACCCCAGCGCGCAGAGCCTCCTCGACCGTATCGACCTCCTTGGCCGCTGTCAGCATGACGATGTCAAGCTGGCGGTGATGGCGCCGCAGCTCCCAGAGCAAAGACAGGCCTTCCACATCGGGCAGATACACGTCCAGAAACACCAGGTCCACGGCCTGCGGATTCGCCGCCAGCCAACCCAGGGCATCGGCTCCGCTACGGCAGGACTGCACCACGGCGAAACGCGGATGCTGCTCCACCAGCTGCTGGTGAATCTGCGCGATGCGGAAATCGTCCTCGACAATGAGGACACGGTATGGAGAAGACTGGCTCGTGCTCATGAAACGCTCACACAGGATGTCTTGACCACCGCCACGAAGCAGGCCCCGCCGGCCCTGCCTGGCTCCACTGTGATGTCGCCCCCACGTTCCCGGCACAGCTGACGCGCGATCGACAGCCCGAGCCCACGCCCCTGCCCTTTGGTGGACTGGCCCTTTTCGAAGATGTGGTCGACCTCTTCAGCAGGGACGCCCAAGCCGTTGTCTTCCACTTCAAACACGATGTCATCTCCCGCGTCGGTGAAGGAGAGCCAGACTTGGCGCGCTCGCCCAGGGGGCCGGGGGGATTCGCACGCGTTGTCCAGCAGATTGCCCACGATGGTCAGCAGTGCATCGCGACCCTCGGGGGATAACTGGGTGTCCAGCAGGCTGCCATCATCCAGCTCGATTTCGGTGTGGTTGAGCTGGGCACGCATGATTTTGCCGGCCAACAGGCCGCTGAGCGCCGCATCACTGACCCGGTTTTGCAGCAGGGTCAGGCGAGCCTGCTCCAACTTCGATTCCTCGCCGATCATGGCAACGGCTTCCTGCACGCGACCGAGCTGCAGCAAACCCGAAAGGGTATGCATCTTGTTGGAAAAATCGTGTGCCTGCTCTCGCAACCGGTCAGCCAGCTGGCGCACCTCGGCCAAACTGCGTGACAGCTCCAGGATTTCGGTCCGGCTGCGGAAAGTGGCCACCGCCCCTTCCACGCGCTCGTTGACCAAGATGGGGACCCGATTGACCACCGCCAGCTGATCGCCCACCCAGGTTTCCCGGTCGTATTGCGCCTCCCCGGTTTGCAGCACTTCATGCAGGCGCGAATGGGGCAAGGCGTCGGTCACATCGCGCCCAACGAGATCGGCCGGGTCTTCCGGCGACAGGAACCGCCGCGCCCCCGAATTGGCCAACGTGATCCGGCCCGACTGATCGACAGCGATGATGCCTTCATGGATCGATTGCAGGATGGCTTCCTTCTGCTTGAACTGCAGCGCAATCTCGTGCGGCTCCAGGCCGAGGATCGCTTTCTTGAAGCGATTGGCAATCAAGGTGGCTCCCAGCAGGCCCAGGCCGGCGACCCCCAGCATCAGCAGCAGGTTCTGATACAGGTCTTGTGCAATCCGGTCTTGTACCTCGGTGGCCAGAAAACCCACGGAAATCAGTCCGATGATGTCTTGCTGGGCATTGCGCACCGGCACTTTGCCGCGGATCGACGGGCCCAGCGAGCCCGTGGCACTCGACACATATTCCTCCCCTTTCAGCAAGGCGGGGTCGTTGTCTTCACCCACCATGCGCTGACCGATCCGATCGGGCAGTGGATGGGAAAACCGGATGCTGTCGCGGTTGCCCACCACCACGAAGCTGGCCCCCGTGCGGAGCCGCACCGCTTCAGCAATGGGCTGAATGGTCGCTGCCGGGTCTGCATGCTCGAACGCCTCGATCAGCTGCGCATTGGTCGCGAGCGCTCGTGCGACCGACAGCGCGCGTTGCCCGATCTGGTATTCCATGAGCTGGGCATAGCGTTGGTTGAGGTAATAACCCTGGATGCTGACAATCAACAGCACCAGAGCCCCCACCAGCAGAATCATCTGGGCCTTGAAACCCATGCGGTGGCGGTACCCAGCAGAGGACAGAGAATCATTCATCGGTGCAGACATGGACGGGCCCCAGCGGGGCAAGCAACTCCTGATGGGTTGCATTGTCCACGTTCACACGCCGACCGTCAGTGGGATTGATACCGGGTGGTGAGCTGCAAAAAGGACCACAGATACGGGTCGAGACCGGTTTCGTCCTGCAAGATTGCCGCGACTCGTGGCGCCATCTGGCGAGCCAGGGCGGCATCCAGAAACAGCACGCGCCAGCGCCTGGCCAGCACGTCTTCCACTGTACAGGCGTATTCGTGGCGGGCCGCGAACCGGACCATGGCCTCGGTCAGGCCCATGCCCAGCTCGACATCAGCACCAGGGCAGGCCTGTACCTGCGGCCATTCCTTACCGTACAGATGCGGTCCCGGTGGTTGGGTGAGCGACACCGCTTGGGTGCCTGGCTCGGGTGCCCCGACCAGCCGGTGACTTGCCGTGGAACCGCCGGGGCGGGCAGGCAGGAGGCCGTTGGCGACACAGGTATCCATCACATCTTCAGCCATGGCCCGGTAGGTGGTCCACTTGCCGCCGGTGACGGTCACCAGACCCGATGGGTCCACCACGATGGTGTGCTCCCTGGACAGGCTGTGTGAGGACCCGCCGCCCTGCCCCGGCTGCGCCGCCACCAGGGGCCGCAAACCCCCCCATTGGCTGCGAATGTCAGGCCGCCGGACCGGTCGCTGAAGTACCCGGCTGGCTTCGGTGAGGATGAAGTCCAGCTCGGCGTCGAACGGCTCCGGGTCGCTTGGCACGTCGGCCCGGGGCGTATCGGTGGTCCCCAGCAGCAGAGCGCCGAGCCAGGGCACCGCAAAGAGCACACGGCCATCCGCGGTTCTGGGGACGAGCAGGGCATGATCGCCGGGCAAAAAGTCACGATCCACCACCACATGCACCCCCTGACTGGGTGACACCAGCGGGGCATGGGGTGGGCTGAACGCACCGCCCCCAGTGGAGCGGCGCAAGCCATCCACCCATACGCCGGTGGCGTTGACCACAGCACGGGCATGCAACTGGCACCCACCGCCTTGCAGGCGGTCCTGCACCTGAACCCTGAAGCGGGCGCCCTTCCGTGCAGCCGGCTCGATGGGCTCAAGCGCCGTCACCTCGGCATGGTTGAGCATCTCGGCACCGGCTTGCGCCGCCGTGCGCGCCAGCGCCAGGGCCAGCCGGGCATCTTCAAACTGGCCGTCCCAGTACAGCACGCCCCCTTGCAAGCCGGTGGGCGCTACACCCGGCAGCAAGTGACGGGTTTGATACGGACTCAGCCAGCGGGTCGGACCGAGCCGGGCGTGGCCGGCCAGCCAGTCGTAGGCCTTCAGACCGAGACCATAAAACGGGGTCTGCCACCACCGATAGGACGGCATGACGAATGGCAAAGGCTGGGCCAAGTGTGGCGCCAGATGCAGCACCGTCGTGCGTTCGCGCAGGGCTTCCCGCACCAGCGGCAACTGGCCTTGTGCCAGGTAACGGACGCCCCCGTGCAACAACTTGGTGGACCGCGACGAGGTACCGCTGCCAAAGTCGTTCGACTCCAGAAGGACCACGGTGTGCCCACGAAGGGTGGCATCCAGCGCCACGCCCAGACCGGTGGCGCCACCGCCCACCACCACCAGATCGACCAGCGGGCTCGCGGTCAACCGGGACCACAGATGTTCTCGACGCATGGATGTGACGTCAGACTTGGGCAGGCAACTGCATGCGGTCGGTGATCAAACCGTCCAGCCCCAGTTGCAACAGGCGCTGGGCATCGGCCACCTCGTTGACCGTGTAGGACAACACCCGCCAGCCGTCCCGACGCGCGGTTTGAACCAGGGCCGCGTCGATCAGGGGATGGTGCACCACCAGTGCCACCACCTGCAACTGCAGGGCCACCCGCTCCCAATCATCCCAGAAGCGGTCCAACAGCAAGGCACGCGGCAATGCGGGTACAGCCTCCTGCGCCGCCAGCAACGCGTGGGGCTGGAACGATGACAGCAGGGGTGGAATGTCGACCCCAGCCCACAGGGCCTGGACGGCATGGGCCACAGCCGCGCCCGTGACGGCTTCCTGGCCCGGCACGGGCTTGATTTCCAGATTCATCAAGGCCTGGTGGGCGAAGCACCAGTCAGCCAGCGCATCCAGACGCAAGAGCGGCTCGCCGGCGTAGGTGGGCGAATGCCAGCTGCCCGCATCGAGTGCGGACAATTCGGCCCAAGTGAGGGCCTCGACCGATCCATGGCCGTTGGTGGTGCGGTCCAGCGTGGCGTCGTGCAGCAGGTAGGGCACGCCATCGGCGCTGAGCTTGACATCGCATTCGAACATGCGAAAACCCGCCGACCAACCGCGCTCGAAAGCGGCACGGGTGTTTTCAGGGGCATCCTTGCCCGCACCGCGGTGCCCGATCCAGAGCGGATAGGGCCATGGAGATGGCGTGGAGTGGGTCATGCGCGCCTCAGACCGGTATTGGCATCGAACGTGTGGATCATATCGGCGAGGGGGCGAATGCGCAGGGTGTCGCCCATCGACGGTGCATGCTCCTCGGCCGGCATGCGCAGGATCAGGTCTTCCTGGCCCAGACGCAGGTGCAGCAGGCGCTCGGCCCCCAGCAATTCGGTCGAATCCACCACGGTTTCCCAGCCGTCCGGGTCAACCACCAGATGCTCGGGACGGATGCCGAGCACCGTCCCAGGCTGCACGCCGGGGGCCTGACGCAACAGGTTCATGGGCGGCGCCCCCATGAAACTGGCCACAAACAGGCTGGCCGGGTGGCGGTAGACCTCTTCCGGGGTGGCAAACTGCTCGACGCGACCCCCATTCATCACCATCATCCGCTGAGCGAGGGTCATGGCCTCGACCTGATCATGCGTGACGAACAGCGAGGTGATACCGAGATTGCGGTGCAGCTTCTGGATTTCGAGCCGCGTCTGGGCGCGGAGTTTGGCATCCAGGTTGGACAGCGGTTCGTCGAACAGAAAGACCTGTGGCTGGCGCACGATGGCCCGCCCCATGGCCACCCGCTGGCGTTGCCCGCCCGAGAGCTGGCTGGGGCGGCGCTGTAACAGGGCCGAGAGCTCCAGCGTCTGCGCAGCGGCCTCGACACGTTGACGCACCTCGGCTTCGGACAGACGGCGAATCCGCAGTCCGTAGGCCATGTTATCGAACACGCTCATGTGGGGGTAGAGGGCGTAGTTCTGGAACACCATGGCGATGTCGCGTTGTGCCGGCTCCACGCCGTTGACCGTGCGGTTGCCGATGGAGATGTCACCACCCGTGATGTCTTCCAGCCCAGCGACCATGCGCAGCAACGTGCTCTTGCCGCAGCCCGACGGGCCGACCATCACGATGAACTCGCCATCGTCGATCTGCGCGTCGATACCGTGAATCACCTGCACCGCCGCAGGGCCGATGCCATACCGTTTGATGACTTGATTGAATCCGAGAGAAGCCATGAATGTCCTTGATTATTTTTCGCTGTCCACCAGACCGCGCACAAACCATTTCTGCATGAGCACCACGACCAGCGCAGGCGGCAGCAAGGCCAGCACGGTGGTGGTCATAACCAGATTCCAGTCGGTGGCGGCGTCACCGGTGCCGATCATCTTGACAATGCCCACGACAATGGTGTCGAGATGCATGTCGGTGACGATCAGCAAGGGCCAGAGGTACTGATTCCAGCCATAGACAAAGAGAATGACGAAGAGCGCCGCGATCTGGATGCGGGTCAGCGGCAACACCACGTCCCAGAAAAAGCGCAGGGGGCCCGCGCCGTCGATCTTGGCCGCCTCCACCAGCTCGTCAGGCAACGTCAGAAAGAACTGACGGAACAGCAGGGTGGCGGTGGCCGACGCAATGAGCGGTAAAGTGAGCCCGGCAAAAGTGTTGATCAGCCCCAGGTCCGTGACGACCTGATAGGTGGGCAGAATGCGGACCTCCACCGGCAACATGAGCGTGATGAAGATCAGCCAGAAGCAGAACATGCGGCCTGGGAACCTGAAAAACACCACGGCATACGCCGAGATGACCGATACGACAATCTTGCCAAAGGCAATCACCAGGGCCATGGCCAGGCTGTTGCTCAGCATGGTCCAGACCGGGGGTGACAGGTGGGATCCCCCCATGCCGTCGATCAGCACCTGGCGGTAGTTGGACCAGCCCTGGTCGCCAGGCAGCAATGGCATGGGCGCCTGGGCAATGTCCTGGGTGGTGAGTGTGGAGGCGACGAAGGCCACATACAGCGGAAAGGCGGTGATGGCCAGCCCCATCCACAGCACCAGATGAGCAAAGAGGTTGGACCGTCGGGCGGCCGCAGAGTATATCGGTCTCATGAGTAATGCACCCGGCGTTCAACAAAACGGAACTGCACCAGCGTCAGGCCGATGACCAGCAACATCAGCATGACGGACTGTGCCGCCGAGCTGCCCAGATCCAGCGCCACAATGCCGTCGTAATAGACCTTGTAGACCAGAATCTCGGTGGCTTTGGCAGGGCCGCCACCCGTCACGGCATGGATGACGCCGAAGGTGTCAAAGAAGGCGTACACCAGGCCCACCACCAGCAGGAAGAAGGTCGTTGGCGACAGCAAGGGGAAGATGATGGTGCGGAAGCGATGCCAGGGACTGGCGCCGTCGATCGACGCGGCTTCCAGCAACGACTTCGGGATCGATTGCAGGCCAGCGAGGAAAAACAGGAAGTTGTACGCAATCTGCTTCCAGGCCGACGCCATGATGACGAGGAGCATCGCATCATTGCCGTTGAGCGTGGGGTTCCACGACACGCCCATACTGCGAAGGCCATGCGACACCACCCCAATGGCCGGGTTGAACATGAACAGCCACAGCACACCCGCGATGGCAGGCGCGATAGCATAGGGCACCATCAGCGCCGTGGTGTAGGCTCCGCGTCCCTTGATGAGCGCGTCGGCCGCGATCGCCAGCCCGAGCGCCGGCACCAGCGCCAGCACCGTGACGGCGGTGGAAAACACCAACGTGCGAACGACCGCCTCGTAGTAGGCCGGATCCATCAGCACATCTTGAAAGTTTTCAAAGCCCACCCAGCGCACCGACAAGCCAAACGGGTCTTGCTGCTGGAAGGCCATGATCACGGCCTGGGCACTGGGCCAGATGAAAAACACCAGCGTGACCGCCAGTTGGGGCGCCAGCAGCATGTAAGGCAGCCAGCGGTTCGGGAAGATGACTTTTCTTTGCATAAGAAAACCACCCCTCAGTGAGGGGTGGGATCAGAAGACCGGGGTGAGCCGGCCAGATGGAGACATTTAGTTCGCAGAACGCTCGAAGGCGCGGAGCAAGGCATTGCCACGGCGCTCGAAGTTGGCCATGGCCTGCGCAGCGGTCTGACGGCCCTGCAGGGCGCGCTCGACTTCTTCGTGATAGATGTCGCGAATTTCTGTCCAGCGACCGAAGCGGTAGCCACCGGTGTGATCGCCCTGGGCCCCTTCCAGCAGGGAGAGGATAGGCACATCGCGGCCCGGGTTCTGTGCAAAGAACCCTTCAGCCTGCATGGCGCGGAAGGCGCTGTTGGTGGCCGGCAGGAAGCCCGTGGTCTTGGCCCATTCGGTCATCACCGGGTCAGAACGCAGGAAGTCCAGGAATTTGGCCACGCCACGGAATTCGTGGTCGGAACGGTTCGGGGCATTGAAGACCCACAGCGAGGCGCCGCCAATGGTGGTGGCAAACGGTGCCCCCTGCACATCTGGCCAGTAGGGCAGCTGGGCGGTGCCGAACTCGAAGCGGGCATCTCGGGCGATGGCACCCAGGCCACCTGATGACTGCGTCAGCATGGCGCATTCGCCGCTGATGAACTTGGCTGCTGCGTCGTTGGAGCGACCGCCGTAGTCGAAGCGCTTGTCACCCTGCATATCCATCAGGGTCTGGACCATGCGCGCATTCATCGGGTTGTTGACAGTCAGGCTGGTGCCCAGGCCGCCGCGGCCGTTGTTCAACGTACCCATCTGCACGTTGTGGCGGGAATTGAACTGCTCCAGCATGATCCACGCCAGCCAGGTGGTGGTGAAGCCACAGGCTGCCGCGTTGGTCGAACGGATCTTGCCAGCGGCTTCGATCACTTCCGGCCAGGTGCGCGGGGGCTGATCAGGGTTCAGACCAGCACGGCGGAAGGCGTCCTTGTTGTAGAACAACACGGCGGTCGACACGTTGAAGGGCATCGACAGCAGATCCCCATTGGGCAGACCGTAGTAACCACGGGCAGGCGCCAGGAAGTCGGCCGGGTTGAACGTGATGTTGGCCCGCTTGAACACCTCAGACACGGGCATGACGGCACCGCGAGCCTGGATCATGTCGCCGGAACCGGCGTCGAACATCTGCATGATGTGTGGCGGATTGCCCGCGCGGAAAGCCGCCACGGCTGCAGCACGTTGCTCGGGGTATTGGCCCTTGAACGAGACCACGACGCGGTATTCGTTTTGCGAGCGGTTGAAATCCTCGCCAAAGCGGCTGAGCAGTTCGCCAGACGGTCCGGTCAGACCCATCCACATCTGGATTTCGGTCGGGGCGGGCTGGGCCATGGCAACGCCGGCTGCTGCCAGCGTGCAAGCCATCAAAGTCCGTTTCAGTGACATGAAAAATGCTCCTGGATTGAAAGGGATTCAGGGTGTTCACCACGAACACCGCAATCCAGCAGTCTGGTCGTGCCGCGTGACACCCGCATGAAGCTTCCGTGTCAATTCCATGACGTGGCTGCGGCGAGCCAATAGCGGTCAGTACACCTCGGGCACAATCATGCTGGCAGGCACGGGATTGCGAAGGTAGTCAGGGTTGCGCACGCGGGCGGGCAGTTGCACCTCCGGGCGTTCGATCTCGTGGTAAGCAAACTGCGATAGCAGGTGATGCATGCAGTTCAGGCGTGCCTTTTTCTTGTCCACCGCCTGCACCACCCACCAGGGCGCTTCAGCGATGTGGGTGCGCTCCAGCATGGTCTCCTTGGCGCGGGTGTAGTCCTCCCAGCGGCGGCGGCTTTCCAGGTCCATGGGGCTGAGCTTCCACTGCTTGAGCGGGTCGTGAATGCGGCCCAGAAAGCGCAGGTGCTGCTCCTCGTCGGTGATGGAGAACCAGTACTTGATCAATCGGATGCCCGAGCGCACCAGCATGCGCTCAAATTCCGGGACCGAGCGGAAGAACTCCTCGTACTCCTCGTCGGTGCAGAAGCCCATGACCTTTTCCACACCGGCGCGGTTGTACCAACTGCGATCGAACAGCACCATTTCGCCTGCCGCCGGCAAGTGGGCCGCGTAGCGCTGGAAATACCACTGAGTCCGCTCCCGGTCGTTGGGGGCGGGCAGCGCCACCACCCGGCACACGCGCGGGTTCAGGCGCTGGGTGATGCGCTTGATCACGCCGCCCTTGCCGGCAGCATCGCGTCCTTCAAACAGGATCACCACCTTCTGCCGCGTGTGGGCCACCCAGTCCTGCAGCTTGACGAGTTCGCCCTGCAACTTGAACAGCTCACGGAAATAGGCGATGCGGTATTGTTTGTCGGCATCGGTGTGGCCCTGCCCCAGATCACCCGCCAGGCCCACCGGGTTGCGATCCTCCATCTCGAGCTCCAGCTCTTCGTCGTAACTGTCGAGCAAGTCGCGCTCCATGCGTCGGAGGATTTCGTCGTGCGGCAAGGCCATGGTGTGGGGTCGAGAGTGGGGAGGCCATCACGATATGACGCTTGCGTGACGATTTCATGACACGTCTGCAGGGTCAAACACGCATCGCTGGAACAGCGCCTGCCCCGCCTTTATGAACTGCCCGCTGGCGATACCGGAGGCCCATCGGGCATCGGGTGGTCCGAACACGATGAGGGTGGAGCCGTGCTCGAACCAGCCGAGCTCGTCGCCTTTCTGGACGTGGGTATCGCACGCCATCACGTTCGCCCCCTGTTCCCGCAAAGGCACCGGGTGAGGCAAACAATGCAGCCGGATGCTCGCCACCAGGATGGCGGCCACGGGCACCAGCGTGAGCCGGGCCTCGTCCTGCAGGCGGCATTCGACAACTGCCCGCTCGTTCCTGCAAAAGAGCCGCTCAATGCGCTTGAGCGCGATCGGGTTCACGTTCCAGGTATCGCCGCTGATGTAAGTGACCCGTGAGATGCGCATGTCTTGCGGCGCATGAAACCGATGGTACATGCTGGACGTCAGTCGCAGGGTGACGTAGGAGCAGCCTTCGTGCTGACTCGCCAGGTCGGCCGACCCCATCAGGTCAGTCAGGGTGTATGGAAACCCCTTGGCCTGCAGCACCATCCCCTGCTGCACGGTGCCCATGGCCCCCACAATGGCATCGCAGGGGCTGGCCAGGACCGATTCGCCTGGATCGAACGGGCGTGCGCCCTCGCGCAATTCGCGGATGAAGCAATCCCGCAGGCTGTCAAAGCGCTGATGCTTCGCCTCGCTCAGATCCAGATCAGTAAACAGGCGCCACACCGCGATGGAAAAGCGCGTCAACCACGGACTACGGAGGCGGCTGTACCAACCCATGAAGCGCGTGAGCGCCAGCCGGGGTACGCGGTTGGTGAGCAGAAAGTTGAGGTCTTCCTGCAACAGGAATCGGTCGCGCAGACGCAAGGTTTTCATGGCTTTGTCAAATGAACGGCATACAACTGTCACACCGCGTTTTGAAAGCTTGATGACATGTCTGCCGAACTCGTTCTCACCGCCAGTGCCCTGGCCGCTGCCATGGCGGGTTTTCCTGCGTTGCGCCGACGCCTGCAATTGTCCAGAGCCAAACACCGGTCGTTGGCCGGCCATTCGCGCATGGCCAAGCGCGCCGCCCGGTGGATGCCTGCCCTCCACTACGACGAAGCGCGATTTTTTGCTGCGGATGGAGCGCCTGTCGAGGTCGCGGTTCAGCGACGGCAAGGGTTCGAGCAGCTGAGCCAGCAGTTGCGCGAGCGGGCCCCGCAGACCCTGGCAATCGGCCAGCAAGCCAGTGACGGCCTGCCCGACATGCGATTCACCAGCCGCTACCGCATACCCTTTCCCTTCAGCGCCTACGCCAAAGCCCACTTGCCGATGGGCAGTTTCTGGGCATCGGCACAAGGCGTCACCCTGACCGACCTGGACGGCAACGAGCACCTGGATCTGACCGGCTCTTACGGCGTGAATGTGCTGGGGGTGGACTTCTACAGGGCCTGCATGGCCGAAGGGGCCGCACTGGGCGCCGCACTGGGCCCAGTCCTGGGGGGCTACCACCCCTGCGTGGCCGACAACGTGGCAAGGCTCAAAGCCCTCTCGGGCATGGACGACGTGAGCTTCCACATGTCGGGCACCGAAGCGGTGATGCAGGCCGTGCGGCTGGCGCGCTACCACACCGGCAAACGCCATCTGGTGCGCTTCACCGGCGCTTACCACGGCTGGTGGGAAGATGTGCAGCCCGGCCCGGGGAATCCCTTGCCGCCGCGCGAAACCTACACACTAAAAGACATGGACGACAAGTCCCTGCAGGTGCTGTGCAGCCGCCGCGACATCGCCTGCGTCCTGGTCAACCCGCTCCAGGCTCTGCACCCCAACCGCAATGCCCCCGGCGACTCCACCCTGATGGACGGTAGCCGCAGCGCACACTTCGACCGCGCCGCTTACAGGCGGTGGCTGCAGCGCTTGCGTGAAGTCTGTACCGAACGCAGCATCGTGCTGATTTTTGATGAGGTGTTTGTGGGCTTCCGGCTGGCTTTGGGCGGTGCCCAGGCCTGGTTCGGCGTGCAGGCCGACATGGTCTGCTACGGCAAGACACTGGGGGGTGGCCTGCCAGTGGGCGTGGTGTGTGGACAGCGCCGGTGGATGGAACGCTTCCGCGAGGACCGTCCCGCCGACATCTGTTTTGCACGCGGCACCTTCAATGCCCACCCCTATGTGATGGGTGCCATGAACGCGTTTCTGCGCGCACTCGACACCCCTGAGGTGCTGGCTCTGTACGACGGACTGGATGCGCGCTGGTCACAACGCCTGCAACGCTTCAATCAGGCGATGCGAGAGGCCGGTCTGCCCGTGCAGGCCGAGGCCCTGTCCACCATCTGGACGCTGAACTACACCCAGCCCTCACGCTACCACTGGCTGCTGCAGTTCTACCTGCGCGCCCATGGGCTGGCCCTGAGTTGGGTGGGCACTGGCAGACTGGTTTTCAGCCTGAACTATACCGACGCCGATTTTGAAGAAGTGCTCCGCCGCTTCATCGCTTCAGGGCAGCAGATGCAGGCCGATGGCTGGTGGTGGACCGACGCCAAGCTCACCCATCGCGCCATACGCCAGCAGATGGCGCGTGAGCTGCTGCAAGCCAAAGCCCGACAGGTCTGGCAGCAGCTCTCAGGGCGCTCGGCGTCCTGAGAGCCCTTTAGTTCAATGGGCCCGTTGACCCGGGTCCAGAAACTGACCGCGCATGAGGTACCAAGGAGCTTTGTAATACAGCATGATGTCATGAAACGGATCGGTGATGATCTTGGTGGCCCACACCAGACCGGTCTGCACACTTTGCTGCACAAACAGCTGCCCCATGCGGAACAGCAGGCCACCCACGCCCACCACCAGCCACATCATGCCCACGTTGTGCATGAATGCGCGCCAGCCGTCGTGTGGCTCGACCTGCCCGAACAGACTCGGCTGCCACACCAGCAGAAGGGGCGAGCAGGCCCAGATCGCCATCAGCACCACCTTGCGCTGCAGGTTGTAGCCGACTTTGATCTCCTCCTTGTACTCGTGGGTGGCCTGGTTGATGTGGTCATACCCCTTGGGTTCGAAGAAAAAGTGACCGGCCTGGCGGCTCACCATCGACACCAGCCACGCGATCAAAGCAGCCATGGCCGGGTCCTTGAACAGCATCACATAGGCCACCACAAAGCTGATCGCGCTGAGCAGATGCAGACTCTGATTGATGCGACTGTGGTGGTAATAGCGGTGATCGTCCCAGCGCTGCACGCGAAGGGCTTGCAGAAATTCGTTCACGTCAGATTCCTCTATATCAAGTGATGGCATGCCTCACACAGGGCACAACCTGCATGGTCAGCGGCTGATATGAAAATGCCGTGACATCTCGTTGCCTGTCACACAGTTGTTATGAGCGGGCATCACCATGGCGTCATGAACTCGCCCGCTCCCTGTCTGCACATCGAACGCTATCCTTCGCCGCAGCAGTCGCTGCGCGTCGCGGTGGTCTCGGAAACCTATCCCCCAGAAGTGAATGGTGTGGCCATCACCGTGGATCGACTGGTGCGGGGCCTGCAGGCACGCAATCACGATATTCAGGTGATCCGCCCCCGTCAACATGCGCTGGATCAGGCCGCCGCCCACGATCCGCTGGAGCATGTGCTGATGCGTGGTTTGCCCATCCCCCGCTACCCCCACCTGCGCATGGGACTGCCGGCCAAAAACGCGCTCCTCAAACTGTGGACGGTTCGACGGCCGGATGTGGTGCACATCGCCACCGAAGGGCCCCTGGGCTGGTCTGCCTTGCAGGCCGCTCGCAAGCTGAAGTTACCCGTCAGCAGCGACTTTCGGACCAACTTCCACGCGTACAGCCGCCACTACGGCGCTGGCTGGCTACACAAGCCGATTGCCGCCTACCTGCGTAAGTTTCACAACCGCGCCGACTGCACGCTGGTGCCCACCCCCCAGCTGGCGAACGAACTCCAGACCATGGGCTTCGAACGGCTGCTGGTGGTGGCGCGTGGCGTGGACACCCAGCGCTTCCACCCCGCCCATCGCAGTGCCGACTTGCGCGCCGCCTGGGGGGCCGATGCGTCAACCCGGGTGGTGCTGTCCGTGGGCCGCCTGGCGGCAGAAAAAAACCTGTCGCTGCTGATCGAGGCTTTCGAGGCCATGCGGCACGTCGATCCCCGGTTGAAGCTGGTGGTGGTGGGCGATGGCCCTGAACGTGCCGCGCTGCAGGCCCGTTGCCCGGACGCCATCCTGGCCGGACCCCGACGCGATGCCGACCTGGCCACCCATTACGCCAGTGCCGACATCTTTCTCTTTCCCAGCCTCACGGAAACCTATGGCAATGTGACCCCGGAGGCCCTGGCCAGCGGCCTTGCCGTGGTGGCGTTCGACTACGCGGCCGCTGCCGAGCTCATCCGCCATGGCGACAACGGTTTGCTGGCGCCGGTGGGGGACGCATCGGCCTTCATTCACCGGGCGGTCGATCTGGCGGCTCAGCCTGCCCTCGGCGAGAACCTGCGCCAGCAGGCCCGCGACACCACCCAGTCACTCGACTGGGCCGTCATCGTCACACAGGTTGAGTCGACCTGGATGCAGCTGCTGCAGCGGCAGGCAGCGAACGCCTGAGTCGACTGTCACCGGCCTCGTTGCGTCGGCCGATACCCACGTAGGCCACCCCCAGCTCCTGCAGCTGCGCCGGATCGTAGAGGTTGCGTCCGTCCAGCACCAGCGCATCGCGCATCTGGGTTCGCAAGCGACGGAAATCCGGGTTCTGGAAACACTTCCATTCGGTGAGGATCAACAAGGCGTCCGCCCCGATCAGCGCCAGCTCGGGCGTATCCGCCCAATGCATGCGGGGGTGTCTTGGCCCGATCCCTGGCATATCCGCCGCGAGTGCGGTCTGTGCTTCACGCATGGCTACCGGATCGTAGGCCGACACCTCGGCACCGCGCTCCAGCAATGCCTTCATCACCCCACGGCTGGGCGCTTCCCGCATGTCGTTCGTATTCGGCTTGAAGGCCAAGCCCCAGAGAGCGATACGGCGGCCGGTCAGGTCCTCGCCCATCAACTGCGTCAGCAAGTCAATCAGGTGCAGCTTTTGCGAGGTGTTCACTTCATCAACGGCACGGACGATGCGCATGTCCAGACCGTGCGTGGCTGCTGTGTGCACCAGGGCCCGTGTGTCTTTCGGGAAGCAGCTGCCGCCGTACCCTGTACCGGCGTACAGAAAGCTGTGGCCGATGCGCTGGTCTGCACCCATGCCGCGACGCACCGCATCGATATCCGCCCCCACCCGGTCAGCCAATGCTGCCATTTCATTCATGAACGAGATGCGTGTGGCCAACATGGCATTGGCGGCGTATTTCGTGAGCTCGGCGCTGGCCACATCCATCCAGACCGTGCGCTCATGATGGCGATTGAACGGGGCGTACAGCCGTGCCATCAGACGCCGCGCCCGCTCGCCGGATGCCCCTGGCGGTACCCCCACGACAATGCGGTCGGGCCGCATGAAATCCTCGATGGCGGCCCCTTCCTTCAGAAACTCCGGATTCGAGACCACGGTCACCTCAACGCCCTGGGTCTCACGACCTCGCATCGCGTCGCGCAGGGCGTGGGCCACGGCCTCACCCGTACCGACGGGCACCGTGGACTTGTTGACCACGACCAGGGAATGGTCCACACACGCGCCCACCTGGCACGCCACCGCGAGCACATGCTGCAAATCGGCGGAGCCATCTTCCAAAGGTGGCGTGCCCACGGCGATGAACAGCACCTCGGCATGCGCAACCCCAGCCGCCAGCTGGTGCGTGAACCGCAATCGACCGGCGTTTAGATTGCGGACGATCAGGTCGTCCAGGCCGGGCTCGTAAATGGGCACGCCCCCGGCCTGCAGCAGCACGATGCGCGCCGGGTCGTGATCGACACACAGCGCGTCATTGCCCAGATCCGCCAGACAGGCCGCTGTCACCAGCCCCACATAACCCGCTCCCACAATCGTCACGTTCATGCTTCGCTCCTGTTGAAGATGCTGTGCATGCTGGAAGCCCGTCATGTCAGGACGATGGCAGTTTCATGACGTTCAGATGAAGCCCGATCCGCGTGTCATGGACTTTTCATGAAACTGCCATGCGGTCGACATCTGAGGTTTCAAAAATGGGCTCAAAGGAGAGAGATCCATGAGCGATTTGTCTGTCGTCGACCACATTCGCCTGTCCCCAGCGGCACAGCCAGCCCATCCCGCCGCCGGCCATAGCGGGCAGGCATTCACGGTCAGCTGGGCCAGGCATCTGGACGAGGTGCGCGAGGCGCAGCGGCTGCGCTACGAGGTGTTTGCGAATGAAATGGGCGCACGCCTGCCCCAGAAGCTGGCGGGTCATGACATCGACCTCTTCGACGATTACTGCGAACACCTGTTGGTGCGGGATGCACTCACCCAGGCCGTGATCGGCACCTACCGGGTGCTGACGCCGATCCAGGCCCGCCGCGTGGGGGGCTTTTACAGCGACACCGAGTTCGACCTCACACGACTGCGGTTTCTGCGCGAGCACATGGTCGAACTCGGTCGCAGCTGCGTCCACCGTGACCATCGGCATGGTGGCGTCATCCTGGCGCTGTGGAGCGCCCTGGCCGATTTCATGGCCCGCAATCGCCTGAACACCATGATCGGTTGCGCCAGCATCCCCATGCAACACGATGCCGGTTCGGGCCTGCTGCACAGCGGGTATGCCGCGGCCAGCATCTGGCGTCAGGTCAGTGACAAACACCTGGCGTCCATCGAATTTCACGTCCGCCCCCGCCTGCCGCTGCCCATCGAGCAGCTGGACAACACCCTCCATGTCGACCCCCCCGCCCTGATCAAAGGATATCTGCGCCTGGGCGCCAAGGTGCTGGGGCCACCCGCCTGGGACCCCGACTTCAACGCCGCCGATCTGCCGATGATGATGCGACTGGCCGACCTGCCGGCCCGTTACCGCAAGCACTTGCTGGGGACTTGATGCGCAACGGTTTTGTCGCCCCGGCTCGCTTGTCAAGGCCCCTGCAACGCCAGGCCGACCAGGCCCAGGCCATGACCATGGCGCACGCCCTGAGACAGGCTTCTGACGAAGACGATGCCGACGACCCACCGCCGCATGCGGGTCGCCGGCTGCGCAGCGTCTTCATTTCCGATGTGCACCTGGGCACACCAGGGTGTCAGGCCAAAGCCCTGCTGGCTTTCCTCAAAGCCCACCCAAGCGACCGCCTCTACCTGATCGGTGACATCATCGACGGCTGGCAACTGAGGCGGAAATGGTACTGGCCGCAAAGCCACAACGACGTCATCCAGAAAATCCTGCGCCGTGCCCGCAAGGGCTGCAAAGTGATTTTCGTGCCCGGCAACCACGATGAATTTGCCCGGCACTTCCTGGGTCATCAGTTTGGCGGCGTGGACGTGGTGGAAGATGCCATCTACACCACCGCCGACGGGCGCAAGTTCTGGATCATCCACGGGGATCACTTCGACGGCGTGATCCAGTACGCCAAGTGGCTGGCCTATCTGGGCGACAACCTCTACGAGCTCACGCTGCGCATGAACACGCATCTGAATTCCTGGCGGGCCCGGCTGGGTCTGCCCTACTGGTCGCTGTCGCAATACCTCAAGCACCGCGTCAAGAGCGCCCTCAACTACGTGCTGCAGTTTGAAGGGGCGGTGGCTGCCGAGGCCCGCAAGCGTGGGCTGGATGGCGTGATCTGCGGGCACATCCACCGCGCCGAAATGCGCGATATCGACGGCACGCTCTACTGCAACGATGGGGACTGGGTGGAAAGCCTGACCGGGATCGTGGAACACATGGACGGCCGCCTCGAAATCGTGCATTGGGGGCGGGCGGGCTCATCGGTTTCAACCCCCAGCCGGGCAACCCGGGCCAGCCCCATGGCTCAGACTGTCAGCGAATGAACCAGCGCTGAATCAGCCGATGCATCCATCCGCCATAGGGCGGGTACACCAGGCGGCCGGTGTTGAATCGGCCCTTGATGTGCACGCCCTTGGCCTTGGAGAAGGTCAGGAACCCCTCGTGGCCGTGATAGTGTCCCATGCCCGATGGCCCCACGCCACCAAACGGCAAGTCGTCTTGCGCCACATGCATCAGCGTGTCATTGATGGTCACCCCGCCGCTGTGCGTCTGATCCAGCACCCGGCGCTGCGTGGCCGCATCGTGGCTGAACAGGTACAAGGCCAGCGGGCGTGGGCCTGAGCGAACATGGGCTAAGGCTTGTGAGAGATCCCGATACGGCAATACAGGCAGCAGAGGGCCAAAAATCTCGTCCTGCATGACCTTCATCCCCTCATGCACGCCCAGCAACAGGTGCAGCGGCATCTTGCGGGTGCCCTCCATCGA
>JAUVYR010000165.1 GCA_030602985.1 Burkholderiales bacterium
ACCGAATACCCTGGCTTCCCGACGGACATGCAGGCCCAGTTCATGGCCCTCAACTGTGTGGCACCAGGAGCCAGCAGCGTGACCGAGACCATCTTCGAAAACCGCTTCATGCACGTGCAGGAGCTGCAGCGACTCGGCGCCAAAATCCACATCGATGGCCGCGTGGCCCTGGTGGAAGGCGTGGAGCGCCTGTCAGGGGCCACCGTGATGGCGACCGACTTGCGCGCCTCGGCCAGCCTAGTGATCGCCGGGCTGGTGGCCGAGGGTGAAACGGTGGTCGACCGCATCTACCACCTGGACCGTGGTTACGACCAGATGGAAGTGAAACTGCGCGCCCTGGGCGCCGACATCGAAAGGCTCTCATGAGCACCAGCCCCCAGACCCAGACCTTGACCCTGGCCCTGTCCAAGGGCCGCATTTTCGAGGAAACCCTGCCGTTGCTGGCCGCTGCCGGTATTGAAGTGCTGGAAGACCCGGACAAATCCCGCAAGCTCATCCTGCCGACCAACCGCCCCGACGTGCGGGTGGTGCTGGTGCGCGCCTCCGACGTGCCCACCTATGTGCAATACGGTGGGGCCGATCTGGGCGTCTGCGGCAAGGACACCCTGCTGGAGCACGAGGCCGAGTGGGGGGGGGCGGGCAATGTGGGCCTGTACCAGCCGCTGGATCTGGGTATTGCCAAGTGCCGCATGAGTGTGGCCGTGCGCGCCGACTTCGACTACGCACGCGCTGTGCGCCAGGGTGCCCGCCTGAAGGTGGCCACCAAGTATGTGGCCATCGCGCGCGAATTTTTTGCCAGCAAGGGTGTGCACGTGGACCTGATCAAGCTCTACGGCAGCATGGAGCTGGCGCCGCTCACCGGACTGGCGGACGCCATCGTGGATCTGGTGTCCACCGGCAACACCCTCAAGGCCAATCACCTGGTAGAGGTGGAGCGCATCATGGATATTTCCTCTCGTCTGGTGGTCAATCAGGGTGCCTTGAAGGTCAAGCGTGAGGCCCTGCGCCCCATTCTGGATGCGTTTGACCGCGCCAGCCAGCCACAAGGAATGGCCGCATGAACGCCCCCGCACTCCAGGCCACACCGCTGCGCCTCAGCACCGCTGATGCCGATTTCGAGGCCCGCTTCCAGCAGCGCCTGCACTGGTCGGCCGATACCGACGCGGCCATCGAGCAACGGGTGGCCGACATTCTGGCCGACGTGAAAGCCCGTGGCGATGCCGCTGTGCTGGACTACACCGAGCGCTTTGACGGCCTGAGCGCCACCATGCTGGTCGATCTGGAGCTGACCCAGGCTGAACTGAAAGCCGCTTTTGATGGCCTGCCCACCGCCCAGCGCGACGCGCTGCAACAGGCGGCCGACCGCGTGCGCCGCTACCACGAAGCACAGAAGAAGGCCAACGGCGAAAGCTGGACTTACCGCGACGACGACGGCACCCTGCTGGGTCAGAAGGTCACGCCGTTGGACCGCGTGGGCATCTATGTCCCCGGTGGCAAAGCGGCTTACCCCAGCAGTGTGCTCATGAACGCCATTCCGGCCCATGTGGCGGGCGTGAGCGAAATCATCATGGTGGTGCCGACCCCGCGTGGTGAAAAGAACCCGCTGGTGCTCGCAGCTGCTTACGTGGCGGGCGTCAGTCGTGCTTTCACCATCGGCGGGGCGCAGGCGGTGGCCGCGCTGGCGTATGGCACCCAGACCGTTCCCAAGGTGGACAAGATCACGGGCCCTGGTAACGCCTACGTGGCCAGTGCCAAGAAGCACGTGTTTGGTGCCGTGGGCATCGACATGATTGCTGGCCCCAGTGAAATTCTGGTGTTGGCCGATGGAACCACGCCTGCGGAGTGGGTGGCAATGGATCTGTTCAGCCAGGCCGAGCACGACGAACTCGCTCAATCCATCCTGTTGTGCCCGAACGAGGACTACATCGACCAGGTGCAGGCGGCCATTGATCGCCTGCTGCCCACCATGCCCCGGGCGGAGATCATTGCCAAAAGCCTCAACAACCGGGGTGCCCTCATTCTCACTCGCAGCATGCACGAGGCCTGCGACATCAGCAACCAGATCGCCCCTGAGCATCTGGAGGTGTCCAGCCACGAGCCGCATCGCTGGGAACCGCTGCTCAAGCACGCCGGCGCCATCTTCCTGGGGGCCTACACCAGCGAAAGTCTGGGTGACTATTGCGCTGGCCCTAACCACGTGCTTCCCACCAGCGGCACCGCCCGCTTCTCAAGCCCGTTGGGGGTGTACGACTTTCAAAAGCGCAGTAGCATCATTGAAGTGAGTGAATCGGGTGCGCAGCACCTGGGTCAGATCGCTTCGGTCCTCGCCCATGGCGAGGGATTGCAGGCTCATGCGCGAGCAGCGGAGATGCGTCTGCGTTGATTGTCAGGAGAGTGGCCATGCCAGCACGCCCAGCCGTACAAACCCCTGCCTCTCTGGTTCGTCTCTGCGCTGTGGTGGCTATTCCATTGGGAGCGGCCGGGTTGTTCGGCCTGACGGCTCAGCCGACACAAGCCAGTGCGCCGACAGCCACTTCTGAGGCCAACTGCCCACCCCTGCTGAACCATACCTTCGATCGCCTGCAGGACGAAAAGCCGCAGTCGCTGTGCCAATACCAAGGCCAGGTGCTGCTGGTGGTCAATACCGCCAGTTATTGCGGTTTCACCAGTCAGTATCGTGGGCTTGAGGACTTGCACCGGCGTTATCGCGACCGGGGGCTGGT
>JAUVYR010000034.1 GCA_030602985.1 Burkholderiales bacterium
GGCTGTACGCCACCAACTGGATGTGGATTTACAACCACGAACGTCCAAACATGGCCTTGGGCGGCATCACACCAAAACAGCGGTTGGCCATGACCGCCTGAATCTACTTCTCAGCCCGATGCATTTCGGGGGGATTACCATTGCAACTCCAACGCTTTATACGCCTTGTATGCATCCGCCTTCAAGCCGACACTCGCCTCTTGGCATTTTTGCACAACCTCCAAGGCCTGACGGTTGGCCTCCGCAGTACAGGTGATTGCAGCCTGCCTGATACGATGCTCCAAGTCTTTCATAACAGACTCGATCTCGGCAGCAAACCCTTGTGCCGAGGCATTGGCTTTTTCTATTCCCGCCAGTTTTGCCGCAGCTACTTGTTCGGACTTTATGCACTGTTCCAACAAACTTTCGCAGCGAGCTTGCGCTCTCGCCAAACCGCGCTCTACGGATTGGTCGTGTTGAGCCATGCGCTGCTCTAGCTTGGCTTCAATTTCTTGCAACACGCGGTGCATACCCAACAGCACCGTTGCCACATCAGCCTCATAACTATCAGCAATATTTTGATCCTGCGGTTTCGCCATTTCATCCCTCCCCTCACGCCGTTAACTGATCTATTTTCAATCCTGGAGCCGAAACACCTGCTTCAACCGCTCCACCGTGTGCCGCCACTTGGGCGTGGTGGGTTGGCACACCGTGTTCTGGTTGCCAAACAAACCCACCTCATAAAAGGCCTGGCCCACGGGGCGTGTGTCCACCCAGCGCACCTTCACAAAGTATTCGCTCAGCTCCGGGTCGTGGGCGGTGGCTCTGTACTTTTCGCCGTGCTGCACCACGTCCATCACTGGCCGGTCGCCGTCTGGGGTGTTCACCGTGAAGGTGCTGGCCGGCTGCACGGCCTGCTCCACCACGCCCACCCCCACATAGCCCTTTTTGGGAATATTCACCCACACCCGCTGGCCGGGTGACAACAGCTTCAGTGTCTGGCTGTACCAGGTGCCGCCGCCGGCGCTGATGTAGCCATAAGCACGCGCATCGTCCCAGCTGCGGTTCGTGGCATCGCCAAACGACACGTAGAACTCGCCGTTCCAGGGCTCTTTCTCGCCCACGGTGGTGGTGCCCACGGCCGCATTGGCTTGCGTTTCGCCGGGGTCAATCAACCAGGAGCGGCTGAGCAACTGGTGCTCGCCGTGCTGGAACACCTGAAAGAACAGCACGTTGATGGCAATGTCGCGCTCGTTCAAGTAGCCAATGATGCGCTCGGTGGAAGGGTCCAGCTCCGCCGCCACAATGATGATTTGGTGCGTGTGGTTCAGCGATTCCTCGTCCAGCACCGCACCGAACCGCTGATGAAACGCCGCTTCCAAACTGCCTCCCTGGCTGAAGCGGCTGAAGATTTGCACGATTTTTTCGGCCGTCAGGCCCTGCACCCAGGACGCGTAATCCAGCGCCTGGGCCACGATTTCACGCGGGGTGCGGTCACGTTTCAGCTCGATCAGCACCAAGGCCCCATCGGGCGCAATCGCCAGCAAGTCAATACGCCCGCCCGACGCCGTGACCTCCTGCTGCCCGATCAGCATCCACTCGTTGCTGAGGATGCGCGGGTCTTTGACGATCATCTCCTCCAGCAACTGCTCGCTGGCCAGTTTGCTGGCGCTCAACGGGACGGGTTGTGTACCGACTTGCCAGATGGCGTGTTGAATGGGCATTGGGCTCCTCCTGATGGCGTGTGTGTGTTTGGCCCTTAACTTCTCAACTGCAGGCAGTCTGCAAACTCGGCGTACTTGTGCGTGACCGCATCCATTAGTGGCTGCCGCCCGGTGAGCGAAGCCAACAACCGATACGCGAAATGCATGACCGCGTTTGAAAACTTCACCAGCGTCAGCGCCTGCTCCAGCGGGTAGCCCTGCCGGTGGCGGCTCAACGGGTGTATGCCCGTGTGCACAAACGAGTTCAGCGCATGCCGGGTGTTTTGGTTGAACTCGACCAGCGGTGCGGTCAACCCAGCGGGTGCACGCTTCTCCACCTCGCTGAGCATCACCTGGTAGCTCGGCAAGTTTTTGGCGGCCTGCTCGGCCTCCTGCCCCAGGGAAGCCGAGAGCTTGGCAATGTGCGTGGGAGACGCCGCGAACAGCAGCCAAGCTGCTCGCAGCAAAGCCTCAAATTGCAGGCGCAGCAGCGCCGTACCAGCGTGCGGGGCATCCAAGGCAAACGACGCCCTGAGCACGCGGGCATGCTCGATACTGATGGAGCACGCACTGGCCACCAATTCATGCTGCGGAGACGGCATGGCCAAAACCAAGCCCTCATCAGGGAAGCAGTCCAGCAACGCCTCTTCAAACGCATCAGAGCGCTGCAGCTGCCGAACCGTCGCCTCCGCGTCTTGGTCAAGTGGCGTAGCGGCCATTTTTCGTTCTGTGTGAGATCAGGCCGCCTTGGGAGCCCTGCCGCGCCGTTTCGGGGTGGCTGGTGCGGTGTTGGTGGCTGCCAGTCGCTTGAGCAGTTCGCTGGCCGGTTCGTCGTTCGGGTCTTGTGGCACCAACTCGCCCCGGAACGCCTTGGCCAGCAGAGCCGGCGTCAGACGCTCAGTGGCTGTCTGCGCAGCTTGCAGGCGGGCTTCGAGGCGGTTGGCGAAGGCGAACAGAATTTGGACACGGCGGACGATTTCGGCTTGCTCCCCTAAGGATGGGAGCATGACCTCAAGTCGCCGCAACTGGCGCAAGTTGATTCGCGGTCTGGTAGCGCCGTGGACTAACTCTTTCAATTCTTCGTATGTGCTCCGGCAGGCCAGACGCATTGCCAAGAAGTGTCTGTTGACCTGCTCCGGGTCGGTTCTCACGCAGAAGCAGTCCGCTTTATTTATCGTGGGCTCGGTGATGTCTGCGGGGAACTCGCAAACCCTGACTTCCTCATCTACAAACGACGAAAAAAGAAGGTCGCCCTTCACTAGCGTGTGTTTTCTCAGCGTTTCGTATTTCTCCATCGAGATGAAGGTTTCCTTAGACGCGTCGAATTTCAGGTGTCCGATGTTTTCCAGCCGAACAACACGCGCACCTTGCTCGGTGTAGTCATCTGACTTGAGGTTCGACCCAAAAGGCCCATCGCTAATGTGCACCGACAGCGATTCAACTGATCGGGGTAGCCAAGATGCAGAGGCATGCTCGCTGCGCCAATCCTCCGTCAACCGCCCCGAGGTGGCAGCCGCCAGAACAGATTGGCGGAAGCGTTTGAGGATGGGGGCGACGCGGGCCAAGCGGGCATTGACGGCGTCCACGCGGGTGAGGACGGCGTCGAGTTTGTCGGCGATGCGGCGTTGCTCAGACGCCGGAGCCACCGGGACTTCAAAACCCAGAATCTGTTGCTTGGTCAGAGCTTGCCGAGTAGTCCCCGTGTTGTCTGCCCAGATCATCGACTGAACAGCAGGACTCGATAGATACGCGCCCAAGTACCGTGCATCAACACCATGTCTTGGACGAATGATGCATACATGCTGATTGACACGAGCGCCCTCCATGTCGGCTGGTGCGAGCGTCACGCGACCAATCGAAGCACCCGTGATGTTTAACAACACATCGCTAGCTTTTACGGTGGCCCCATCAAGTGCCGCTGCTTGCTGCGAGTCGAGGAAGGCCAACCCTTCGCGCTTGAACCCAAAGAACACGACATTCATTGAGCGGATCAGTGGTGTTCCAGCTGACTTGTAGGCCGCCTCACCTCCAGAAGGGGTGGCACCACTGCCGACCTTTTGAGCAAGGTCAGCAATGGAAGCCGTCATCCAGCCCGTCGTCATTCAGCAAGCTCCCCCAGCTCAGCCAAGATCGCCTCCAACTCCGCCAGCGCCCCGTTCAGCTCCTCCACCGCTTCCCGCGCCAGCACCGCCGGTTCGGGCAGGTCGGCCGCATCTTCGGCGCTGTCGTCCTTGAGCCAAGCAATGTCCAGGCTGTCGCCTTTTTCCTTGGCGATCCAGTCGCGGGTGAAGCGCCGGAACCGGCCTTGCTCGCCCTGGTCCGTCCGCTCGGCCTTGCCGTTGGGCTCATCGCCATACGCCGCAATGAAGTCGGCAAAGTGCGCGTCGGTCAGCGGGGTGCGCTTGCCGAACTTGGGCGCGTTGGCGCGCATGTCGTACACCCACACCTCTTGCGTGCTGCCGGTGGAGGCCTGGCTGATCTTCTGGAAGAACAGCACGTTGGTCTTCACGCCCTGGGCGTAGAAGATGCCGGTGGGCAGCCGCAGAATGGTGTGCAAGCGGCACTTGTCCATCAGGTCGCGGCGAATGTCGGCACCCACGCCGGCCTCGAACAGCACGTTGTCGGGCAACACCACGGCGGCACGGCCGCCATCGCGCAAGTGGCGCACGATGTGCTGCACAAAAGCCAGCTGCTTGTTGCTGGTGGCAAAGGTCAGGTCGTCACGGGTGGGGCCGCCGCCGCCCTTGGCCGTGCCAAACGGCGGGTTGCTCAGGATGATGTGGCTCTTGGGCAAGCCGCTGCCCGCGCTGCCCAGGGTGTTGCCCACATGCACCACGCCTTCGTCATCGCCCTCCATGCCGTGCAGCAGGCAATTCATCAGCGCTAGGCGGCGGGTGCCCGGTACCAGTTCCATGCCCAAGAAAGCCTGGTTGCGCTGGAACTGCCGTTCCTTCTCGCTCAGGTTGTAGTGGTCGTCGGTGTGGTCTTTGATGTAGCGGTCCGCCGCGATCAAGAACCCAGCCGTACCGGCGGCCGGGTCTTGCACCGTCTCGCCCGGTTGGGGTTTCAGCACCTGCACGATGGCGTCGATGAGCGGCCGGGGCGTGAAGTATTGCCCGGCGCCGCTCTTGGTCTCGCTCGCGTTCTTTTCCAGCAGCCCTTCGTACAGGTCACCCAGGCCGTCTTGCCGGGCGCTGAACCAGTCGATGCCGTCCAGGCTTTTGACGAGCTGCTCCAGGTGGCGCGGCTCTTTCAGGCTGGTCTGCGCATCGGCATAGATGGCGGCGATCAGCCGGTCGTCGCTGAGGGACAGCTTCAGCAACGTTTCCCGGTAGTGGCGCAGCAGGTTCAGGCCGCTTTTGTCGCGCAGCTCGGGCCAGCGGGCGTACTCGGGCAGGCGGTGCTTTTGCAGAATGCCGCTTTCGGTGTTCTCGTGCTCCATCTTGATGAAGAGCAGCAGCACCAGCTCGGTCACATAGTCGCTGTAGTTGATGCCGTCGTCGCGCAGCACGTCGCACAGGTTCCAGAGCTTCTGGACGATGTCTTGGGTGGTCATGTGAACGGGTGTTCCAGAAATGAGAAACCCCTCACATGACTCACCGCGCTTGCGCCGGGGACAGAGGTGGGGGGCATTTTGCGTTTGATCCTATCACCGAAGCTCAGGCCACCTGTGGCCACAGCCAGTTGGCCAGCTCGCCCATCACCACATCCAGCTGCCCACCCAGCAGCTTGTCGAGCTGCTTGGCGCCGCCGTCGTTGGCGAAAGCGTTATTTACAAAGTCGTGGTCGATCACCAGCTCGTGAGTGAGCTGCTTGGCCAGCCGCTCCAGCCACTTGCGTTGCACCGGGTTCCAGGCGTGCTGGCCGTAGATGCGCTGCATGGCCCGGGCCACGCGCTGGTCAAAGGGCAGCAGCGCTTCGCCCAGAGCCGCCTGGCGGATGTAGGCGATGATGCCGGCCGCAATGTCCTGGTTGCTTTGGTTGCGCCACGCGGCCTTCAAGCTGGCCTCGGAGTAACCTGCGCCGTCCAGCAGCATGCGCACTTCCTTAAGCTGGGCGCGGGTCAGGTCTTTGGGGCGGTTGACCACCGTGGCCATGGCCACCGACTGGTTGACCTGCTGGCGCACGAAGTCGCCAAAGCTCTCCAGATAGTCTTCGGGCTTGGCGTACAGGCCCCAGCTTTGGGTGCGTTCCTTCAGCTCGTCTGCGTGTTTGGAGATGACCGGCATGTACGCCGTGCCCAGGAGTTGCTTGACCTCGGCAATCTGCACCAGCAACCGGGTGTGGTGCCGCAGAAAGTCGGCCGCCGCCTGGGGGCCGTGTTCTTGCCCGAGCTTGTGCAGGTGGCGGTGCAGGTCTTTGGGCGGCACGCCCCACTGCTGTTCCAGCTGGTCCAGCCGCTCTTTCAGCGCAGGTTTCTTGTCGGCCTTGTGCTGGGCGTCGCGCAGCACGCGCATCAGCTTCTGGTTGAGCTGGTCCAGCACGTCGTGGGCGTGCGTGGCGCCGGGGGTGCTGCCGGCCGTCTCGTAAGAGGCGGGGTGGTTCAGCTCGTCGATCAACTGCTCCAGCGTCACGTTCGGGTCTTTCACCAACGGCTGCATGGTGTTGACCGCCTGCAGCGCGGCGTACAGGTCCACCGGGTCGTAGATTTTGAAAACCGTTTTGCCGATGTCGTCGCAGCGTCGCGTGGCGCGGCCAATCATCTGCTCGTACAGGATGCGGCTCTTGACCCGCCGCAGAAACACCAGGTGGCAGATGGCCGGCACGTCGATACCGGTGGTCAGCAGGTCCACGGTGATGGCAATGGTGGGGAAGCGCTCGTTCTTGTAGCGCCGGATCAGCGTGTCCACCTTGTCCGAGGCGCCGGTGATCTTCTCCACCGCGGCCTGGTTGTACTGCTCGCCGTAGACGGCCCGAAATGCCTCGTTCAGCAAGCGTTTGACCATGTCGGCGTGCGCGTCGGTGGCGCAGAAGATCATCGCCTTTTCTTCGCCGGTGGGGTCCAGCTCCTTTGCCAGCTGTTCGCAAATGACGCGGTTGAAGTCCTCGTTGATGACCCGCCGATTGAAACTCTCCAGCTCAAAGTTCAATTCGTCGTCCAGCTCGGCCGCTTCAATTTCGCCCGTGGCCAGGTTGATCGCCTCCACCTGCTGACCTTTGTCGAAATGAATGCCCTTTTGCGTCAGCAGCGTTTCGTAGCGAATGGGCGGCTCGTGGTCGATCAGCCAGTCGTCGGCCACCGCCTCGCGGTAGGAGTAGGTGTAAACGGGTTTGCCGAAGATGTCGGTGGTGTGCCGCGCCGGGGTCGCGGTCAGACCGATCTTGACCGCGTCAAAGTAGTCCAGCACCCGCCTGTAGGTGCTCAGGTACTGCGTCAGGTCGCGCAGCGCCAGCTCGCCCTCGGTCATGTCCTGGTCCAGGGTGTAACCCCGGTGGGCCTCGTCCACGATGATGCAGTCGAACGCATCGAGCGCTGGCGGCTGGTCGCTGGCAAAGATGCGCTTGACCATGGCCTGCACGGTGGCCACCTGCACCCGGGTCTCGGCCTCGTGGGCCATGTCGCCCAGCTCGGCAATGTTGTAGATCTTGGACAGCGGCTGGCTCTGCTCCAGCGGGGCTTCGTTGAAAGCGTCCAGCGCTTGCTGGCCCAGCGCGGTGCGGTCCACCAAGAACAGCACGCGCCGAAAGCGCTCGGCCTTGAGGAAGCGGTAGATCAAGCCGATGATGGTGCGCGTTTTGCCGGTGCCAGTGGCCATGGCCAGCAAGCAGTTGGCTTGGCCAGCGGCCAGCGCCGCTTCCACCGCAGCAATGGCCTTTTGCTGGTACTCGCGCAGGCCCAGGTAGGCAAAGCTCTCTTCGCGCAGCTTGGCTTCGGCCTCGGCCCGGCTGCGCTTGAGCTGGTCCAACAGCCCGTCGGGCGAATGGAACCCCTGCAAAGGCTTGGCCAGGTGGGAGGGGTGCCGCACATCGCGGTGCCAGGTGCCGCTGGCCTCGGGGCTCTGCTTGACCAAGGGGCGACCGTTGCACGAATAGACAAAGGGCACCTGGAACAGCCCGCCTTGCCCGTCCGGCCAGGGGCCGTTGCTACCTTCGGTCAGCCAGGCCGCTTCGTGGTCGGCGTCCAGCGCTAGCCCCCGGGCATAACGCTCGGCCTGCGCGATTTTGCCGGCCACATTCACGTTCAGGCGTTTGGCCTCCACCGCGGCAATCGGGGTGAGGCCGGCAAACAGCATGTAGTCGGCGCTCTGCTTGCCCTGGGTGGGCCATTCGGCAATGGCCTGGTGGCGGCCCCGCTCTGGCCGGGCGCCCTTGGCGTGGGTCAGCTCCAAGGTATTGGCTTCCCAGCCAGCGTCCACCAGCATCTGGTCGATCAGCAGCCGGGTAGCGGCTTCGTCCATGGACACCTTTTGCGCTGCCTGGGCGGCGCGCTGGGCGAAGGCTTGCAGGTCTTTGGCGTTGGTGGTGTCGGGCTGGGCCTGGGTGGCTTTCAAGCGGGCATCAAAGTCGGCTTTCAGCGCGGCGTATCGGGCGCTGGCTTCCTCTGCCAGGCTTTCGTACACCTCCCGCTCTTCGGCCGCGCGGGCAGCCAGGGCACGCTCCTGCGCGGCTTGCGCCTCCAGCAACTGCGCCAACTCCGTCTGGCTGGCCTGGGCGGTCTGGGCTTGCTGCAGGTGGGCCTGCAAAGCGGCCACTTGCTGCTGCAAATCCGCCAGCCTCTGGCTGGGATCGTCGGGCAACACGAAGGGGCCGGGTTTGAAATCGGGTGCTGCGCCAAAGCTGCGGTGGAACCACAGCGCCACCTCACGCGCCACCTTCAGGGCTTCCATGCCTTCGCGGTAGCCAATGCGGTGGTCCACCTGGTGGGCGGCCTCGTTGCCGCGCTGGCGCAACAGGTGAAACATTTGCCGGACTTGGGCGTCCAGCCCCAGCCGCTGGTCCACCGCACGCAGCAATTCGGCCTGGGTGGGCTGAATCAGCCGCAGCCCAATGCGTGAGGCCACCTCCTGGGTCAGCGTTTCGGCCAGCAGCCGCAGTTTGAGCACGCAGCTCGCCGGGTCGAACGGGTACAGCTTTTCCGCTGTGGCACCCAGATCGGCCAAAAGCGGCGAATGTTCTGTGAGGAAACTGAAGTTGCTGCGCATCCCTTGGTCTCGGTCATGCCCGCTGGGGCTGAACCAGAATTGTTAGTTTTGAACCATTCTAGTGGAGTGTGTACCGGGGCCCTTGTTGCGAATCAGACTCTAAGCCTTGTGCCCAATGCTGCGCATGAACGTCCTAAACTGCTCACCCCAGTAGTCAATTTCGCTCAGCGGCTCACGACGCCATGTGCTCGGTAAGGGTTGGCCATTGAACATGGCCTTCAAGGCAGTGATGGGGTGTCGAACCAGAAAACGCACCCACCCCCTACGCCGGTCACTGCGCTCAAACCGGACCACATAGTCCATGTACCTCTGCTGTAGCTTGGCCATTCGCGCTTCCCGGTCTCGTGGCACATACCAATGTTGGATGGTGGTCTCGCTTGGATCGTGCCGGTGGTCGATGCATTCCACTTCGAGTGGTTTGCTCTCGCGACCAAAGTTCCAGTTCGACAGGGCCACTGAGTGGACGCCCCTTGTCTTCAGTTCGTCCATGGCCTCGCTCATGCGATTGAGCAGTGCCTCCTGTTCGTGCGAGGGGCGACCACGCTTGAACAGGCTGATATTGGCCACGAAACTGGTCAATTCATCGGTGCTGAACCGGTCAATCGGTCCCGGTGGCAGCTCACGCAAGTTGATCAGCGATCCAAAGCCGACGCGTTCTGTTTCTGGCTGCATGTCCATCGTGTTCCCCTCCCGGTGCCAGTCTACCGAAAGCGGGGCCGCACCGTCAGCACTTGCGGTCTGGTACTCCCGCCACCGAATCACGCTGGTGCGGCGCTTCCACGAACTGCACCAAGAAGACCTTGCGACAGGGCTTGGACGCCCGCACCCGGGCAATGGCCTCTTCCTCGGTTTCGCCTTCCTCCTGAATGGCCAAGCCGTAGCCGGGCCGGGCAACGGGTGCGGCCTCTTCCAGCTTCTTGATGCGTTGGTTCAGGTAGCTCATGGGTAGTCCTCATCGTCAGGGGGCAACAGGTGGTCTGGCACCACCGGGAAGGTGCTGGACTGGCGCCCCACCAAGGTCAGCACCGCGGCCACGGTTTCGCGGGAGCCCCACGGCGGCTCCTTCCAGTGCTCGCCGGCGTAGGCCATCAGTTCGTCGTCGGTCATGCCCTGCAGGTCCACCTGGCCGGTGGTGGCTTCCAGTTTGCGCACGCGCTCTTCAAGTCTTGCCATGCTTGCTCTCCAGTGCAGCCACCCGGGCCGCCAGCTCGTCCATCTCGGCCACCCGCGCCAGCGAACCGATGGCGCCAATCAGGGCCGCCCCCTGGCCGGGTGACAGCTCGCCGGCCGACACGGCACCCAGCACCGCCCGGCCGCGTTCGGTCAGAGTGTTGCCCGGCAGGTGGATCACCTGGGCCGGGTCCACGGCGCGCAGCGGGGCCACCGTGCGTTCCAGCAACAGCCGGGCGGCGCCAATATCACCCTCCAAGGCGCGTGCCATCAGGGTCTGCAGCAGTTCGGGCATTCCCTGGGCAATGCTGGCGCGTATCTGCGCCACCTCGCCGGTGCCGGGCTTGCGGCCCCTGGGGTTACCGCTTTGGCCAGGCTTCCAGGTGGTGGGGGTGGGTTTTCGTGTTGTCATTCCTGTTGTACTCCTGCTTAAACAGGCTCGTCACCGGCAACCAGGGCCACGACTTTGAAGCCGGCGGCCTCGGGGAATGGGTGGGTTTCGGTCATGGGTTCTTCCGTCGGTTTTCGGTCTGCCTGGTCGTCAGGCGCTGCATTAATCGGTCGGTGAGCCGGTCCGGTTCGGCCTCGTAGTCATCGCACACGTCGTCCGGGCGTGGCGGGCGGAACTGGGCGGCCGGGCCGGGCACCACGAAGGCAACGAGGTTCATGCACTCCCGCTCCACAAAGGACGCGCAGGTGCTGCACAGGTGCAGGGGTCGGGTCATGGTTTGGGCTCCGGGGTCAGTAATCGCCGTTGAGGTTGAAGCCCCTGCGTGCTGGCGCGGCCTGGGACGCTGCCTTGCTCGGCGGCGGCCCGGACCATGCGGCAAAGCGGGTGAACTCGCCTTGGTAGTGCAGGTGCACATCGCCCTGTCGGCCCTGCCGGTTCTTCGCCACGCGCAACAGGCCGTAGTGCTTGAACTCGCTGGGCAAGTCGGGCTTGGTCACGATGGGCCGGTTGATGAAGCCCACCACGTCCGCGTCCTGCTCGATGGAACCTGAGTCCCGCAGGTCGGCCAGTTGCGGCGTCTGGTCCGCGCGCTCGGCCACGCCCCGGCCCACCTGGGCCAAGGCGACCACCACGATGTCCAATTCCTTGGCCAACGCTTTCAGCCCCTTGGTGATTTCCTCCACCTGGTAGACCCGTGGCATGCGCGGGTCTACACCGGGCATCAGGCCGATGTAGTCCACCACCAGCACATCCAGGCCCACGCGGCGCTTCAAGGCCCGTGCCTTGCTGCGCACCTGCAGGATGTTCAACCCAGCCTTGTCACTGACGTGGAACTTCAGACCTTTGGAGCGTTCCGCCGCTTCCACCACGCGGCCATAGTCCAGGTCACGGGCGGCGGGTCGCTTCAGGTCCGCAATCGACACATGGCCCAGGATCGCCGCCACGCGGTCGCGCACATCGGCGTGGGGCATCTCCATGCTGAAGAAACCGACGCTGTGGTGCTGTGCGACATGCAAACCAACCGTCAGCCCAATGGCGGACTTGCCCATGCCCGGCCGCGCCCCAATCACCACCAGGCCACCGCGCTGCAGCCCGCCGTCCAGAAGTTCGTCCAGGTCGGCCAAACCGGTGGCAATCCCTTGCACCTCACCACGGTGGCGCCGCTCCAGCAGGGCGGTGTGCGCCACGCTGGCGGTGTAGGCGTCCACCCAGTCGTCACTGGCCGCGGTGTCGCCCAGCTTGGTCAGCTCGGCCATGGCCTGGTCGATCCGGTCTTGCACCGGCGTTTGCAGATAGGCCAGTTCGGCCACCTTGCCCGACAGCTCCAGCAGCTTGCGGGACTTGTACCGATTGATCAGCCCGTCAACCATCGCCACGATGCCGCGCGGACTGTGGTCGTGGAACTGGGCAATCGCATGAATGTCGGCCAAAGCCAAGCGCCCCTCCAGCGCATCGGCCAAGCTCAGCACGTCGCACCCTTTGCCTGCCAGCAGTTGCTTGCGCAACTCCACGAACAGCACGCGGTGCGACTGGTCAGAAAAGTGGGCAGGCTCCAGGCGATCCCCCACCGTGTCGAACGCATCGGGGAAGGCCATCAGGATCGACAGAACCCCAGCCTCGGTATCGGGATTGCCGAAATCAGGTTGGCTGGCTTGCACCTGCTCGTCCAAAGCGGGGTAGGTCATGCGCACACCTCCGGCTCGGTGCTTCGGTGGTACTTGCCCTCGATGACATTGGCCATGTTCTCGGGATGGATCAGCCAGTCCAGCGACACGTCGAA
Organism: Burkholderiales bacterium; assembly: GCA_030602985.1. Classification (GTDB taxonomy): domain Bacteria; phylum Pseudomonadota; class Gammaproteobacteria; order Burkholderiales; family Burkholderiaceae_C; genus UBA997. The sequence continues at coordinate 12,226 of JAUVYR010000034.1, forward strand.
CGGCTTTCGCCCATGGGTGGCCACGCGGCCCATCAGGAAATCGCTCGTTCCCACGTAGTCGAAGAACTGGCGCCACCAGTTCAGGTTCTGGCGTTCCGGCTCCTCGCGCCATCGTGCCCTCAACGCGCTGGCCCGGGTCGGCGTCCACACACGCACTTGGCGAGCCGAAGGCAGGCTCTGCGCAAACAGCGAAATGATGTCCTGATGCGGACAGTTCGCAACGTCGAGGGAAACCCGTTTGGTCGGGTTTTCTGCACTGTTGACGGTTCCTGACGGTTCTATGACGGTTAGGGCCGCATGGGTGCGGCCCCTTTTCGCGCATGCATGCGGCCCCTCCCCCGCGTCGGTGCGGCCCGTCGCATCGGTGCTACCCGTCGCATCCATGCGGCCCGTAGGGGTCGCATCGGTGCGGCCCGTCATCCGGTCAAGCTGCAGCCGGTACCGGCGTGTCGATCCGGGCGGGCCACCATTGACGTTACCGGTCACGGTCACGAAACCCTGCACCTCCAGGCTACGGACCACCCGCTGCGCCTGGGAACGCGAAACCCGCAAGCGCTCGGCGATGCTCGACATGCCCGGCCAGCAGTTGCCTTCGTCGTCGGACCACTCCGCGAGCGCCAACATGGCCAGCAGCTCGTGACCGCCCTTGGGAAACTGCTCCCAAATGCGCATGGAAACTGCAATGCTCACTGGCCACCCCCAATCTGGCGCAGGAAATCGTGCACGGCCTCCAGGTCGGCCAGCGGCTTGGTCAAGCCCCAGCGCGTCGTCCAGTAGCTGGCGCGGCCGTCGGGTGCATTCGCCCGGTGCAGTTCGTACCCGCGCAGGGCGAACTGAGCCTGCAGGTTGGCAAAGTCCTTGTCGGTGACACAGGTCATACGGCACCTCCAGGCGCTTCGGCCTCCAGCGTGTAAAGGGCACAGCGGGGGTGGTAGTAGCCGTCCGAGTCCACCAGCGGGACCGGCGCTGTGGTGATGCGGTAGCCGCACTTGTCGCGCAGCTCCTTCACACGGGCTGGCGCCTGGTAAATGCCCAGGCGGCGCAGGTCATGGCTGGTTTTCGGGCCCGCTCGCAGAGCCTCCAGCACGCGCTGGCGCTGGGCTTCCGTCGTGGTCGATTTGGGGCTAAACTTCTCGGCAGAAAGTCTTGGTGCACTGCCATCCGCCCCGCTCGCTTGGTCCAGAAGCTTGCGGGGCTTTTTGTTGTTGGGGGTCATGTCGCCCCCCTTACGCCGTGGCGCCTGATGCCTGTCGGCGCTTGTCCAACCAGGTGTCCAGGTCAGCCTGGCGGTAGCGCACCTTGCGCCCCACCTTCACGAAGGGCAGGTTGTAGCGGCCGGTGGATCGCCACGCGGCCAGGGTGCCCGGGGTCACGTCCAGTTGTGCGGCTGCGGTCTTGTCGTCAACAAGTACCTTGGGCGCGTTGATGATGCTCTGCAGTGACATCGCCATCTCCATTCAAACCCGCTGTGCGCTGTTGCGCTTGCGGTATGGGGATGAGTGTCAAAAAATCAGGAAGGGAAGTCTCCCCTGTGTGCCGGCAGAACCTACGCTGTGCCAGCAGAGCGTAGTTTTTCCCATTCGCCTACCCAGTCACGGGCTGTACGCCACGATTTGATTGGAACCAACTTGCTCTCAAATATCTTGGTTGCGGCCTCGTCCATGCCCCTATGTTTGGGCGGATTAGCATCAAGCCATGCGAAAACATCGCTCTTCATGGCGCGGTTCTCAGCGTTTTTTGCCTTCGCTCCTGAGCGTGCGATTTCCCTTTTTGCTTGTGCACGAACAAGGTCAAGCATAGCGAAAGCTTTCTGTGGACCATCATTCAAATGATGGCACAGCTTTTCAATGCCGGAAATCAGAGGGTCTAGACCACGCCCATCAAGAAAATCAGCAATAAGCGCTTCGTCTAGCCAAATCAGTGTGGCCTCTGCGGCAAGGCGTTTTACGGTATCAATGAAATCTGGCGCCTGTTGAAGCACAGGCAACATCCCGTCCATGAGCTGACAAAGAAACTCCACCTTGTCTGGGAAGTCCCAAATCTTCCACATGCCAGCAAAGTCGATCGGCCCATCCACAGACTCAAGCGGATCGCATCGCAAATCAAGCAATCCCTTCGCTTGCATCTCAATGACATCTGGGAAAAACACGGTATCGAGAAAGCCCTCGCTATCTCGCACAAGGGCCGGGAAAAACTCCGCCAGGTGACACACACTCTGGTAGCCATAGTTTCCCGCAAGGACTTCATCAAGTATCGAAGTCGCCCTATAGCCTGCCGTCCAGAGACTGTGACTCAGTCTGGCTTTGCCGTAGGTGTCAATAAGTCGCCTTTCCCTAAACCCTTGCCCATCCGCCCCGAAACTTGCTCCCAAGTCCAGTGCTTGAAATTTCATCGCGCTCCCCATAACGCCCCCCCCAAAAAAGAAACCAGCGCCGCCGGGTCAGGGTGTCCCGGTTTTCGCCCACGGGGATCAGCCGGGGGCTAGGCGTGGCTCAAACCCGTGACCGTTCAGGCCGCCTCCAGGTGGTCGACCTGCAGCGGCTGCACGCTCAGGCGCAGGCCCACCGCGTGCAACACCTTGTTCACCGTGTCCAAGGTGGGGTTGCCCGCACTGCTCAGCGCGCGGAACAAGGTCTTGTCGCCCACGTCGGCCCGGCGCGCCACTTCGGCCATGCCGTGGGCCTTGGCCACCTGGCGCAGCGCCAGCAGCAACGTGGCGTTGTCCTCCATCTCCATCACCGCGTCCAGGTAGGCGGCGGCCTCGGCCGGATCGGTCAGGCTCTGAATCAGATGGTCGTCGTAGCTCTTGTCTCGTGCGGTCATGGCTTACCCCTTTGCTTCCAGTCGTTCAGGTACGCAATCGCCTGTTTGATGGCGCGGTCCTGGTCGCTCTTGTCGCTGCCACACAGCAGCAACACCACCACCGGCCCCTGTCGGCTCAGGTACACCCGGTACCCAGGCCCATAGTCCACCCGCAGCTCCTGCACACCATCGCGCAAAGCCTTGCAGTCGCCCAAGTTGCCGGCCTGCACTTTGGCCAGCCGCGCCCGGATGATGGCGCGCGCCCGCACATCGCGCAGGGCCTCCAGCCACTCGGCAAACGGCGCCCGATCTTGGGTGTCGGTGTATATCCTGAGTTCAATCATAGTATCTTAAAAAGCACCGTTACGCCACACGCGCTTTCTTGATCGGGAGTTTCAACACCTCCCCACCCTGCTTCAGGCCGGCCGCCTCCAGCATGGCCGATGTGGCGGTGTTGACCGACTGGCGCACCGGGTCCAGGTCGAGCCGGGCATAAATCGCCGTTGCCTGGTGGGTCTTGTGGTTCAGGCTCTTGCCGATGATGGTCAGGCTGGCGCCCGCCCGGGCCTGCCAACTGCCCAAGGTGCGGCGCAGGTCGTGAATGCGCAGGTTGCGAACCTCATGCGGGGCCGGGTCGATCCCTTTGGCTCGTGCCATGCCGCGCACAAAGTCCAGCGCCCGTTCCAGCCCCTTCACCCGCACATCCTCCACCGCGGCCAGGTCATCGTCGTTCAACTGCATGGCCTCGCAAAGGCTGAACACACTGGCCAGCATCAGCACCCTGCTCCATGCGTTCTTGGGCTCCTCGATGTGGCCTGATGCACTGTCCGACGGGAAGACGTACACATCCCCCGGCAACTTCTGGCGCCGGCGGGCCTCCAGCACTTCCACCGCCTCCGGGCTGAGTGCCACGTTCTGCGGGTTGCCGTTCTTGGTTTTTTCCACCCGCCAGACGGCTTCATCCAGGTTCACATCTGCCCAGCGCATGGACTCGACGTTGGACCGGCGCAAACCCGTCAGCAGCGCCAGCAAGAAGAAGTCGCGCATGGTTTCGGTGGGCCCTTCGGCCAGCGCCCGGAAGAAATGCGGCATCTCGCGCGCCTGGATGAAGCGGTCCCGCTGCACCGGTGCGTTTTTCTGGACGCCTTCGGCCGGATTGGCACCCGAGAAACGGTCGTGGCTCTTCATGTGGTTGTAGACGGCCGACACCAGGGCCACCACCTTGTCGGCCTGGGCCGGGCTCTTCTTGTTGACGCGTTCGCGCAGGCTGCGCACGTCCACCCGCTCAATGGCCGACAGCTTCCGGCCAGCAAAACCATCCATGTACAGCCTGAGCAAGTCGCGATAGTCCCTCTTCGTCTTGTTGCTGATGGGCGATCCGTCGCGCTTGCGCTTGTGCGACAGGAAGTCTTCAAAAGCATCTGCAAAGGTCGGCTCTGCACGCGCAGCGCGCTTGACTGCCGATGGACTGGCGCCACTGGCAATTTCCGCGTTCAGGGCGGCTGCAGCGTTTCGCGCCTGCTCCACGGTCATGGAAGGGAACCGCCCCAGGGTGATCCGCTCCGGCGCACCGCCCTTGATGCGCCGGAACACAGAAAACGATTTCACCCCGCTGGCGGCGACCCTGAGCTGCAGGCCAGGCGTTCGGGTGTCGTGGTAAATCGCACGCTGACCAGGCTGCGGCAGGGGCAGCGCCAGCAGCTTTTCTTTCGAGAAGGAAAACCGAGTTTCCATGAACAGCATCTCCCGGGGTTACGCCGGGGTTACATGTTCCGTACAAACTCAGACATGTAAAACCACAACGGCATGACAAATTGTACCGGTAAGATATTGATTTATATAGATACATTCAATTTCGTAGATGATTATAAATTAAGCAACCTTCTGATTCGTAATGAGAAGGTCGGGGGTTCGATTCCTCTTTCCGGCACCAATGAACTCAAGCACTTAGGCCAACTCGCGAGGGTTGGCCTTTTTGTTTGTGCAGACGATGGTGGGGTTTCCATAAAGCCCCATACGCCAACACCCCCCACTGCCCAAGGAATGAGCAGGCCCGACACCGGCCTTGCGGGACAAGCACTTAGCGCACTTGCCCGGCACTTATCCACAAGCTTGCCCCCGTGGGCTGGGGACTTCCGAGCCACCACCGACTCAACCGGCCGCTCCGACCACGAAGAGGAACGCCAGAAACAGTGCCACCGCAGCCAAGGTACGCGCCCAGCCAACGGGCTGGTGCACCACCTGGAACATCCCTTCCGCATCCCAGGACGTCCGGCCGTGGCGTTTGAGGCGGCCATGCGCGACGATCAGCGTGACGAGGCTCACCAGCGGCAACCCCATGGCCATGCCACGCAGCCATACCTTCAGGCTGCGGGCCAGAGCGTCGCCGTACGCGATCTCTGGCCCACCCCGGTGCAGCAGCCGAATGCGGAACAACGCCTTGCCGGGCGTGGTGTGAAAGACGCTCAAACAAAGTGGCTCCACAAAGGCCCAGCACAGCAGCAATACGAATCCAAGCACCCATTCGCTGGCGGGGTTGTCGCCCGCCATCAGATCGGGCCACACCACGCCGAGCACCATGCCCATCGGGAACGAAAACACGATGATGTCGGTGGTGCGGGCCCAATAACGCACCCAGGGGCGTACCTGCTCACCCACCGCGACGGGCGACGGCTCCGCAGGCTCCCGTGGGAACTCCCGCGCGTTACCCCGGTAAACGGCTTCATCGGCCGAAGCCTGTACCGCCTTGCCGCAGCCCGGACAAAATTGCGCACCTGGCGGCAGCAACGTGCCACAGTGTTGACAGAACATCGTGCGATCCCTCCCTGAGTGTTTTCAATAAGCACCTGCTGCGCACATTATGAACCTCGGGGCACAGGCGTGGCGGCGGCACAAGACGCACAATGCCCACTGGTCCCAGCCCCTCCTACTTGCATGACGCCACTCACCCTCGACTTCATTTCCGACATCTCCTGCCCCTGGTGCGCGGTGGGTTTGTCGGCCC
>JAUVYR010000056.1 GCA_030602985.1 Burkholderiales bacterium
TCGAGCGAACAGTTGGCGTCGAGATCAGGCATCAGGATGGTTTTTTCGGGGGAGAGAATCTTCGCGGTTTCTCCCATGAAACGCACCCCGCTCACCACCAGCGTCTGTGCCGGGTGGTCGCGTCCAAAACGGGCCATTTCCAGGCTGTCGCTGACGATGCCGCCGGTTTCCTCGGCCAGATCCTGCAGGTCCGGGTGCACGTAGTAGTGCGACACCATGACCGCGTTCCTGGCCTTGAGCAGTTGCCGTATCCGTTCTTTCAGGGCGCCGCGCTCATCGGGCGACGGCTCCACCGGCACACGCGCCCAGGCATGGCGCGTGCTGCACGATGGCTGTTCAAAATCGACCTCGATCACCTGTTGCATATCTGTTCCTTGCGATGCCCTGGGCGTTCAAACGGCCTCGAAGCGCATCGAAAAATCCACCGCCTTCACGTCTTTCGTCAGCGTTCCGATGGAGATGCGGTCCACCCCGGTTTCTGCAAGAGCGCGCACTGAGTTTTCATTCACCCCGCCGGAAATTTCGAGGATGGCTTGCCCATGAGGATGCTTTGCATTGAGCGCCACCGCGGCATGCAAAGTGGGCACATCCATGTTGTCCAGCAGCAGCATGCGGGCACCGGCATGTAACGCCTCGTCGAGCTGGGCCAGCGTTTCCACTTCGATCTGCACAAAGGCGGCCTGCGGCGCCGTCTGGCGCACACGGTGCAGCACAGCCGTGACACCACCCGCCGCCGCGATGTGGTTTTCCTTGATCAGCACCGCATCGTAGAGGCCTAGGCGATGGTTGACACCCCCGCCGGTCTTGACTGCGTATTTCTGGGCCAGCCGCAAGCCGGGCAGGGTTTTGCGGGTATCCACAATCTGCGCCCGCGTGCCAGCCACCAGCGCCACGTAGTGCGCCGTCTTGGTCGCCACGGCACTCAAGGTCTGCAGAAAATTGAGTGCCGTCCGCTCTGCCGTCAGCAGAGGTTGAGCAAGACCCTCCACCTCGAACACCACCTGGTTGGCCTGACAGCGGGCTCCTTCTGACACATGCCAGGTGATCTGCGCCTGTGGGTCCAGCGTCTGGATGGCCGCATCGACCCATGGGCGCCCGCAGATCACGGCCGATTCGCGCGCCAGCACACGGGCTCGCGCCCGCTGACCTGGGTCAACCAATGAAGCCGTAAGGTCGGCAGCCCCCACATCTTCGGTCAGGGCGCGTGCCACATCCGATTGGGCCAGGGCTTGGAGGGCAGAAGGGTCAAAAGGGGTTCGGGTCGTCATATGGCAGGTATTCGAAGAACCGTTTCAGCGGTTCGCAGGCCGCAAGCATAACGGTTAGCCGCCCAACAGACAGGCGGGATCGACTAGACTCCACCCTCACGAGCCGGTTTTTGGCCCCAGGGGCACCGGCATCTGATTGACCTAGCGCCTAATGATTTTATGAGCGAGACTCAGAACAGTACGCCCTACGGCACCCTGCCCGCCGCATCGCCCTTGCCTCCGCGCAAACCGGTCAGCCTGCCGCGCTTGCAGGACATGCGGGATCGCGGCGAAAAGATCACCATGCTCACGGCCTATGACGCCACCTTTGCGGCCGTGGCCGACAGCGCGGGCGTGGAGTGTCTGCTGATTGGCGATTCGCTGGGCATGGTTTGCCAGGGTCTGAGCAGCACCGTGGGCGTGACGCTAGAAACGATGTGCTACCACGTCGAAAGCGTGACGCGGGGTCTGCGCCGGGTGCAGGGCACGGCCTGGGTGATCGGCGACCTTCCCTTTGGCAGCTACCATGAATCGAAAGAACAGGCCATACGAAGTGCTTCGGCTCTGCTGCATGCAGGTGCCCACATGGTCAAGCTGGAAGGCGGCGGCTGGACGACCGAGACGGTGCGCTTCCTGGTGGAGCGGGGCATTCCCGTTTGTGCCCACCTCGGCCTCACCCCGCAAACCGTGCACGCCCTGGGGGGCTACCGTGTGCAAGGGCGCAGTGACGCCGACGCCTTGCGCATGAAGCGCGACGCATTGGAATTGCAAGACGCCGGTGCCGCCATGCTGGTGCTGGAGATGGTGCCTGTGGCACTGGCCACCGAAGTGACGCATCAGTTGAATCGCTGTCACACCATCGGTATTGGTTCAGGCAATGGCACAGCCGGTCAGGTGCTGGTCATGCACGACATGCTGGGCGTGAATCTGGGCAAGAACCCCAAATTCGTCCGCAACTTCATGGAAGGTCAGACCAGCGTGAAACAGGCCATGGCCGCCTATGTCCAGGCTGTGAAAGACGGCTCTTTCCCGGACAACACTTTGCACGGGTGGTGAATCGATGCGAGTCATCCACCATATTGGCGAATTGCGCCAGCACCTCGCCGCCTTCGACTCACCGGCGTTTGTGCCCACCATGGGCAATCTGCACGAAGGCCATCTGTCATTGATTCGTCAGGCCAAGCCACTGGGCGACGTGACGGTCGCCAGCATTTTCGTGAATCGCTTGCAGTTCCTGCCCCACGAAGACTTCGACACCTACCCTCGGACCCTGCAGGCCGATTGCGCCAAGCTGGAGGCGACCGGCTGCGACGTGGTGTTTGCGCCATCGGAACAGGAACTGTACCCCGAACCTCAGGGGTTCAAGGTACACCCACCTGCCCACTTGGCGGACATGCTGGAAGGTCATTTCCGGCCTGGCTTTTTCACGGGTGTCAGCACCGTGGTGCTCAAGCTGTTCCAGATCGTTTTCGGGCAGTCGCGGGGCACTGGCCATGCGGTGTTTGGCCTGAAAGATTACCAACAACTCATGGTCATTCGCCAGATGGTGCGGCAATTCGCCTTGCCAATCCACATCCACGGAGGCGCCATTGAACGCGCCCCGGACGGACTGGCGCTGAGCTCTCGCAACAGCTATCTGAACGCCAAGGAGCGGACAGAGGCGGTGCAACTGTCCATCGCTTTGCATGCGCTGGCGGCTGGCGTGCTCGGTGGCGTGCACAACCTGGCCGCACTGGAACAACAGGCGACTCAACATCTCACGCAACGGGGCTGGCAGGTGGATTACCTGACGGTGCGCCGTCGCCTGGACTTACAAGCCCCAGAGACTGCTGACCTGCAAGCTGGCCAGCTCGTGGCCCTGGGCGCCGCCCGTTTGGGGCGCACCCGACTGATCGACAACCTGGAGTTTTGATCAGTGCTGCTCGGCCACGGGTTCGCGGCTCATGAGCTGCACCAGTGCTTCCTGGGGCGTCAGGGACCCGTCGAGCAAGGCCACCACGGCGTCGGTGATCGGCATGTCCACGCCCAGCTGTCGGGCGCGACGCGCCACAGTCCGTGCGCTGTAAACGCCCTCGGCCACGTGCCCGAGTGACTGGACCGCCTCATCGAGGCTCTGCCCCTGGGCCAGCATAAGCCCTACCTGTCGGTTGCGACTGAGGTCCCCGGTAGCGGTCAGCACCAGATCGCCCAGGCCGGTCAAGCCCATGAAGGTCTCGGTTCGGGCGCCCAAGGCCGCCCCCAGGCGCACCATTTCGGCCAGCCCCCGCGTGATCAAGGCGGCGCGGGCGTTCAGCCCCAGCTGCAGGCCATCGCACAGCCCGGTCGCAATGGCCATGACGTTTTTCACGGCCCCCCCCACCTCCACGCCCGGCACATCGTCGTTGGCGTAGATGCGCAGGACCTGGCTGTGGAAGGCAGCGACCAGGGCCTCACGAACACGGGCATGTGCACTGGCAGCGACCAGAGCCGTGGGAGCGGCTGCTGCCACTTCCTTGGCAAAACTCGGCCCACTCAAGACACCCACCTGAAGGTCTGGTGCCACTTGAGCGGCGATTTCATGTCCCAACCAGCCAGGCGAGTTGGCTGCGGCATCCGGATGCTCGAAACCCTTGCACAACCAGACCACCGGTGCTGTTGAATGGCGCAAGGCCGCCAGCATGGAACGCAGTGCGGACATGGGTGTACCGAGTACGATGAGGTCCTGCTCCATGAGCGAAGCAGACAACGCACCCAGCTCACCCGACACCACGGTCAGGTCCTCAGGAAACGGGGCACCGGGGAGGTAGCGGGTGTTACACCGCTGCGCATGCATCTGCGCAGCCTGTGCCGGGTCTCGCGCCCACAACAGGACCTGATGGGCCACCTGATTAGACGGGCCAGACGCTCGCGCGGCGGCAATGGCCAGCGCCGTCCCCCAGGCGCCAGCCCCCAATACAGCCAATTTCATCGGATGGGAGCCCGGACCACCGGCTTACTGGGTGATGATGGGCGAGCTGCCGGCTTGCTGAGCCTGCTGTTGCTCGAACATCGCCTGGAAGTTGATTTCGGCCAGGTGTACAGGCGGGAAGCCGGCACGCTGGATGAGGTCGGCCACGTTGCCACGGAGGTAGGGGTAGACGATCTGCGGACAGGCAATACCCAGAATCGGGCCCAACTGCTCCTGGGGCAGGTTGCGGATTTCGAAAATACCGGCCTGCTTGGCTTCCACCAGAAACACGGTCTTGTCCTTGATCTTGGTCGTCACGGTGCAGGTCACCGTCACTTCGAAGACGCCTTCGGCAGCCGGGTCAGCGGCCACACCCAGCTGGATGTCGATGCTGGGCTGTTCCTGCTGCAAAAAGATGGCGGGGGAATTGGGCTGCTCCAGCGATGCCTCTTTCAGGTAGACGCGTTGAATCTGGAACACGGGAATCTGCTGCTCGTCGGCCATGATGAATCCGAAAAAAACCAAAGAAAAGCCCGCCGGGAGATGCGTCTCGCAGCGGGCGGGAAACGCAAAACAGTCTGATTATGTCAGCAAGGGCAGCAAACCTCCGCGGGCGTCCAGCGCGTGCAGGTCGTCACAGCCCCCGATGTGCTGGCCGTCAATGAAAATCTGCGGAACGCTCGTGCGCCCCACCAGCTGCGCCATGGCGGCCCGGACATCTGGCTTCCCGTCCACCACGATTTCCTCCCAGTCGGTCACACCACGCTCACGCAACAGCGCTTTGGCGCGCTGGCAATAAGGACAGTAATCGCTGCTGTAGATTTTCACTTGGGCCATATGCACACTCCTGAAGGCTGTAGATTAACTTTTCTGCACAGGCAGATTGGCCGCCCGCCAAGCGCCCATGCCTCCAGCCAGGGAATAAGCCTTCTCGTAGCCGAGCTTCTGCGCCGTGGCCACGGCCCGCTTGGCACGGATACCGGAAGCACACACCATCAGGACCGGCACGGTCTTGTTCTTGACCACCTGGGTCAGGCGGGTCTCCAGATCGGCAATCGGTACGTTCTTGGCGTTGGTCACATGGCCACTGGCAAATTCCTCCGGGGCACAGACGTCCACCACCACAGCTTTTTCCCGATTGATGAGTTGAACCGCCTGCGTCGGCGTGACGCTGTTGGCACCACCACCGCTGGTCAATGCCGGCCACAACAACATGCCCCCTGATGCCAGTGCAATCAGGATCAGCACCCAGTTTTGAATGATGAAATCCACGTTAACCCCTTGTTGAAGAACCCGCTATTCTAAAATCACCGGTTTTGCCCTGTCACCAACGGCCTTCTCATGCACAAGCTTGTTCTCATTCGCCACGGCGAATCCACCTGGAATCTGGAAAATCGCTTCACCGGCTGGACCGACGTGGACCTGACCCCGACCGGTATTTCGCAAGCCATTGCAGCGGGCCGACTGCTCAAGGCCGAGGGCTGGGACTTCGACGTCTGCTACACCAGCGTCCTCAAGCGCGCCATCCACACGCTCTGGTATGTGCTGGACGAAATGGACCGCACCTGGCTGCCGGTGGTGAAGGACTTCCGCCTGAACGAGCGCCACTACGGTGCTCTGCAAGGACTCAACAAGGCCGATATGGCCAAGCAATACGGTGACGAGCAGGTGCTGATCTGGCGCCGAAGCTATGACACCCCGCCGCCGGCACTGGAGCCTGAGGACCCACGCGGCCAGCGAGCCGACCGCCGCTACAGCCACCTCGAGCCGGCCCAGATTCCCCTGACCGAATGCCTCAAGGACACCGTCGCCCGGGTGGTGCCTTACTGGAACCAGACTCTGGCTCCTGCCATTCAATCCGGCCAGCGCATCCTGATTGCGGCTCACGGCAACTCCATTCGTGCCCTGATCAAGCACCTGGACGGCATTTCCGAGGCCGACATCGTGCACCTCAACATTCCCAACGGGATTCCGCTGGTCTATGAATTCGACGACGCCATGAAGCCCTTGCGGCGCTACTACCTGGGCGATGCAGCCGCAGCCGAAGCCGCCGCAGCGGCAGTCGCCAGCCAGGGCAAAGCCTGAGCCGTGCTTTTGGGTTTGTGGGGAACCGTCCTTCCCCTCTGCCCTCCAAGGTGTATATTGCTCCAATCTATCCGGTGCGACCGGCTGAAGGGTGAGAGATGGGTCAGAAATTGAAGATTGCGGGTTGGGTGGCGATTGGTGCCTTGGCTGGCGCCCTGACCACCGTGCAGTTGCAGGCCGTGGCACGAGGCTCCCTGTCGCCTTTGCCGCTGGAAGAATTGCAGCAGCTGGCCGCCGTTTTCGGGATCATCAAGACCGATTTCGTCGATCCGGTGGACGAGCGCAAGCTCATCAACAGCGCCATCTCGGGCATGGTCACTTCGTTGGACCCGCACTCACAGTTCTTTGACAGCCAGAGCTTCCGGGAATTCCGCGACGGCACGGCGGGCCGCTTTGTGGGTGTAGGCATCGAGATCACCATGGAAGACGGCCTGGTGCGTGTGGTGACCCCGATCGAGGACTCCCCTGCTTTCCGCGCTGGCCTCAAAGCCAACGACCTGATCACCACGATTGACGAAACCCCTGTGCGCGGCATGACCATCAACGACGCCGTGCGCCGCATGCGGGGCGAGCCGAACACCCAGGTCAATCTCACCATCCTGCGCCGCGACGAGAACCGCACCTTCACGGTCACCATCACCCGGCAGGAAATTCGCACACAGAGCGTGCGTGGCCGTCTGATCGAGCCAGGTTATGCCTGGCTGCGTATCTCGCAGTTCCAGGACCGCACAGTCGAAGACTTTGCTCGCCGCATCGAAGCCATCTACAACGAAGATCCGAACCTGCAGGGGCTGGTGCTCGATCTGCGTAACGACCCAGGCGGTTTGCTCGATGCCGCCGTGGCCATCTCAGCCGCCTTCCTGCCCGAGAACGTGGTGGTGGTGACGACCAATGGCCAGTTGCCCGAAAGCCGTGCCACTTTCCTGGCCGCTCCGCGCTACTACATGCGCCGCAGCGGGCCCGACCCCATCCGCCGCCTGACGCAGAACACCAACGGCATCCTGCGCGAGATTCCGATGGTGGTCCTCGTCAACGAAGGCTCGGCATCGGCCAGTGAAATTGTGGCGGGTGCGCTGCAAGACCATCAGCGGGCCGTCATCATGGGCAGCCAGACCTTCGGCAAGGGTTCGGTGCAAACGGTGCGTCCGCTGGGTCCGGACACCGGCCTGAAGCTGACCACGGCGCGTTACTACACCCCGAGCGGCCGGTCCATTCAGGGGCGTGGTGTGGTGCCTGATGTCTGGCTGGACGAAACCGCCGAAGGCAATCTGTTTGCGGCCCTGCGCACCCGCGAAGCCGACCTGAACAACCGCTTCAACGGCGCAAACACACGTGAACTGACGGAAGAGGAACGCGCCGCCGAGCGCCAGCGCGAGCAGGCGCGCGAACAAGCCCGCCAGCGTCTGGAAGAAGAACAGCGCCGCAACCCAGGGCAGCGCCTGCTGCCTGAATTCGGCTCTGAAAACGACTTCCAGCTGCGTCAGGCCCTGAACCAGTTGCAAGGCTTGCCCGTTGTGGCCAGCCAGACCGCCGCCGAGCGCACCGAAACCGAATCCGAGAACTGATCCGTTTCGGCATGAACGATCAGCAATTGCTGCGTTATTCCCGCCACATCCTGCTTAACGAGCTGGGGGTGGACGGTCAGGAGCGGTTGCTGGCCTCACATGCGCTGGTCATTGGTGCCGGTGGGTTGGGCTCGCCTGTCGCCCTTTACCTGGCCAGTGCGGGGGTCGGTCGCATCACCTTGGTGGACCACGACGAAGTCGATGCCACCAACCTGCAACGCCAGATCGCACACACACTCGACCGCGTCGGCCAGCCCAAAGCCCTGTCTGCCCAAACGGCGATGCGGGCCATCAACCCGGACGTGCAGATTGACACCGTGACCCAGCGGGCCGATGCAGCCTTGCTGGACGCCCTGGTGCCCACCGCGCAGGTGGTGCTGGACTGCACTGACAACTTTGCCACGCGCCACGCCATCAACCGCGCCTGTGTGCGGCATCGGGTGCCCCTGGTGTCGGGTGCGGCCATCCGGTTTGACGGCCAGCTGGCCGTCTACGACCCGCGTGACGAGGCTTCACCGTGCTATGCCTGCGTCTTCCCCGACACCGACGGCCTGGAAGAAACCCGCTGCGCCACCATGGGCGTGTTTGCGCCACTGGTCGGCATCATCGGGACCATGCAGGCCGCTGAGGCCCTGAAATTGCTGAGCGGCATGGGTTCCCGGCTGGTCGGGCGGCTACTGATGCTCGACGGCCAGAGCATGGCCTTTCACGAGGTTCAACTGGGCCGCCACAGTGACTGCTCGGTTTGCGGTCAACCGGCGGTGACGATCCAGCCCTCGAGTGGGTCACACGTGGGCAATCCATAGCGGGCATGGCCGTGCTGGTGCTGCTGCGCCCCCCAGGCGGCCTGTAGCAGGCACAGCACTGCGTCCAGGCGGTCGCCCTGGGCATCGTCAATCAATCCATCGCGTTGCGCGGCAGTCAAGCGCAATCGGGTCTGCATCTGAGCCAGCAGCGGGGCGCTTCCGGTTTCCAGCGCATGCAACAAATCCTTGCGGGCAATGAGCCGGTCCGGGGTCTGCTTGGCCCGATCATCGCTTTTATAGCTGCGTGTCCCCAGCACCGAGCGGGCCAGCAGACCGGGATAGGCCTCCAGGGCCACCCGGTTCGGGTCACCGGCATGCAAACCGGGGAGGCTCACCCCGGCCGCGATCAAGCGCGGCACGCCAGCATGCAGCATGAACGCCACGGGTGGGTTCACCCATTTCATGCTGGGGCTGGACCCGGCGGGTCCGTCGGTCGCGCGGTGGGCGAACTTCTGCCCCACTGGCCGGGCGTTGCAGAAAGCCGCAAAAGCGTCACGAATCGTGGCGCGATCCCGTTGGGCATATTGCTGCATGCAGGCCAGCCAGTCGGTGGGCCAGCCGAGCGTGGTCACCAGTTCACGGGGCAAGCCGAAGGGCAGGTCAAATCCCCCCACCCAAGGCCCTGGCGTCTGCAATCTGGCTGCCCAGGCATCGAGCGTTTCCAGCGGCTCCAGGCCCAGCAGTTCGATGCGCTCGGCCGAACGGCCCAGAAAACGCCCCACCGCCAGCACAATCGGCTTGCGGCGGGTGGGTGCACTTGTGAAATCACAGCCCCAGAGTTCGGGGCCCGCCTCGGCCATGATTGCTCAGGCACGACCGATGATGCTGGCCGTGGCCATCAGCTCTTCGAGCAGGGCCAGCGAGACCTTGCCCGGAACGCTGTAGGGGTCGAATTCCGGCTTTTCAGAGTACTTCAGCACAATGGACGTGTTGAGCTTGCTCAGGTTCACCTGCCCCATCGTCCAGCCACCGAAACGCCGCTCGGTGATTTCTTCGTAGTGCAGCAGCTCCACATCCTTGTGCCGTGGGTCGGCCAGGATGTGGTTATAGAGCTGGTTGACCGCCCGACGCCCCCCTTCAATGGCCTGCACGAAAATGCCGCCGCCGTAGCAGAGGATGCCAGTGATCCCGTTTTGCAGGTTGTGGTGACGCGCCGCCGCCAGGATGGACTCAATGGCGTCCGGGCGGTCTTTGTCCACCGCGCGACTCACATACAGAAGCCTCACCAGCATGTCATTTCCCCCGGGGAATGAGCGACAAAAACTCGCGACGCAGGTTGTTGTCCTTGAGGAAGACGCCGCGCATCACAGAGTTGATCATCTTGCTGTCCATGTCCTTCACGCCGCGCCAGGCCATGCAATAGTGGCTGGCCTCCATGACGATGGCCAGACCGTCGGGTTGCGTCTTTTCCTGGATCAGGTCGGCCAGTTGCACCACAGCTTCTTCCTGGATTTGCGGGCGCCCCATGACCCATTCGGCCAGACGGGCGTATTTGCTCAGGCCGATCACATTGGTGTGTTCGTTGGGCATGACGCCGATCCAGATGCGGCCGATCACCGGGCAGAAGTGGTGGCTGCAGGCACTGCGCACCGTGATCGGTCCGACGATCATCAGCTCGTTGAGGTGCTCGGCGTTGGGGAATTCGGTGATCTTGGGCCCATGGACGTAACGACCAGCAAACACCTCTTTCAGGTACATCTTGGCCACGCGGCGTGCCGTGTCCTCGGTGTTGTGGTCGTTGTGGGTGTCAATCACCATGCTGTCGAGCACGGCCTGCATTTTTTCAGAGACTTCATCGAGCAGGGCGTCAAGTTCACCAGGGTGAATGTAGTCGGCGATGTTGTCGTTGGAGTGAAAACGCTTGCGAGCCGCCTGGATGCGCTCGCGGATCTTGACGGACACAGGAGTGCCCTCGTCATTGGGGACGTTGGTCATGGTGTCTTCAGTCTTCATCAGCATGAACCCATGGTAACACCCTATCGCGACAATGCCCAATCCCCCATGAAATGGGGGGTTAGCCCGCGTCAGTACCGGTGCCCGGTCAGAAACAGCACGGTACGCATGATGGCAAAGGCGATGGCGTCGCGCCAGCGCGTGCGCCAGTCGCGGGCGGCCATCTCGTCCAGGGTCAGGGGGCGACCCTGTTCCTGCAGCAGCCGCTGCAGGCGATCCCGCAGCTGGCGGGCAAAGGTGGCATCCGTCGTCACGATATTGGCTTCGCGGGCCAGCAGCAGGCTCAAGGGGTCCAGATTGCTGGAACCCACGGTGGCCCAGCGACCGTCGATCACCGCCACCTTGGCATGCAGGGCACTGGGCGCGTATTCGTGGATCTCCACTCCGGCCTGCAACAAACGGTGGTGTACCGGCCGCGCGGCGTGGTACTGTAAAAAGCGCTCATAGCGGCCTTGCAACAACAGGCGCACCCGCACGCCACGCTGCACGGCCAGGCGCAAGGCCCGCCGCAATCGTCGGCCTGGAATGAAGTAGGCATTGGCAATGAGGATGTCGTGCCGCGCCTCGCCGATGGCCTTGAGGTAGGCCTTCTCAATGTCGTGCCGGTGCGATACGTTGTCGCGCAGCAGCAAGGCGGCGTGCGCCTGCGGTGTATGCAGGTCCGATGAGCCTGGTTGAGCTGCGCTTGCATCAGCGCTGTTCCACCATTCCCAGGGCTCCCCATGGGGTAAGGCTTCACGTGCCGCCTCCCAGGCCGCACGGAAGGCACGCTGGCGGGTCGCCTGCCCAGCTTGCAGGCGCCACCAGAACTGCTCCATCGCCTCCTGCATGTCGGCCACTAACGGGCCGCTGACCTGCAAAGCGTAATCCAGCCGGGGGTGATCCAGGCGGCCCAGCGCCACATCGTCGTGGTCGTCAATTAGGTTGATGCCACCACAGTAGCCCACGGTGCCGTCCACCACGCACAGCTTGCGGTGCAGCCGGCGCCAGCGGCTGGGGATCAACAAACCCACCTGACCCAGGGGCTGGAAAACCCGCCACTGCACCCCGGACGCGGTCAGGCGTGCGGCCCACGCGGCCGGGACTGTGGGTGTGCCCACGCCGTCCACCACCAGCCGCACCGTCACCCCCCGTCGGGCAGCACGTTCCAGCGCCTCAGCCACCTGCAAGGCCCCGTTCGCAAACTCGAAAATATAGGTTCCCAGAT
>JAUVYR010000128.1 GCA_030602985.1 Burkholderiales bacterium
GTGCGCGAAGCCGGCAGCGAGGGCATCGAGCTGGTCATGTGGCTGATCGCGCGCGGCGCCATGGCCGACGTCAACGACGGCAAGGTCACGGGACCGCTTCCCACCGTCAAACACCGCTTCTACCATGTGCCCGCGTCCAACACGGCGGTCGGGCACCTGATCCTTGAGAACGCATAAAGGAATCCCATCATGACCATCAAAGTCGCTCTCGCCGGTGCCGGCGCCTTCGGCATCAAGCACCTGGACGGCATCAAGAACATCCCCGATGTCGAGGTTGTATCGCTGATCAGCCGGGACCTGGCCAAGACCCAGGAAGTGGCCGACAAGTACGGCATCCGGCACGTGACCACCGATCTGGCCGACAGCCTCGCCATCAAGGAGGTGGACGCCGTCATCCTCTGCACACCCACGCAAATGCACGCCGCCCAGTCCAAGGCCTGCCTGCAGGCCGGCAAGCATGTGCAGGTGGAGATTCCTCTGTGTGACATCCTGGCCGAAGGCGAAGAGGTGGTGGCGCTGCAGAAGCAGACCGGCCTGGTGGCCATGTGCGGCCACACCCGTCGTTTCAACCCCAGCCACCAGTTCGTCCACAAGAAGATCCAGGCCGGCCAGTTCAACATCCAGCAGATGGATGTGCAGACCTACTTCTTCCGCCGGACCAACATGAACGCCCTGGGTCAGCCGCGCAGCTGGACCGACCACCTGCTGTGGCACCACGCGGCCCACACGGTGGACCTGTTTGCCTACCAGTGCGGCAGCCCCATCGTGAAGGCCAACGCCATCCAGGGGCCGATCCACCCGACCCTGGGCATCGCCATGGACATGTCGATCCAGCTCAAGGCCGCCAACGGTGCCATCTGCACGCTGAGCCTGTCCTTCAACAACGACGGTCCGCTGGGCACCTTCTTCCGCTACATCGGCGACACGGCCACCTACATCGCCCGTTACGACGATCTGGTCAATGGCAAGGAAGAGAAGATCGACGTGTCACAGGTGGATGTGTCGATGAACGGCATCGAGCTGCAGGACCGCGAGTTCTTCGCGGCCATCCGCGAAGGCCGCGAGCCGAACGCCAGCGTGGCCAGTGTGCTGCCGTGCTACCAGGTGTTGCACCAGTTGGAGCAGCAGCTCAACGCCTGATGGCGCGGGCGGCTGCCACCTCACTCCTGAAACTGCAGCGCGGCCAGGCTGGCATACAGCCCGCCGCGTGCCATCAGTTCGGTGTGGCTGCCCTGTTCCACCACGCGGCCGTGGTCCAGCACCACGATCCGGTCAGCCTTCTGCACGGTGGACAGGCGGTGCGCGATGACCAGCGTGGTGCGCCCTGCCATGGCCGACTCCAGTGCTGCTTGCACCGCGCGTTCACTGTGCGTGTCCAGGGCGCTGGTGGCTTCGTCCAGCAGCAGCAGGGGCGGGTTCTTGAGAATGGCACGTGCAATGGCGATGCGCTGGCGTTGCCCGCCAGACAGGCGCACGCCCCGTTCACCCAGAAAGGTGTCGTAGCCCTCGGGCAGGCGCACGATGAATTCGTGCGCATGGGCGGCACGGGCCGCAGCCTCCACTTGAGCTGGCGTGGCGTCGGGCTGGCCGTAGCGGATGTTGTCCAGCGCACTGGCAGAAAAAATCACCGGGTCCTGGGCCACCAATCCGATGTGGCCGCGCAGATCCTGCAGGGCCAGGGCATCGACGGGCACGCCGTTGAGCCGGACCACGCCGCGCTGCGCGTCGTAGAACCGCAGCAGCAGCGCAAAGACGGTGCTTTTGCCGGCACCGCTGGGCCCCACGAGCGCCACGGTTTCCCCGGCCCCCACCCGCAGCGACACTTCCTGCAGGGCGGCCTGGTCCGGGCGGGAGGGGTAGTGGAAGGTCACGCCTTCCAGGGCGACCTCGCTGCCACCGGCATGGTCAGGCAGGCGAGTAGGTTGCGCCGGTGTCCGCACGGGCGATACGGTCCCCAGCAGCTCGGCCAGCCGTTCGCTGGCACCCGCAGCACGCAGAATTTCGCCATATACCTCACCCAGCACAGCCACGGCGCTGGCGAACATCAGCGCGTAGATGGCCGACTGGCCCAGTTCGCCAGCGGTCATGCGGCCACCCAGCACGGCCTGGGAGCCCAGGTACAAGCCCCAGATCACCAGGAGCGCCGTGGTGATCATCACGAACGCCAGCAGCCCGCTACGCGCCCGGCTGCGCTGCAGGGCCACCGCATAGGCCGCTTCGGTGGAGTCGGTAAAGCGGCGACTTTCGCGGGACTCAGCGGTGTAGCTCTGCACCAGCGGCATGGCTGCCAGCACCTCGGTGGCGATGCCGCTGGCATCGGCCACACGGTCCTGGCTGGCGCGCGAGAGCCGCCGCACCCGTCGGCCCCACCATATGGTCGGCATCAGCACCAGCAGTACCACTGCGAATACTTGCAGTACGGCCCAAGGGTGCGACCACGCCAGCAAGAGCAACGCACCCGTGCCCATCACCGCGTTGCGCAGGCCCATGTAAAGCGACGACCCCACCACCGTCTGGACGAGTGTGGTGTCTGTGGTCAGGCGACTGGCCACTTCGCCGCTCTTGGTGGTCTCGAAAAACTCCGGGCTTTGCCGGAGCACATGGTCGTACACCGTCTGCCGCAAGTCGGCGGTGATGCGTTCGCTCAACCAGGTGAACCAGTGAAAACGCAGGGCCGACAAAGCCCCCAGCGCCACCGCCAAGGTGGCAAGCAGGCCAAAATACCTCCGCAGTGCATCGGCTTGCGACGGATCGCTGCTGGCGAGCAAGGCCGCGTCAATGAGGCCTCGCAGTGCCCATGGAAGCCAGAGCGCCGTACCGGCTGCCAGAGCCAGGAACATCAGCGCTACGGCCACGTGCAACCGGTAGGGTCTGATAAAACGCCAGATGCCCCGCAGTTTCAACGGATGGGCTTTGGGCGGGGCATCTTCGGCGGGCATTCATCCATCCATCATTCAGTTGTTTCATACCGATCATAAAAGGAGTTTCCATGCGGCCACGTCAACTCGGTCCATTCACCGTCAGCGCTATCGGTCTTGGCTGCATGAACATCTGCCATGCCTACGGAGCGCCAGTGCCTCGGGAACAGGCCGAAGCCTTGTTGCGGGCTGCGCTGGACGCTGGTGTCACCCACTTCGACACGGCGGCCTTGTATGGCTTTGGCCTGAGCGAAACCCTGGTGGGTGAAGTCTTGTCACCCTTCAGGGACCGGTTCGTTCTCGCCAGCAAATGCGGCATGCAGGGGGTGGACGTGAACGGCGACGGCAAGCTTGTGCGGGTCATCGACGGTCGGCCGGCCACGCTGAAGGCGACTTGCGAGGCTGCTCTCAAACGCCTGCGCACCGAGGTGATTGACCTCTATTACCTCCACCGCTGGGACAAGCAGGTGCCGATTGAAGACAGTGTGGGGGCGCTGGCCGATCTGGTGCATGAGGGCAAGATACGCAGCATCGGCCTGAGCGAAGTGTCGGCGGCCACCCTGCGTCGGGCCCACGCCGTGCACCCCATCGCCGCGCTGCAGACCGAATACAGCCTGTGGACGCGCAACCCGGAGATTGCCGTGCTGGACGCCTGCCGTGAACTGGGCGTGAGTTTTGTGGCGTTCAGCCCGCTGGGTCGAGGCTTCCTGAGTGGCCAATCCATTGACGTGGCCGCTCTGGGGCCACAAGACATCCGCAAAACCATGCCGCGTTTTCTGCCAGGTGCTTTTGAGCGCAACGAATCGCTCCTGCCCGACTACCTGGCCCTGGCCGACGAAGTGGGTTGCACCCCGGCCCAGCTGGCCCTGGCCTGGCTGCTGCATCAGGGGGAGGACATCCTGCCGATTCCTGGCACCACCCGGATCGATCACCTTCAAGAAAACATGGCGGCTGTGGACGTGCATCTGTCTGCGGCCATGCTGACCCGACTGGACGCGATCATGAACGACCGCATCGTGGTCGGTAACCGCTATAACGAACAGGCCAACCGCGAGGTGGATACCGAAACAAACTGAAATAAATCGAGACCGGCCTGCAACCATCGCGCAGGCAGATCCCGGCACCATGACGGTCATGTTCAACCGTTTCCTGAAAGGAACACTGTCATGAAAACCTGGATCAAGCGCACGCTCTTCGCCGTCGCGGGCGCCACTGTGGTGCTGGGCACACTCACCGCCTGCGGCTACCAAGGGGGGCACCATGAGGGCCAACGGAGCGAGCATCGTCACGGAGGCTGGAGCGAAGAACGCATCACCGAGATGCGTGGAAAAGCGGTGGACCGCGTCAGCCGTGAACTCAATCTGAGCGCTGAACAGCGGCAGAAGCTGGATACGCTGGCCAACGAAATGCAGGCCAGCCG
>JAUVYR010000075.1 GCA_030602985.1 Burkholderiales bacterium
GCCACTCCGCCAAGAGCCTGGTCCGATGGGCGATTTCCGAGGCAGACGCTTTGCTCGAATAGTGCTCTTTGTGGAGCTTGTCGAGCGCGCCTTTCACCGTCATGGTCTCGTACTCGACTGAGAACCCACCGTACTTTTGAATGGTGTCTTCCAGGCCTTGTTCTACCGACTTGGCCCACTGCTCGGCTTGGGCCCAAGTGTCGAATGTGCGGCTTTCATTGATGGTGGTCCCAAAGCGGTCCTTTCGCTTGATTTGCACCTCGAAGGCCGTGGCGAGTTGCTTCAAGGCCCCCTTGGGCAGGCTCTCCGGGTCGGGATAGCCTTGGCTCAACAGATAAGCCAAGGCCTGGCTCTTCAAGCGAAACTTTTTGGCTGGTGCGCCGGTGAGTTTGACGACCCAGGGGGAGCGGTTGGTGATGTTGGCCATGGCTTATAGCGCGAAAACGCCTCGGTTACAATCCCTGGCTAGCCCAAACGTCTCTGCAAGGAGGCGGGCTGGAGAGGGGTTCCCAAAGATTCTCTCTCCAGTTTGGGAAAAAGTTTGGGAAACTCGAAAAAATCCCCCTGATTTTTTTGATTTTCCCTATGAAAGATGAAGTTAACTGGTGCGCGAAATTTTGGGTTTAGGTCCTGACGCCAGCAATGGTGTGGGGGTTCGAGTCCCCCCCCGCGCACCAACCCCATCCCCCGGAAGCCTCTGGGCAGATTGATGGACCGGTTGACCCATCGGCGGGCTTCAAGCCCGCTTCGTTTTGCTTGATTGAACCGCATTTTTTTGGGGCAGCCCCGGCTACCCCCTCATCCTCTACAGGAGAAAACCATGGCAGTGAACGTTGAGACCCTGGACAAGCTGGAGCGCAAGATCACGCTCGAGCTGCCGGTGGAAGTCATTCAGAAAGAAGTCGAGTCTCGCCTGAAGCGCTTGCAGCGCCAGGTCAAAATGGATGGATTCCGTCCCGGCAAGGTCCCGCTGAGCGTGGTGGCCAAGCAATATGGCTATTCGGTCCAGTACGAAGTCATGAACGACAAAGTGGGCGAGGCTTTCAACACCGCCGCCCAGGAAGCGCAACTGCGCATTGCAGGCCAGCCGCGCATCAACGAAAAAGAGGGTGCCGCCGAAGGCACCGTGGCATTCGAAGCCATTTTTGAAGTCTTCCCCGAAGTGAAGATTGCCGATCTGTCCGCGGCTGAAGTCGAAAAAGTGACCGCCGAAGTGAACGACACAGCCATTGACCGCACGCTGGACATCCTGCGCAAGCAGCGCCGTACCTTTGCCCAGCGCCCGGCCGATGAGGCCGCTCAGGACGGTGATCGCGTGACGATCGACTTTGAAGGCAAGATCGACGGCGAGCCTTTCGAAGGAGGTCAAGCCACCGCCTTCCAGTTCCTGGTCGGTGAAGGTCAGATGCTGAAGGAATTCGAAGACGCGGTTCGCGGCATGAAGGTGGGCGAGTCCAAGACCTTCCCTTTGAGTTTCCCCGAGGACTATCATGGCAAGGATGTCGCCGGCAAGCAGGCCGACTTCCTGGTCACCCTGAACAAGCTCGAAGCGGCTCATCTGCCTGAGGTCAATGAGACTTTTGTCAAATCCCTGGGCATTGCCGATGGCACGGTTGAATCCTTGCGCGCCGACATCAAGAAGAACCTGGAGCGTGAGGTGAAATTCCGCGTTCAGGGTCGCAACAAGACGGCCGTGATGGACGCCCTGGTGGCCAAGGCAGAGCTGGACCTGCCCAAGTCCAGCGTGGAAGCCGAGGTGCAACGCCTGGTTGAAGGCGCCCGTGCCGATCTCAAGCAGCGTGGCGTCAAGGATGCCGACAAGGCCCCGATTCCAGCCGAGCTGTTCCAGGAGCAGGCTGAGCGCCGTGTTCGCCTGGGTCTCGTGGTGGCTGAACTGGTCAATGCCAACGGCCTTCATGCCAAGCCCGCGCAGATCGATGCCCATATCAATGAGCTGGCTGCTTCCTATGAGAGCCCGGCTGAGGTGGTGCGCTGGTACAAGAGCGACAACCGCCGATTGGCCGAGATTGAAGCCATCGTCATCGAGAACAACGTGACCGAATTCGTTCTGGCGCAGGCCAAGGTCACTGAAAAGACGGTCAGCTTCGACGATCTCATGGGTCAGTCCTGATGGTGCTGGGGCAAGTCCCCGGCCTGTCAGCCAAGAAGGGCGGAGCATTCCGCCCTTTTTTCTTCGCTTTTCATCGTGGCTTCAGCCAAGGCCCACGAAGTGGTTTTGCGCTTTGGTTACAGTAGCGTGGTATGGATTCAATTCGGAGCAACAACACATGAGCGCTTTGGACGCACAAAATCTGGGCATGGTCCCTATGGTCATCGAACAGTCGGGCCGCGGCGAACGGGCTTACGACATCTATTCCCGCCTGCTCAAGGAACGGGTCGTGTTCCTGGTCGGGCCGGTGAATGATCAGTCGGCCAACCTGGTGGTGGCCCAGCTGCTGTTCCTGGAAAGTGAAAATCCCGATAAGGACATTTCGTTCTACATCAACTCGCCAGGCGGCTCCGTCAGCGCGGGTATGTCGATTTTCGACACGATGAATTTCATCAAGCCTGATGTGTCCACGCTCTGCATGGGGATGGCTGCCAGCATGGGGGCTTTCCTGCTGGCTGCTGGCGCCAAGGGCAAACGATTCACCCTGCCGAATTCCCGCGTGATGATCCACCAACCGCTGGGTGGCGCACAAGGGCAAGCCACCGACATCGAGATCCACGCTCGAGAAATTCTGCGCTTGCGTGCCGATCTGAACCGCATCCTGAGCGAGCGCACCGGCCAGCCGCTGGAGAAAATCGAGCGTGACACCGAGCGCGACTATTTCATGTCCGCTGCGGAAGCCGCCGAGTACGGCCTGGTGGACAAGGTCATCGACAAGCGCGGCGCCTGATGGCTGTCCGCTGATACCCACCCTACCGATACCGACTGACCCGAGAACGTAGCAAGGCCCACTCCATATGCCCGATAAAAAAGGCGCCAGTAGCGAAAAAACCCTGTACTGCTCCTTCTGCGGCAAAAGCCAGCACGAAGTCAAGAAGCTGATCGCAGGTCCATCCGTCTTCATTTGCGACGAATGCATCGGCTTGTGCAACGACATCATCCGTGACGAACTGCCGCCGACGACTGTCGGCAAACCAGCCGAAGGGGATGCCCTGCCCACCCCGCTGGACATCAAGCAGCACCTGGATAATTACGTGATTGGCCAGGAAGCGGCCAAGAAAACCTTGGCGGTGGCGGTTTACAACCACTACAAACGGTTGCGCCACAAGGGCGCCGGGCAGAAAAACGAGGTCGAGCTGGCCAAGAGCAATATCCTCCTGATCGGCCCGACGGGGTCTGGCAAGACGCTGCTGGCTTCGACCATGGCGCGCATGCTCAACGTCCCCTTTGTGATGGCCGATGCCACCACACTGACCGAGGCCGGGTATGTGGGCGAGGACGTTGAAAACATCATCGCCAAACTGCTGCAGACCTGCAATTACGACCCTGAAAAAGCACAGCAAGGCATCGTTTACATTGACGAGATTGACAAGATCACCCGCAAGTCGGAAAACCCCTCCATCACGCGTGATGTGTCGGGCGAAGGCGTCCAACAGGCCTTACTCAAGCTGATTGAAGGCACCATGGCGTCTGTGCCGCCCCAAGGCGGTCGCAAGCATCCGAGTCAGGACATGCTGACCGTGGACACCTCCAATATCCTGTTCATCTGTGGTGGGGCGTTTGCAGGGCTCGAAAAGATCATCGAGAACCGCACGGAAAACTCCAGCATCGGGTTTGGCGCGGTGGTCAAAACCAAGCAGCAGCGCAGCCTCACGGAAGTGTTTGCCGAGGTGGAGCCCGATGATCTGGTCCGGTTCGGCCTGATTCCCGAACTGGTAGGTCGTTTGCCTGTGGTGACAGCCCTTGCCGAGCTGGGGGAAGATGCGCTGGTCGACATCCTCACCGAGCCCAAGAATGCCGTGGTCAAACAGTTTGCCCAGTTACTCAAAATGGAAGGGGTTGAACTGGAGGTGCGCCCGACCGCGCTCAAGGCGATTGCCCGCAAGGCCATCAAACGCAAAACCGGTGCACGCGGATTGCGCTCCATTCTGGAGCAGTCGCTCATGGACACCATGTTTGAACTCCCCAGCATCAATAACGTCGAAAAAGTGGTGGTGGAGGAATCCACCATCGAGGAGGGCAAGGCGCCACTCCTGGTTTACCGCGAAGCGGCCCGGCAGGCCTGATGCCGATGGGGGGCGTGTATATCGTCGCCCCAAGGTGAATGTGGGTTGAAGCCCTGGGTTTCATCCCCATCTCACTGTTTCAACACGAGGTCATACGATGTCAGGACACCCCACACTCCCGAACCAGCCCGTCACGCTGCCTTTGCTGCCCCTGCGTGACGTGGTGGTGTTTCCCCACATGGTGATTCCCCTTTTCGTGGGCCGAGCCAAAAGCATCAAAGCGCTGGAAGCCGCCATGGAAAACGAGCGGCGCATCATGTTGCTTGCTCAGAAGACGGCGGCCAAAGATGAGCCACAGCCTCAGGATTTGTTCGATATGGGCTGCGTGGCGTCCATTCTGCAGATGCTGAAACTGCCTGACGGTACCGTGAAGGTCCTGGTTGAAGGTGTGCAGCGCGCCAAAGTACTGGGTGTGGAAGAAGGCGAAACCTACTTCCATGCGCAGGTCGCCCCTGTACCACCGGATGCCGAACAGCCCGTCAATGAATCGACCGAGCTGGAAGCCTTGCGCCGCGCTGTGATGCAGCAGTTTGACCAGTACGTCAAGCTCAACAAGAAGATTCCTTCGGAAATCCTCACCTCGATCGCCAGCATCGACGATCCCGGCCGCCTGGCGGATACCGTGGCCGCTCACTTGCCCCTGAAGCTGGAGGCCAAGCAGAGCGTGCTGGATCTGGAGCAGGTCGAACAACGGCTGGAAAATCTGTTTGCCCAGCTGGAGCGTGAGGTCGACATCCTGAATGTGGACAAGCGCATTCGTGGTCGCGTCAAGCGCCAGATGGAAAAGAACCAGCGCGACTTTTACCTGAACGAGCAGGTCAAGGCCATTCAGAAGGAACTGGGCGAGGGCGAAGAGGGCGCCGACATCGAGGAGATCGAGAAGAAGATCAAACTCGCCAAGATGCCTACCGAGGCCCGCAAGAAGGCCGAGGCCGAGTTGAAAAAGCTCAAGCTGATGTCGCCGATGTCCGCCGAAGCGACCGTGGTGCGCAATTACATCGATGCGCTGGTCGGCTTGCCATGGAGCAAGAAGACCAAGATCAAACACGATCTGGGCTTTGCGGAAGACGTGCTCAACGAAGACCACTACGGTCTGGAAAAGGTCAAGGACCGCATTCTTGAGTACCTCGCGGTGCAGCAGCGCGTGGACAAGGTGAAGGCGCCCATCCTGTGCCTGGTCGGGCCACCGGGGGTGGGCAAGACCTCGCTCGGCCAATCCGTGGCCAAGGCCACCGGGCGCAAGTACGTGCGCATGGCCCTGGGCGGCATGCGTGACGAAGCCGAAATCCGCGGCCACCGCCGCACCTACATCGGCGCCATGCCGGGCAAGGTGCTGCAGAGCCTGACCAAGGTCGGCACCAAGAACCCGCTGTTCCTGCTGGACGAAATCGACAAGCTGGGCATGGATTTCCGGGGCGACCCGTCGTCTGCCCTGCTGGAGGTGCTGGACCCCGAGCAGAATCACACCTTTGCCGACCACTATGTGGAGGTGGACTTCGACCTGTCGGACGTGATGTTCGTGGCCACGTCCAATTCCATGAACATTCCGCCCGCGCTGCTGGACCGCATGGAGGTGATCCGCCTCTCCGGTTACACCGAGGACGAAAAGACCAACATCGCGCTGAAGTACCTGCTGCCCAAGCAGTTGAAGAACAACGGCATCAAGGAGGGCGAGCTGACGGTCACGGAAGATGCTGTCCGCGACGTGGTGCGTTACTACACCCGCGAGGCGGGCGTGCGTTCGCTGGAGCGTGAGCTGTCCAAGATCTGCCGCAAGGTGGTCAAGGGCCTCCTGCTCAAGAAGGTCACGCCCACCGTGGTGGTGAATGCCGACAATCTGAGCGACTTCCTGGGGGTGCGCAAGTTCACCTACGGGCGTGCCGAGGCGCAGAACCAGGTGGGTCAGGTGGTGGGGCTGGCCTGGACCGAGGTGGGGGGCGACCTGCTCACCATCGAGTCGGCCCTGATGCCCGGCAAGGGCAACGTGATCCGCACCGGCCAGTTGGGCGACGTGATGAAGGAGTCGGTCGAGGCTGCACGCACCGTGGTGCGCAGCCGGGCCCGTGCACTGGGCATCAAGGACGAGGTGTTCGAGAAGAAGGACATCCACATCCACGTGCCCGATGGCGCCACGCCCAAGGACGGCCCGAGTGCCGGTGCAGCCATGACGACGACCATGGTGTCGGCGCTGACCGGCATTCCGGTGCGGGCGGACGTGGCGATGACCGGCGAGATCACCCTGCGCGGAGAAGTCACGGCGATTGGGGGACTGAAGGAAAAGCTGTTGGCCGCATTGCGGGGCGGCATCAAGTCGGTGATCATCCCTGAGGAAAACGTCAAGGATCTGGCTGAGATCCCGGACAACGTGAAAGCCGGTCTGGAGATCGTCCCGGTCAAATGGATTGATCGTGTGCTGGAACTGGCGCTGGAGCGCCTGCCCGAGCCGCTGCCTGATGAGGAGCTGGCCACGGCGTCTGCCGCAGCGGTGCCAGCCGTGGCTACCTCGGAGGCGATCAAGCATTGAGAAAAAACTTGCATCGACTTTGACACAGCGGGACAAATCGGGATAGAATAATGGCTTCAGACGAAGCGCTGAATACGGTGCAAATGTGAAAATGCGGGAATAGCTCAGCTGGTAGAGCGCAACCTTGCCAAGGTTGAGGTCGCGAGTTCGAACCTCGTTTCCCGCTCCAGATCCTTAAAGGGAAGCCCAGGCTTCCCTTTTTTATCCGGCTTGTCCGGAGTGCGGATTCAAGGCGCGGTAGCAAAGCGGTTATGCACCGGATTGCAAATCCGAGTAGGTCGGTTCGACTCCGGCCCGCGCCTCCAAATGCCAGATACGCGGGAATAGCTCAGCTGGTAGAGCGCAACCTTGCCAAGGTTGAGGTCGCGAGTTCGAACCTCGTTTCCCGCTCCATATCAAAAAAGGGAAGCTCAGGCTTCCCTTTTTTTATGGTCATTCACCTGCGGATTACTGGGGCTGGACAGGGACCTTGCTGCCCGATGTCGGGGCGGTCTGGGCCGTGGGCGCTGTTCTCGCGACGGGTGTCGACGTGGCCGCAGTTCGGTTCGTCGCTTGTTTGGTCGCAGGCGTTGGGGTGGCGGACCGGTTGGTCTGGGTAGAAGGACTGGCCGCCGCCGCAGGGCGTTCCCTCAGCTGCAAAACCAAGACCTGACCGACACGAATGGGTTGATTGGGCCGCAAATTGTTCCATTGCTGGATGTTCGCCACGGTCACGCCATGCCGTCGCGCAATCGCCGAGAGCGTATCGCCAGACTGTACGGTGTAACGACTGGCTCGGGTGGCTGGACCGACGGGTGCGAGCAAGACTTGCCCGTTGTCGGCCAGGTGCCTGGGGACATCTGCATCCAGACGGCCTTGGCGCGGGACCAGCAGGGTCGAGCCGGCGCGCAATGACATGCGTGGTGGAATCCGGTTGATCTCACGCAGCTGGCTTTCCGTGAGGTTGTGCTGACGAGCGGCTTCAGCGGTGGTCATGTTGGAGGGAACCCGCCAGACCGTCCAGCTGGCTGTCTGGCCCTGGTGGCTCTGCAGCCGTTCCTCAAAAAGCAAGGCATTGTCCCAGGGCAGCAGAATCGTCGGCGTCGCGGCTGCCATGATCATCGGCTTGTTGTGCGACGGGTTGAGCAGCCGGAAATCGGCCAGGCTGACCTCAGCCAGCTCGGCAATCAGTGCGACATCCATGTCGCGATCCAGGGTGACCGTGTAGAAAAACGGATGATTGCCCAGTTCAGGCAGGCGGATGTTGTGCGCTTGCGGATTCAGGATGATATTCTTGAGCGCCTGCAATTTGGGTACGTAATGCCGGGTTTCATCAGGCATGCGCAGGTCGACATAGCGGGTTCCGAGACCTGCCGCACGGTTGCGCTGGATGGCGCGCGACACATTGCCATTGCCCCAGTTGTAGGCGGCCAGGGCCAGCTGCCAGTCACCATCAAACATCCGGTTGAGTCGCTCCAGATAATCCAGGGCCGCGTTGGTTGATGCCAGCACATCACGCCGGTCGTCTCGAAAGGCGTTCTGTGTGAGATCGAAAGACCGCCCGGTCATGGGCATGAATTGCCACAAGCCAGCGGCGCGGGCGGGTGAAACGGCTTGTGGATTGAAGGCACTTTCAATGAAGGGCACCAGCGCCAATTCCTGCGGCAGACCGCGGCGTTCCACCTCTTCAACGATGTGAAACAGATATTTGCTGCCGCGCTCAACGACTCGCTGGATGTGATCGGGCCGGTTGGCGTGCCAGCGTTCGTGCTGTCGAACAAGGTCGGTCTCCAGGTCCGGCATGGCAAATCCGCGTCGCATCCGCTCCCACAGGTCGCTGGGTGCTTCCAGCGTGGCAACGGCTTGACCATTCACCGGGACGGTGGCGCTACTGATCGATTGCAAGGGCCCGGTGGGTATC
>JAUVYR010000023.1 GCA_030602985.1 Burkholderiales bacterium
TGCTGGGTCAACCCGGACTGAATGTGGACCAGTTTGGTTTTTCCTTCCTCGCCAATGTGGCGCTGTCGCTGGTGTTATTCGAGCTGGGTTACCGGATCAATCTGCGATGGTTCCGCCACAACCCCTGGGTGCTGCTGGTCGGGCTGGTCGAATCCTTGCTGACCTTCACCCTGGTGTACTGGGCTGCAGGCTGGTTTGATCTGGCCTGGGAAGTGCGCCTGATCATCGCCGCCCTGGCGGTCTCGGCCTCACCGGCGGGCATCATGCGGGTGGCCAACGAATTGCGTGGTGCCGGGCAGGTGACGGAACGTGTCATGCACCTGTGTGCCATCAACTGCCTGGTCGCGGTGATGCTAGTCAAGGTGGTCATGGGTTACTGGCTGCTGAGCACGTCGGGTGACTGGGTGGCCGCTGGGGTCAGCAGTGTCTATGCGTTGCTGATTGCGGTCTCGCTGGGTGGGGCGCTGGGCGTGCTCGTACCCTGGCTGGTGCGCTCGCCTGACACGCGCAGCAACAGCGCGACGGTCCTCTTTGCCCTCTCGGTTTTGTTGCTCACCGCCACCGCTTTCGCTTTGAGCGTATCGCCACTGCTGGCAGCACTGAGCTTTGGTATCGTGGCTCGCGAAAGGCGCGTCCAGCTCACACCGGCCCAGCGGGATTTCGGTTCAGTCGGCGACCTGTTGGGGATGTTCCTGTTTGTCTACGTGGCCGTTCTGATCGACTGGTCTCACGTATGGACCACCATCGGGATCGCAGTCGTGTTGCTGGCCGTGCGCGTTCTGTCCAAAGTGGTCTGCAACCTGGCTGTGGCCCAGTTCAGTGGTATCACGACCCGAAAAGGCTGGCTGACCGGACTGGCGCTCACGCCCATGTCGGCTTTTGCCATTCTGCTGCTGGAGCAAAGCCGGCAATATGGTTTTGAGCCGGCTGTCGCGGCTTTTGCAGCCATGGCTGCCATGATGGCCATACAGGAGCTGATAGGTCCCTGGGTGACACAGCGCAGTCTGATGGCCGCCCACGAAACCCACGTCACGGCAGCGGCAACACCGAAAACCTGAGCAGGAACACCCATGCCACTGGAAACCTTCAAAGCGTCTGATTCGCTGACCCTGGGGGTTGAGCTCGAACTGCAGATCGTCAATACCTATGACTACGATCTCTCCAGCAGTTCAGATGACTTGCTGGAACTGCTGGCGCGAGAACCCTTTCCCGGTATCGTCACCCCGGAGATGACGCAAAGCATGATCGAGGTCGCGACCGGTGTGCACACCGAGCATGGCCCTCTGCTGGCGCAGCTCCGTGAGATTCGCAACACCCTGGTGCAGGCGGGCGATCGGTTGAACATCGAACTGGCGGGCGGTGGTACGCACCCGTTTCAGCGCTGGTTTGAACAACGCATTTTCAGCAAGCCCCGGTTCGAGCAGCTCTCGGGTCTGTACGGCTATCTGGCGAAACAGTTCACGGTGTTTGGTCAGCATGTGCATGTGGGCTGCAGCACGGCTGATGAAGCGCTTTTTTTGCTCCATGCCTTGAACCGGTATGTCCCGCATTTCATCGCCTTGTCGGCCTCATCGCCCTATTCGCAAGCCGTCGACACCCTGTTTGATTCGGCCCGGCTGAACTCGGTTTTTGCTTTCCCGCTGAGCGGTCGAGCGCCTTTTGTTCTGAGCTGGGATGAATTCGCCAACGTCTACTTCACGAAGATGGAAAGCACGGGCGTGGTCAAGTCCATGAAGGACTTTTATTGGGACATTCGCCCCAAGCCGGAGTACGGAACGATCGAGTTGCGCGTTTGCGACACCCCGCTCACTGTTGAGCGGGCCGCAGCGCTGGCCTGCTATCTGCAGGCACTTGGCCGCTATTTGCTTGAGCGCAATGAACCGCCACCTGAAGAAGACGACTATCTGGTCTACACCTACAACCG
The DNA here is from genome assembly GCA_030602985.1 of Burkholderiales bacterium. GTDB lineage: Bacteria > Pseudomonadota > Gammaproteobacteria > Burkholderiales > Burkholderiaceae_C > UBA997. Next base: position 1,925 of record JAUVYR010000023.1, read on the forward strand.
ATTTCAGGCATGCCGATTCGGCCTGGACGGCATGATGGTGAACCCCAAAACCCGTGAACAGATCAGCATCCGGGAAGATATTCTGGCTACGCTGCGAAAGGTGATGCCACACGCCGAAGCGCTCAACGGCACGGCAGCGCTGGATGAAGTGGAGCGGGCAGCAGGGCGCGATGGAAACCACGCCAGCTATCTGCGTCGCTGCTATGCCGAATCCGGCAGTATTCAAGGGGTGGTTCGCGCGGCGGTGGAAGCCTTGCGTCGACCGTGCTAATCTGACACGATCCAACCTAGAAAGAGGAGTCCCCATGCCTGGCCTGTTGCCCCACATCGATCCCGACGGACTGTTGGAGTTTTCAGTGGTCTACACCGACCGTGCCCTCAACCACATGTCCAAACGCTTTCAGGGTGTGATGACCGAGATTTCAGCCATTCTGAAAGAGGTCTACGGCGCCCGCTCGGCGGTGCTGGTGCCGGGTAGCGGCACATTTGGCATGGAAGCCGTGGCGCGCCAGTTTGCGAACCGCCAGAAAGTGCTGGTGATCCGCAATGGCTGGTTCAGTTACCGGTGGACGCAGATTTTCGAGATGGGCTCGATCCCCGCGCAGGAGATTGTGCTGAAGGCGCGCCGCGTGAATGATGACCCGGAATCCCCCTGGGTGCCGTGCCCGATCGATGAAGTGATCGCCACCATTCGCCGCGAGCGACCGGCCGCCGTGTTTGCGCCGCACGTGGAAACCTCGGCTGGCATGATCCTGCCCGACGACTACCTCAAGGCGGTGGCCGATGCCACCCACGAGGTGGGTGGGCTGTTCGTCCTGGACTGCATTGCCTCCGGTGCCATGTGGGTCGACATGCGTGCCACTGGGGTCGATGTGCTGGTGAGCGCACCCCAGAAGGGCTGGAGTGGCTCCCCCGCCTGCGCCATGGTGATGCTCAGCCAGCGGGCCCGCGCCGCCATCGACCACACCACCAGCACCAGCTTTGCCTGCGACCTGAAGAAATGGCTGCAGGTCATGGAGGCATACGAAAACGGCGGGCACACCTACCACACCACCATGCCCACCGACGCCCTGGCCCGTTTGCGCGAGGTGATGCTGGAAACCCGTGCTTATGGCTTTGACAAGGTTCGGCAGGAGCAGATCGAACTCGGCCGACAGGTGCGTGCGCTGTTCGAGAGCCGGGGCATCAAGAGTGTGGCTGCCGAGGGCTTCCAGGCCCCCGGCGTGGTGGTCAGCTACACCCGCGACCCGGAGATCCAGAACAGCAAGAAATTCCTGGCGCTGGGACTGCAAACCGCCGCAGGTGTGCCCTTGCAGTGCGACGAGCCGGCCGGTTTCAGCACCTTCCGCGTCGGTCTTTTTGGGCTGGAGAAACTCCACCACGTGGACCGTAGCGTGCAACACCTGGCCCAGGCGCTGGACCGGCTGGGGATGAAGCAGCTGGAGCCCGCATGAACCCCGATCTCATCACCATTCATTTCACGACCGGAGCCGGACTGAGCGATCTGCAGAAGCTGACGCAGCAGGCGCTGGACAGCGGCGCACAGTCGCTCATCGTCCTGGCCGGGGATGGCAATGGTTGCGACCCCATGGTGTTCGACCCCTGGCTGCAGTCCTTGCCGGTCACGGTGGCGGGCGGCGTGTTCACCCAGCTCATCCATGATCAGCGGCACCATGAGCAAGGCTATCTGGTGCTGGGCTGGCCCGAGGTCATTCAGGTACGGCATGTGGCCGGATTGTCTGACTCCGGGGTGGACTTCACAGAACAGGTGGGTGCGGCGCTGAGTGATGCCATGGAATCGACCAGCCTGATGGTTTGGGTGGACGGGCTGTCGTCGCGGATTGCGGCCTTCCTGGACGGCCTGTATGACGTCATGGGGGCCGACATCGCCTATTTTGGGGGTGGGGCCGGTAGCCTCAGTTTTATCAAGAAACCGTGTCTGTTTTCCAACCGGGGCATGCTGCAGGATCATGCCCAGCTGGTCTGCATGAGGCAGCCTGTCTCTCTGGGGGTGGATCATGGCTGGCAGCCATTCTCCGGCCACGTTTGTGGTGACGCAGTCCCAAGGCAATGTGGTGCAGTCACTGGATTTTCAGCCGGCGTTTCAGGTGTACCGCAGCAAGGTCGAGGCGGACAGCGGGCAGTCCTTCCGGGACGACAACTTCTTCGATATTGCCAAAGGCTACCCCTTCGGCATGGAGAAGGTCGACCACACCCTGGTGGTGCGCGACCCCATCAGCACCGACGGCAGCGCCCTGATTTGTGTGGGTGAAGTGCCTGTGAATTCTGTCGTTTACCTGCTCAAGGGCCAGGCCGACCAGCTGATTGCGGCGGCTGCCCAGGGGGCGAGCCGGGTGCAGGCTGACGCCGGCCCGGTCTTCATGGTCGACTGCATCAGCCGCGTGCTGTTCCTCCAGAGCCGGTTCGATGAAGAACTGCAAGCGGTCCAGTCCGCGATCGGTGGTCGTCCCGTGGTCGGCGCCCTCACTTTAGGCGAAGTGGCCAACGGTGGCGACTACTGCCTGGAGTTTTACAACAAGACCATGGTGCTGGCCGGACTGCCACAGGCTTGAAATGCCTACGCTGTCCGCGTCCAAACTCGCCTTGATTGCGCTGCAGTACGAGCTGGCGCTGGTGGTGGGTCAGGATCTGCGACTGCCGGTCATGCTCAGGCGCTTTTTTACGCCGGCGCTCAAACTCCTGGGCTGCAGGTCGGCCCACGTCTGGCGCGGCGAATGTGGCATGACGCCCACCCATGTGTTTGCCTACCCCTTGCGCGAAGCGGCAGGTTGGTCAGACCAGCCGGGCTGGATAGGTGCACTGGCCAGTGTCGGACCAGAATGCCGCTTCGCGGTGCAAACAGCACCCGAAGGTTTGCGGCTGCACGTCTTCGCCTTACCGGGGTTTGGCCGAGCCCTGATCACCCGCGAGCGCTCCCCTCTGGTGGACGAGGTGCTGCACGCACTGGAGCCGATCATGCAGCGCCTGGCCATGGCGTGCCAGGCATGTGATCAGTACGAAAACGCCGAAAGTTTGCGTCACAAGGCCGAGGCGGCTAACGTGGCTAAAGGTCATTTTCTGGCCAACATGAGCCATGAAATCCGGACCCCCATCCATGGCGTGATCGGCTTGACAGAACTTGCCCTTGAGGACAGCCACGAAGCCCCGGTACGGGAGCATCTCACGGTAGCACTGGACTCGGCGCGCCATTTGCTTCAAATCGTCAACGACATTCTGAATTTTTCCAAGATCGAAGCAGGACGTGTCGAACTCACACCCGAGCCCCTGTCTATTGCAGAACTGGTGGACGGGGTGGCCAGTGCCATGCGACCCACGGCGCAACTCAAGGGTCTGACGCTTGAGGTGGTCTTGCCCGATCAGGCACCGGTGGTGATGGTGGATCGTTTGCGGCTCAGGCAGGTTTTGTACAACCTGACCGGTAACGCCATCAAGTTCACACCAGCGGGTCGGGTCACCCTGGGTTTGAGCCTGCCCCAGCCTGAAGGCGAGGTCGGGCATCCATCGCAGGTGCATGTGCGTTTTTCCGTTCAGGACACGGGCATCGGCATTCCGCCCGAGAAGCTGGAACATGTGTTCGATGCTTTTTCGCAAGCCGACGAATCCACCAGCCGCACTTATGGTGGGACAGGGCTGGGCCTGACCATATCCCGTCAGTTGGTCAGCCTGATGGGCGGGCAGATGGATGTGCGCAGTGTGCCTGGCCAGGGCAGTGAGTTCTGGTTTGAGCTGGCCTTGCCCCGCGTGGCTGCCCCGGCTGCATCCGCTTCTGATGCCTTGGCCGATGCCTGGTGCCCCTTGCCTGAGCGTTCCCTGCACCTGCTGGTGGTGGACGATGTACCCACCAACCGACTGCTCGTCAGCAAGCTGCTGGAGCGCGCCGGTCATCGGGTGGACATGGCCTGCGACGGTGCCGAGGCCCTGGCCAAAGTCAAGGAGCAGGCCTTTGACGGCGTTCTGATGGACATGCAAATGCCGGTGATGGATGGCCTGGAAGCCACCCGTGCCATACGTGAATGGGAGGCTTCAACCGGCCGCATGCCCATTTACATCGTTGCCTTGACAGCCAACGCCATGGCGGCCGACGAACAACGCTGCCTTGAGGCCGGCATGGATACCTACCTCAGCAAGCCGATACAACGGCCAGCCTTCGACGAGGTCTTGAGTCGCATGCAGTCGAGGTCGGCTACCCAGGCCAGCGCTTAGCTGGCAAAGCGGCGGCGCGTCAGCGCCAGCGCGATCCAGAAGGCGACCACCGCATAGCCCACCAGCACCCCCAGGTGCAAAGCGGCCTGGCTGGGCCACTGATCCATGAACAGGGGTCGCACCAGTTCCACCGCATGCGTCAACGGCAGCAGGTTGGAGAGCCACAGCACCACATCCGGCAGCTGCTCGCGCGGGAAGAACACCCCGCTCAGGAACATCATCGGCGTCAGAAACAGCGTGAAGTAGTAAGTGAAAAAGTCGTAGCCTTTGGCCAAGGCATTGAAGATCAGCGCGATGCAGCTGAAAGTGATGCCCGTGAGTAGCAGCACCGGCCAGGCCACCAGCAATTTGGGGCTATGACTGATGCCCAGCGCCAGCATCACGCCCAGAATGGCGGTCGCGGTGAACAGCGCCTTGAACGCGGCCCAGAGCATTTCCGCCAGCAGCACGTCGTCCAGCGTGACCGGCGCGTTCATGATGCCGTCCCAAGTCTTTTGCACATGCATGCGCGAGAACGAGGAATACAGCGCCTCAAACGTGGCTGCGTTCATGGCGCTCATGCAGATGCTGCCACTGGCCAGAAACAGGATGTAGGGCACCACCAGAGGCAGGCCGTCCGGGCCGGTCAGGCTGACCTGGCCGACCAGGGCGCCCATGCCGTAGCCAAACGCCACCAGCCAGATCAGTGGTTCCGCGATATTGCCCACCAGACTGGGCACGGCCAGCTTGCGCCAGACCAGCAGGTTGCGCAGAAACACGGGCCAGAAGCGACTGGACAGTTGAGGTGCGCGCCAGTGACGGGGTGACGATGCGGTTTGAGCGGTGGATGCAGTCATGAATCAGCCTTCAGCGCGGATCTGCCGCCCGGTGAGTTTGAGGAACAGGTCCTCGAGGTTGGCCGGGCGGTGCAGGCTGCGCAGGTGGTGATGTTGGGCCAGTTCGGCCAGCAGCGGGGCGGCGTGGCGGGTGTAGAAGAACGCCGTTTCGCCGCTGACTTCGACACGGCTGGCCAGCTGGGCCAGGGGCGATTGGGCAAGGTCACTCGCTTCCTGTCCGCTGCCGCCATAGACTTCGACCACGTCCGGCTCCAGGTGTTCGGCGATCAGCGCACGCGGGGGGCCTTCGGCGATTTTGCGGCCATGGTCAATGACCAACAGCCGGTGGCACAGGCGTTCGGCTTCGTCCATGAAATGGGTGGTCAGCAGGATGCTCTTGCCCTGTTTCAAGAGCTGCTGCAGACGCTCCCACATCAGGTGGCGAGCCTGGGGGTCCAGGCCTGTGGTGGGTTCGTCGAGCAGCAGAAGCTGCGGGTCATTCACCAGCGCGCGGGCCAGTGACAGGCGCCGCCGCATTCCGCCCGACAGCTCGCCGGGTTTGGCGTCTGCCTTGTGGGTCAGCGCGGCAAACGCCAGCAGAGCGGGGATACGCTGCAGCAGGGTGGCTTTGCGCAGACCAAAGTAACGGCCGAACACCAGCAGGTTTTCGGCACAGGTGAAGTCCGGGTCCAGCGTGTCAAACTGGCTGACCACCCCCAGCTGGGCCTTGATGGCTTGCGCCTCGGCCGGCATGGGCAGGCCCAGCGCGGTGACCTGTCCAGTGTCCGGCACGGTCAGCCCCAGGCACATGCGGATGGTCGTGGTTTTGCCGGCGCCGTTGGGGCCGATCAGCCCCAGGCACTCCCCGGGCGCGATGCGAAAGGACATATCGTCCACCACCGTCTGGTTGCCGTAGCGTTTGCTCAGGTGGCTGGCTTGGAACAAAGGGGTCATGGCCTCCATTGTGAGGGGAAACGGTGTGTCCGCGGGAGCCACTAAAATGCCCCACTTTGCTTGCAAGGAATGCCCGTGTCTGATCGCCTGGCTGTGCTGCCCCAATACCTGATGCCCAAGCAGATGCTCACGGCCATGGCGGGGGCGCTGGCACGCCGGCCACTGGGTGCGCTGACGCATGCCGCCATCCGCCGATTCGTGGCGCGCTATGGTGTCAACATGGACGAGGCGGCGGAACCCGACATCACCCGCTACGCCACCTTCAACGACTTTTTCACCCGGGCGCTGAAACCCGGGGCCCGACCACTGGCGGATGCCGACTTTCTCTGCCCGGTGGACGGCGCCATCAGCCAGTTCGGCCCCATTGCCCGCGACCAGATTTTTCAGGCCAAGGGACACCACTACAGCACCACCGCACTGCTCGGTGGGGATGCGGCACTGGCGGCGCCCTTTGAGGACGGTGTTTTTGCCACGCTCTACCTGAGCCCGCGCGACTACCATCGCATCCACATGCCCTGCCGAGGCCGCTTGAAGCGCATGATTCACGTGCCCGGCCCGCTGTTTTCGGTCAACCCGACCACTGCCCGTGGGGTGCCTGGGCTTTTTGCCCGCAACGAGCGCGTGGTCTGTGTGTTTGAAGGCAAGCTGCAGGGTCGCTCGTTCGACTTTGTGCTGGTGCTGGTCGGGGCCACCATTGTGGGCAGCATGGCCACCGTCTGGCACGGGGTGGTCAATCCGCCACGGCCTGGTGAGGTGCGGCAATGGCGTTACGAGGGCCAGGCCATCGAGCTGCGCGCTGGCGAGGAAATGGGTCGTTTCCTGCTCGGTTCGACCGTGGTGATGCTGTTCCCGAAAGACCTGCTGCGGTTCAACCCCGACTGGGCACCGGCACGTGCCATCCGCATGGGCGAACCGATGGCGCACGCCCTTTGACGCGGCCAGTCTACTGAAAAGCCACCTCGGCAAAGCTGCGCAGCTTGCGGCTGTGCAGCTGGTCGACGCCGCCTTCACGCAAGCGCTCCACGGCCCGTATGCCGATGCGCAGGTGCTGATCCACCCGTTCGCGGTAGAAGGCGTTGGCCATGCCGGGCAGCTTGATCTCGCCATGCAGCGGTTTGTCGCTCACGCACAGCAGGGTGCCATAGGGCACGCGGAAACGGAAGCCGTTGGCGGCAATGGTGGCACTTTCCATGTCCAGCGCCACCGCACGGCTCTGGCTGAAGCGCCGCTGTGGAGTGGTCAGGACATGCTGGCTGGGCAGCAGCTCCCAGTTGCGGTTGTCGGTGCTGGCCACGGTGCCGGTGCGCATGATGCGCTTGAGCGCGCCGGGTTTGAGTTTCGTGACGTCAGCAACCGCGCCTTCAAGCGCCAGCTGGATTTCGGCCAGCGCCGGTATCGGCACCCAAAGGGGGAGTTCCTCGTCCAGCACATGGTCGTCGCGCACATAGGCGTGGGCGAGCACGTAATCGCCCAGCTGCTGGCTGTTGCGCAAGCCGGCACAATGGCCCAGCATGAGCCAGGCGTGCGGTCGCAGCACGGCGATGTGGTCGGTGATGGTCTTGGCATTGCTAGGTCCGACGCCAATGTTGACCATGGTGATGCCGCTGCGGTCGGCACGCAGCAGATGGTAGGCAGGCATCTGTGGCAGGCGGGCAGGCTCGATGCCCGGCTCGCCGTTCCACAACGGCTGCAGTGCCTGCAGGTCGCCAGCGCCCAGGCCCTGGCGCAGGGTGACCACATTGCCAGGCTCGACAAAGGCAATGTATTCGCTGTCGGCACGCGCCATTTCGGCGTGGCCAAGGCGGATGAATTCGTCGATGTAGAACTGGTAGTTGGTGAACAGCACGAAGTTCTGGAACCAGGCTGGGGCCGTGCCGCTGTAGTGGCGCAACCGCTGCAGGGAATAGTCCACGCGCGGGGCAGTGAAGAGTGAAAGCGGCTGCGGTTCCTCGGGGCCCGCTTCAAAGGTGCCGTTGGCAATGCCATCGTCCATCACCGTCAGGTCGGGCAGGTCGAACACGTCGCGCAGCTGGGCGCGGTGCGCTGCTGTCAGTTCGCCCTCCACATGGTCGTGCTCGGCGTAAGCAAAGTGCACCGGGATCGGCTGCTGGCTGATACCGACTTCAAGCTCGCCGCCGTGGTTGTCCAGCAGCAGCCGAAACTGTTCCAGGTAATAGCTGGCAAACAGGTCGGGCCGGGTCAGCGTGGTTTCGAAACGGCCTGGCCCGGCGACGAAGCCATAGCTCAGGCGGGCGTGCGGGGCCGAGGCCGGCAGACGCCGGGCGCTGTGCAGCTGCAAGCGAACAAACGGGTAGCAGGCTCGGACCCGTTGAACCGGTTCGCCGGCGGCGGGCGGGGGCGACTGGACAAAGCGCTGCATGGCCTGCCGCAGGTCGTCCACGGCACGCTGGTACAGCCTCTGGACATGGGCCAGGGCGGCGGCGGGGTCGTCAAAGCGGCGGGGTGAAGTCAATTCGGGGCTGGTGTGCATGCTTTTATCGCGCCGGCTCGCGCATGGTGACGAACTCTTCAGCAGCGGTGGGGTGGATGCCTATGGTGCTGTCAAATACCGCCTTGGTGGCGCCCGCTTTCATGGCCACGGCGAAGCCCTGGACGATTTCACCGGCCTCTGCGCCCACCATGTGCAGGCCGACCACGCGGTCGGTGGTTGCATCGACCAGCAGCTTCATCAGGGTGCGTTCCTGGCTGCCGCTCAAGGTGTGTTTCAGGGCGCGGAATTCCGAACGGAACACCTGGATCTGGCCAAACTGTTCGCGGGCCTGTGCCTCGGTGAGCCCCACCGTGCCAATGTTGGGGTGGGTGAACACGGCGGTGGGAATGAGGTCGTAGTGCATGTCGCGCGGCGGCTTGCCAGTGGCCGGCCCGAACAGGTGGTCGACCAGTTTCATGGCTTCGCCCAGGGCCACGGGGGTGAGTTGCACGCGTGCGGTCACGTCGCCCAAGGCATGGATGTTGGGCACGTTGGTGCGGTAATGCTCATCCACCACGATGGCCCCTTGTGCGCTCTGCACCACGCCCACCGCTTCCAGCCCCAGATCGGCCACGTTGGGCACGCGCCCGGTGGCATACAGGGCGGCGTCCACCACCAGGCGGTTGCCGTCTTCCAGCAGCACGTGCAGGCCATCGGCCTCGCGCTCGATGCTCACCACCCCGGCATTCAGCCGCAGGTCGACGCCGTGCTTGCGCATTTCGCCGGCCAGGAAGTGGCGGATTTCATCGTCGAAACCGCGCAGGATCTGCTCACCCCGATACAGTTGCGTGACCTGAGCGCCCAGACCGTTGAAGATGGACGCGAATTCGCAGGCGATGTAGCCGCCTCCCACCACCAGCAGCCGCTTGGGGAAGGGTTCGAGATCAAACACCTCGTTGGAGGTGATGACGTGCTCACGCCCCTGGAAGTGGGGCACATGCGGCGTGCCGCCGGTGGCAATCAGGATGTGGCGGGCCGTGAGTGTCTGGTGGCCGGGCGAGCCGTCGGCGTTCAGCGTGGCCACGCGCACCATGTGCGGGTCTTGCAGCTGCGCGAAGCCGTTGATCACGGTCACCCCCGAGCCCCGCAGCAGGTTGCCGTAAACGCCATTGAGCCGGGCAATTTCCTTGGCGCGGTTGGCCTTGAGCGTGGCCCAGTTGAGGCTGGGTGCGGCCCCTTCCCAGCCGTAGCCCCGAGACTCCTCGAACGCCTCGGCGTAGTGGGCGGCGTAGCTGTAAAGCTTTTTCGGGATGCAGCCCACGTTGACGCAGGTGCCGCCCAGGCCATCGGTGCCCAGGGCTTCGGCCAGAGCGACGCGCACGCCGCGTTGCGCTGCCATGCGTGCCGCACGGACGCCGCCGCTGCCGCCGCCGATCACAAAGAAGTCAAAGTCGAAAGAGCTCATGGTGGGTATCGCGCAATAGGTCGTTTCAGGAAGGCTGTGCTGCCATTGTGGTCGATTTTTCGGCGGGCTGCGAAAGCCAGCAGGTTGCCTTTCCTTACACCTTGGCCGTCTGTGCCCCCCTCCCGGCTGCTAGCATGCCTGCATGTCTAGCAAGGAGCTGCCATGAGTCTGCGATTCAATTGGGTGTCCCCCTTGGTGGTGGCGGGGGTCTCGGCCCTGGGGCTCCATGGCGCGGTCTGGGCCAACCCGCCCGATCGGCTGTTGCCCGGGGTTTCCGGTTCGGTGGAGATTCGTGGCCCGTCCGGTCATGTAAACATCCGTTTTGGTGACGAGCAGCGCCGTGCCGTCCGCGAGTACTATGCCACTGGCCCTCGGGCAGGCCAGTGCCCGCCCGGGCTGGCCAAGAAGAACAACGGTTGTCTGCCTCCGGGTCAGGCGAAGGCCTGGCAAATCGGCCAACCTCTGCCCCGTGGGGTGGTCGTTTATCCTCTGCCACGTGATCTGGAGCGTCGGCTGGGCCCCCCGCCCGCCGGTTACCAATATGTCCGGGTGGCGGCCGACATCCTGATGATCGCGGTGGGCACCAGCATGGTCATTGATGCGATAGAGAGTCTGGCCGGTTTGTGACTCGGTTCAAATACCGCCGCAGATAGCGCCCCGTGTGGCTATCCGGGTGTTGCGCCACTTGCTCGGGCGTGCCACAAGCCACCACTTGTCCTCCGCCTGACCCGCCCTCCGGGCCCATGTCGATGATCCAGTCGGCGGTCTTGATCACATCGAGGTTGTGTTCAATCACCACGATGGTGTTGCCTGCGTCGCGCAACTGGTGCAGCACCTTCAGCAGCAGCTCGATGTCGCCAAAGTGCAGGCCGGTGGTCGGTTCGTCGAGAATGTAGAGCGTGCGCCCGGTATCGCGCTTGCTCAACTCCTGGGCCAGTTTTACCCGTTGGGCCTCGCCTCCCGACAGCGTGGTGGCGCTTTGCCCCAGGCGGATGTAGCTCAGGCCGACGTCCAGCAGGGTCTGCAGCTTGCGCTGCAGGGTGGGCACGGCGTGGAAGAAGGCGTGCGCCTGCTCCACCGTCATGTCCAGAATTTGAGCGATGTTTTTGCCCTTGTACAGCACCTCCAGCGTTTCGCGGTTGTAGCGCTGGCCGTGGCATACGTCACAGGGCACGTACACGTCGGGCAGAAAGTGCATCTCGACCTTGACCACGCCATCGCCTTGGCAAGCTTCGCAACGCCCGCCACCCGACGACGATGAGACGTTGAAGCTGAACCGCCCCGGGCCGTAGCCGCGTTCGCGGGCGGCGGGAACCTCGGCCATCAATTCCCGGATGCCGGTGAACAGCCCGGTGTAGGTAGCCGGGTTGCTGCGGGGGGTGCGGCCGATCGGGCTTTGGTCCACGTTGATGACCTTGTCAAAGTGTTCCAGTCCTTCAATGGCCTCATGGGGTTCGGGCTCGTCGTGGCTGCGGTACAAGTGTCGTGCCACGGCCCGGTACAGCGTGTCGTTCACCAGGGTCGACTTGCCCGAGCCGCTCACACCGGTCACGCAGGTGAAGAGGCCGACTGGAAAGTCGACGGTCACCTGTTGCAGGCTGTGGCCCCGGGCGCCCATCACGCGCAGGGTTTGCAGGCCGCTGGCGCTGGGTGCGGGTCCCTTTTTGCCTGGCCAGATGCTGGGTTTGGCCCCTTTTCTGGCCGGGATTGCCGGTGCTGGCGCCTTTTCCGGCAGCCACGGCGTGCGTCGTGTAGGCACCCCGATGGTCCGGGTGCCGCTGAGGTATTGCCCGGTCAGTGAATGGGGGTCGGCCATCACGGCGGCCGGTGTACCCTGTGCCATCACCCGCCCACCGTGTTCTCCAGCGCCGGGTCCCATATCGATCACATGGTCGGCAGCGCGGATCATGTCTTCATCGTGCTCCACGACCAGCACGCTGTTGCCCAGGTCGCGCAGGTGCTTGAGGGTGCCGATCAGGCGATCGTTGTCGCGCTGGTGCAAGCCGATACTGGGTTCATCCAGCACGTACATCACCCCCGTGAGGCCGGAGCCGATCTGTGACGCCAGCCGGATACGCTGCGCTTCTCCACCGCTCAGGGTTTCCGCACTGCGGTCCAGACTCAGGTAGCTGAGGCCCACGTCATTGAGAAATTTCAGGCGCGAGGCGATTTCGCGCACCACCTTGTCAGCGATCTCGGCTTTGGCGCCAGTGAGCTGCAGGGACTGGAAATAGGCTTGCGCCTGAGCCAGGGTGATACGGCCGATGTCAAAGATGGCACGCCGCTGGGGGCCGGTGCCCACAAACACATGCCGGGCTTCCTTGCGCAACCGGGTGCCATGGCAGCTCGGGCATGGGTGGGTGGCGCGATAACGGGCCAGTTCCTCACGCACGGTCGCGCTGTCGGTTTCGCGGTAGCGGCGCTCGAAATTTCTCACGATGCCTTCAAACGGATGGCTTTTGATGATGCGCTTGCCTGCCGAGGCGCCGGTATCCATCACGTAGCTGAAGGCAATCGCTTCGTTGCCGGACCCGTACAGCAGCACCTGCTGCACCGCATCAGGCAGTTGCTCCCAGGGGGTTTCCGCGTCAAAGCCGTAGTGGGTGGCCAGGCTTTCGATCATGGCAAAGTAGTAGCCGTTGCGCCGGTCCCAGCCCTTGATCGCCCCACTGGCCAGGCTCAGCGAAGGAAAAGCGACCACGCGCGCCGGATCGAAGATGTCGGTGTGTCCCAGCCCGTCGCAGGTGGGGCAGGCACCGACCGGCGAGTTGAACGAGAACAGCCTGGGCTCCAGTTCACTGAGCGCATAGCTGCACAGCGGGCAGGCAAACCGCGCGCTGAACAGGTGCTCGGTCCCGGTCTCCATGTCCAGCGCGATGGCACGTCCATCGGCCAGCCGCAATGCCGCCTCGAAACTTTCGGCCAGGCGCTGCTGCGCATCTATTCTGACTTTCAGCCGGTCCACCACCACATCCAGATCGTGCTTTTCCTGTTTGTTCAGCACGGGCATGTCGGCGGCTTCCAGCACTTGCCCATTGAGTCGGAACCGGACGTAGCCCTGCGCTTGCAGTTCGGCCAGGGTGTCAGCGAATTCACCCTTGCGGTCGCGCGCAATCGGGGCCAGCACCATCAGCTTGGTGTCTTCCGGCAGCGCCAGCACGTGGTCTACCATCTGGCTCACGGTTTGGGCTTGCAGAGGCAGATCGTGCTCCGGGCAATGCGGTGTGCCGGCTCGGGCAAACAGCAGGCGCAGGTAGTCGTGGATTTCAGTCACCGTGCCCACAGTGGAGCGCGGGTTGTGACTGGTCGCTTTCTGTTCGATGCTGATGGCCGGTGACAGACCTTCGATCAGGTCCACGTCGGGCTTGTCCATCAACTGCAAAAATTGTCGCGCGTAAGCGCTTAGGCTCTCCACATAGCGCCGCTGCCCCTCAGCGTAGAGGGTGTCAAACGCCAGGCTGGACTTGCCCGAACCGCTCAGCCCGGTGATCACCACCAGTGCGTGCTTGGGGATGTCGAGGTCGATGTTTTTGAGGTTGTGGGTGCGCGCACCACGGACGCTGAGCACGGGTTGTCGCCAGGCGTCGCGCAGGTAGATGCCTGCCGACGGTGTGGCGTCGGGGCGGCGGAGGGGAGTGTCTGAATCGTTCACAGCAGCCAAGCAAAGGTCAACCCGCCATCATAGGTGCTCACAGCTTTGCTACACTGTTTGCATGTTCATTCCAACCGGTACGCTCAACGCCTGCCTGACCACGCAATGGGGTCGGGGGGCTTGGCCCTGGCGCAAGCCAGCGGCTGTACGTTGACTCCCCTTCGCGACGGGCTGGACCCTCGCCTCGCGCTCCCCCATCATCCGGGAGCAAATCTGGAATGAATGCTCCACTCAGGAGCGATGGGCTGCAGGAGGCTCATGTGATCACTGAACTCGAATTCAAAAGCCTGGCCGGCCAAGGCTACAACCGCATTCCGCTCATGGTCGAGGCGTTTGCGGACCTCGAAACCCCGCTGTCCCTGTACCTGAAGCTGGCCCACAGCAAAGACGGGGGGCGCCACAGCTTCTTGCTGGAGTCCGTGGTGGGCGGCGAGCGCTTTGGGCGCTACAGCTTCATCGGCCTGCCGGCGCGCATGCTGTTGCGCACCACGGGTTTTGGGGCCGAGGCGACAACCGACGTCGTGCGCGACGGTGTCGTGGTCGAAACCCATCAGGGCAACCCGCTGGACTTCATCGAGGCGTATCAGCAGCGCTTCAAGGTGGCCCTGCGTCCCGGCCTGCCGCGTTTCTGTGGCGGGCTGGCCGGTTACTTTGGCTACGACACGGTGCGCCACATCGAAAAAAAGCTGGAGGCCACCTGCCCGCCTGACACGCTGGGCTGCCCCGACATCCTGCTGCTTCAGACCGAAGAGCTGGCCGTGATCGACAACCTGTCGGGCAAGCTGTACCTCATCGTCTACGCCGACCCGGCCCAGCCTGAGGCCTATGGCCAGGCCAAGAAGCGACTGCGCGAACTCAAGGACCAGCTCAAGTACTCGGTGAGTGCGCCGGTGGTGAAATCCGGCGAGCCCCACGCCGAGCAGCGTGAATTCCCCAAGAGCGATTTCCTGGCTGCCGTGGATCGGGCCAAGGAGCTGATCGCCGCCGGCGACTTCATGCAGGTGCAGGTGGGTCAGCGCATCAGCAAGCGTTACCAGGCGTCGCCGTTGAACCTGTACCGGGCGCTGCGCTCGCTCAACCCCAGCCCATATATGTACTACTACCACTTTGGCGATTTCCAGGTGGTGGGGGCGTCGCCTGAAATCCTGGTTCGGCACGAGCACACGGAAGCCGGCGAGAAGGTCACCATCCGTCCTCTTGCCGGCACACGCCCGCGCGGGGCCACGCCCGAGAAGGACAAGGCGGCCGAGCAGGAGTTGGTCAATGACCCGAAAGAGCGCGCCGAGCATGTCATGCTGATCGACTTGGCGCGCAACGACATAGGCCGCATCGCGCAGACCGGCTCTGTGCAGGTGACCGAGGCCTTCGCCATCGAGCGCTACAGCCATGTCATGCATATCGTGAGCAACGTCGAGGGCCTGTTGAAGCCGGGCATGACCAGCATGGACGTGCTCAAGGCCACCTTCCCGGCGGGCACGCTCACGGGTGCGCCCAAGGTCCACGCCATGGAGCTGATCGACCAACTGGAGCCGTCCAAGCGCGGGCTCTATGGCGGCGCCGTGGGCTACCTCAGCTATGCCGGCGACATGGATCTGGCCATTGCCATTCGTACCGCCATCGTCAAGGATGGCACGCTCTATGTGCAGGCAGCGGCCGGTGTCGTGGCCGATTCCGTGCCCGAGATGGAATGGCGCGAAACCGAACACAAGGCCCGCGCGCTGCTGCGCGCCAGCGAACTGGTCGAGGAGGGCCTGGAATGAGCCGCATCAAACTTCTCATGGTGGACAACTACGACTCGTTCACCTACAACATCGTCCAGTATTTCGGTGAACTGGGTGCCGACGTGGAGGTGTTTCGTAACGACGAGATCACGCTGGAAGGGATTGCTGCGCGCGCACCCGATCGGCTGGTGATTTCGCCGGGGCCTTGCTCCCCAGCCGAAGCGGGCATCTCGATCGCGGCGATTCGCCACTTTGCGGGTCAATTGCCCATCCTGGGTGTTTGCCTGGGGCATCAGAGCATCGGTGCCGCCTTCGGCGGCACCATCGTGCGCGCGCAGCAACTCATGCCCGGCAAGACCAGCCTCATCACCACCACGCAGGAAGGGGTGTTTGCCGGTCTGCCCCAGCAGTTCACGGTCAACCGATACCACTCGCTGGCCATCGAGCGCGCCACCTGCCCTGAGGTGCTGAAGGTCACCGCCTGGACCGACGACGGCGAGATCATGGGCGTACGCCACCGTGAACTGGCGGTGGAAGGGGTGCAGTTTCACCCCGAATCCATCCTCACCGAGCACGGCCATGCCATGCTCAAGAACTTCCTGAGGGCTGCCTGATGTC
This sequence comes from Burkholderiales bacterium, assembly GCA_030602985.1. Lineage (GTDB taxonomy): Bacteria > Pseudomonadota > Gammaproteobacteria > Burkholderiales > Burkholderiaceae_C > UBA997. The sequence goes on from JAUVYR010000023.1 coordinate 17,805, forward strand.
CGTGGTTGATCTCCGTAGTGACACCGTCACCCGCCCCACCGCCGCCATGCGCGAGGCGATGATGGCGGCCCCGCTGGGCGACGACGTGTTTGGCGACGACCCGACGGTCAACCAGCTGCAGGAGCGCATTGCTGCGCTGGCGGGCAAGGAAGCCGCGTTGTTCATGCCTTCGGGCACCCAGAGCAACCTGTGTGGCATCCTCGCCCACTGCGGCCGGGGCGACGAATATATCGTCGGGCAGCTGGCGCACACCTACCGCTATGAAGGCGGTGGCGCGGCGGTGTTCGGCAGCGTGCAGCCGCAGCCTTTGCTGCAGGACGCTTCGGGCCGCATGAGCCTGGCCGACATCGAAGCCGCCATCAAGCCCGACGACCCGCATTTCGCCCGCACCCGGCTGCTGTGCCTGGAAAACACCTGGAACGGACACGTCATGCAAGACGACTACCTGCTTGACACCACCGCGCTGGCCCGCAGGCATGGCCTGGCCACGCACCTGGACGGCGCCCGCGTGTTCAACGCAGCGGTGGCCTCGGCGGCGCCAGGGCAGGGGGGCCTCAGCCGGCTGCGAGAAATCGCTGACCGGTTCGACAGCCTCTCGGTCTGCTTCAGCAAGGGCCTGGGCGCGCCGGTGGGCTCTGCCCTCTGTGGCAGTCGTTCACTCATCGAACGCGCTCGCCGCATCCGCAAGATGGCCGGTGGCGGACTGCGCCAGTCCGGTTTGCTGGCCGCCGCCGCCCTGCATGCCTTGGACCACCACGTCGATCGCCTGGCGGACGACCATGCCCTGGCACGTCGCCTGGCCGACGGTCTGCGCGGCATCGATGGCCTGACCGTGAAATCGGCCGAGACCAATATCGTGTTTGTTGATGTGGCCGAGGGGCGTGGCCCCGCCTTGCTCGATTTTCTGAAAATCCACGGCGTGCTCGCCACCGGGATGATCGGCTTGCGTTTCGTCACCCATCTGGATGTGAGTGCCGACGGTGTCGACCATGCCATCGCGACCATCCGGCGTTTTTTCAGCCAGCCCCATGACGCGACGCTTGCGTTGGCCGAAGCGCCAGCCCAAGCCCTTTACCGCTGATCCCCGGAGCCCAGCCCATGCCCCACACCCACAAGATCACCCCGCAGGAAGCACTGCAACGCACCATCGAACACCGCGAAATCTTTCATGACGAGATGCTGCACCTGATGCGCCTCATCATGAGCGGCGAAATGTCGCCGGTGATGATGGCCGCCCTCATCACCGGGCTGCGGGTCAAAAAGGAAACCATAGGCGAGATCACCGCCGCCGCGCAGGTGATGCGGGAGTTCTCCACCAAAGTCCCGGTGACTGACCGGACCCACCTGGTCGATATCGTGGGGACAGGCGGTGATGGCTCACACACCTTCAATATCTCCACCTGTTCGATCTTCGTGGCTGCCGCCGCTGGCGCCAAGGTCAGCAAGCACGGGGGGCGCAGTGTCTCCAGCAAGTCCGGCAGCGCCGATGTGCTCGAAAGTCTGGGCGTCAACATTCAGCTCAAGCCTGAACAGATCGCGGCCTGCATCGAGCAGACGGGGATCGGCTTCATGTTCGCGCCCAACCACCATCCCGCGATGAAGAACGTGGCGCCGGTGCGCAAGGAACTCGGCATCAAGACGCTCTTCAACATCCTGGGGCCGCTGACCAACCCGGCTGACGCGCCCAACATCCTGATGGGTGTGTTCCACCCCGACCTGGTGGGTATTCAGGTCCGGGCGTTGCAACGCCTGGGAGCAGAGCATGCCGTGGTGGTTTACGGCAAGGACGGCATGGACGAAGTCAGTCTGGGTGCCGGTACCCTGGTCGGTGAACTGCGCCACGGCGAAATCACCGAATACGAGATTCACCCTGAAGACTTCGGCCTGACCATGGCCAGCAATCGGGCCCTGAAGGTCGATACGCCCGACGAGTCGCGGGCCATGCTGCTGGCGGTGCTCGACAACCAGCCCGGTCCGGCCCGTGACATCGTGGCGCTGAACGCCGGGGTGGCCCTATATGCCGCGAATGTGGCCGATTCGATGGCTGCCGGCATCCGGCTGGCCGATCAGGCACTGAGTTCGGGCGCTGCCAAAGCCAAGCTGGAACAGTTCATCACCACGGCCCACCAGCTGGCTGCCTGAACGGCCGTCTGTTTAATACACTGAAAGCCTCCGATGAGCGACATTCTGCAAAAAATCGTGGCCACCAAGCGCGAGGAAATCCTGCAGGCCCAGTCCCGAACACCGCTGTTCGCCATGCGGCAGGACGCCGAATCCCGCTTGCTGACCCGGGATTTCCTGGGGGCTCTGCGTCGGCGTATCTCGGCCGGGCAACCCGGCATCATTGCCGAGATCAAGAAAGCCAGTCCATCCAAGGGCGTGATCCGCGAGGACTTCATCCCGGCCGACATCGCCCAGAGCTATGCCGAGCATGGTGCCGCCTGTCTATCGGTACTGACTGATCGCTCGTACTTTCAGGGCAGCCCCGACTACCTCAAACAGGCGCGTGCCTCCTGCGACCTGCCGGTGCTGCGCAAGGACTTCATGATCGACGCCTACCAGATCTATGAGGCCCGGGCCATGGGGGCCGATTGCATTCTGTTGATTGCAGCTTGTCTGGACGACGCCCAGATGGCTGACCTGGAGGCGGTGGCCCTTGGGCTGAACATGGCTGTGCTGGTCGAGGTGCACGACCGAACCGAACTGCAGCGAGCCTTGAAACTCAAGACGCCCCTCGTCGGCATCAACAACCGCAACCTCCGCACTTTCGACGTGTCGCTGGACACCACACTGGGCATGCTGCCTGACGTCCCATCGGACCGCCTGCTGGTGACGGAAAGCGGCATCCTGTCGCGCGCCGATGTCGAGCGCATGCGTGCCGCCGGTGTCCATGCGTTTCTGGTGGGTGAGGCGTTCATGCGAGCCCCGGACCCCGGTGAGGCCCTGTCGGCCTTGTTTGGCACGGCATGACTGCCCTCGCGGCCTGGGCACCTCAAGCATGGGCGCTGGCAGATGACTGGCGGCCCGTCTGGTCGTCGTTCCTCGCCTCGCCTGTGGGTCAGTCGCTGGGTCATGCGGTCAGTCAGCGCCTGAGCGACGGCGCCACCATTTTTCCCGCTGAACCCTTGCGAGCCTTGGCTTTGACCTCGCTGCAAGAAACACGAGTCGTCATCCTGGGTCAGGATCCTTATCACGGCCCGGGTCAGGCCGAAGGCCTTGCCTTTTCGGTGCCAGCCCATGTGAAGCCGCCCCCATCACTCAGGAATATGCACGCCGAACTTCAGCGTGAGTTCGGGCAGCCTCCGCCAGGCAGCAGTCTGGTGGGCTGGGCGCGCCAGGGGGTACTGCTGCTCAATACCAGCCTCACGGTGGAGCAGGGGGCCCCCGGCAGCCATGCCCGACTGGGCTGGCAGGTGTTCACCGATGCCCTGATTCAACACTGCAACGCGCATGGGCGAGCCAAGGCGTTTCTACTCTGGGGCGCGCATGCCCAGGCCAAACAGGCATGGGTCCAGCGTCCAGATCACCTGGTCCTGGTGGCGAATCATCCCTCGCCACTGTCTGCTCGCCGCCCGCCGGCCCCGTTCATCGGCTGTGGACATTTCGGGCGAGTGAACCGCTGGTTGCGCGAACGTGGTGAAAAAACCATCGACTGGTTTTCCCTTTGTTAAAAAACCGTGGCATAATTTGAGGCTCGCCGGAGGGGTGCCCGAGTGGCTAAAGGGGGCAGACTGTAAATCTGTTGGCTTACGCCTACGCTGGTTCGAATCCAGCCTCCTCCACCAGCGAAACTGATGACGAGCGGACTGAGGGTCTGCGTCAGGCCGAAATGCCAGATGCGGGAGTAGTTCAATGGTAGAACCCCAGCCTTCCAAGCTGATGACGCGGGTTCGATTCCCGTCTCCCGCTCCATTGTCAGTTTGGCGGTTGCGGCACAGGTTTTTGTGCAGCTGCAAAGCTGTCATGCCCATGTGGCTCAGTGGTAGAGCACTCCCTTGGTAAGGGAGAGGTCGGCAGTTCGATCCTGCCCATGGGCACCATTCAATGGTGTTTGTTTTTTTCGGCAATTTCTTCATTCGGAGCTGAAACATGGCAAAAGAGAAATTCGAGCGGACCAAGCCGCACGTGAACGTGGGCACCATTGGTCACGTGGACCACGGCAAGACGACGCTGACGGCGGCGATCACCACGGTGCTGGCCACCAAGTTCGGCGGTCAGGCCAAGGCCTATGACCAGATCGACGCGGCTCCTGAAGAGAAGGCCCGCGGCATCACCATCAACACCGCGCACGTGGAATACGAGACGGCCAACCGCCACTACGCCCACGTGGACTGCCCCGGCCACGCCGACTACGTCAAGAACATGATCACCGGTGCTGCCCAGATGGACGGTGCCATTCTGGTGTGCTCGGCCGCTGACGGCCCGATGCCCCAGACCCGCGAACACATCCTGCT
>JAUVYR010000155.1 GCA_030602985.1 Burkholderiales bacterium
ATGATCAAGAACGGCCGGCGCGGCACCATGAGCGGCAAGCTGACCGTGAAGGGGGTTCAGGGGCACATCGCCTACCCGCACCTCGCGCGCAACCCCATCCACATGCTGGCGCCCGCGCTGACCGAACTGGTCGCCACCCGATGGGACGAGGGCAACGACCACTTCCCGCCCACCACCTGGCAAGTCAGCAACATCCACGGCGGCACCGGGGCCAGCAACGTCATTCCCGGCACCGTGGTGGTGGACTTCAACTTCCGCTTCAGCACCGAAAGCACGGCCGAAGGGCTACAGCAACGCGTGGCCGACATCCTGGCTTGCCATGGTCTGGAGGCCGGTACTGACTACGACCTGGCCTGGACCGTAGGTGGCCTGCCCTTCCTTACTCGACCCGGTACGCTGGTGGACGCCGTGCGTCACGCCATTCGGACTGAGACCGGGATCGACGCCGTGCTGTCCACCACCGGGGGGACCAGCGACGGGCGCTTCATCGCCCAGGTGTGTCCACAGGTGATCGAGCTGGGCCCGCCGAATGCCACCATCCACAAGGTGAACGAGTGTGTGGCCTTGGCAGACATCGAGCCGCTAACGGCCATCTACCGTCGCGTGCTGGAAAACTTGGGCGGCTTACCGGCCACGGACGAAGTTACGCCGTGAACACGACTCCCCCCTCCTGCCCCACGCTGGGCGCTTTGCTGGAACACGCTGCAGGTTTGTTGGAAACTGCCCAACTGGCCTACGGCCACGGCACCACCAACGCCCGCGACGAGGCCGTGTGGCTCACCCTGTGGGCGCTGGGCCTGCCGCTGGACAGCGACCTGTCGGAACTGGCATCCAGACCCATCAACAATGACGAGCAAGCCCGCGTGCTGGCGCTGATCGAGCGCCGCATCGCGACCCGACAGCCCGCAGCCTACCTCACCCACGAGGCCTGGCTCCAGGGTGTGCCGTTTTACGTGGATGAGCGCGTCATCATCCCGCGCAGTTTCATCGCCGAACTCATTGCCAACGCCGAAGGAGCTGAGAGCATCGACCCCTGGCTGGGCGAACACACCCGCCGCGTGCTGGACTTGTGCACCGGCAATGGCAGTCTGGCCGTGCTGGCCGCGCTGGCTTGGCCCGATGTGTCGGTGGACGCGGCAGACCTTTCGCCGGACGCCCTGGCCGTCGCCCGCATCAATGTGGACAGGCACAGCCTGCAAAACCGCATCCAGCTGATCGAGTCCGACGGCTGGACGCAACTGACCGGATGCTACGACCTGATCCTCTGTAACCCTCCCTATGTGAGCCGCGCCGGCATGGAGGCCTTGCCCGCTGAGTACCGCGCTGAACCGACGATCTCTCTCGATGGAGGGATTCAAGGCAGTGATGACGGCATGGACTTCGTGCGTCATCTGCTTGACCACGTTCTGGATCACATGAACGAACACGCCGTGCTGGTGCTGGAAATAGGTAACGAACGGGAGCACTTCGAAAAGGCCTTCCCCACCTTGCTGGCCTACTGGCCGGAAACGACCTCGGGCGAAGGACCGGTGCTGCTGCTGACCCGAGAAGCCCTCGAAGACTGGCAAGCCACGCGCCAACGGGTCGGAGGCGCCGCATGATCACCCTGCGCGACGTGACCCTGCGGCGCGGCACCAAGGTCGTGCTCGACCGCGCCAGCGCCACCCTCAACCCCGGCGAGAACGTGGGCCTGGTGGGCCGCAACGGCGCTGGCAAGTCCAGCCTGTTTGCCCTGCTGCAGGGCCATCTGCACGAAGACAGCGGCGACTTCCAGTGGCCGCGCCAGTGGCGCCTCGCCCAGGTGGCACAGGACATGCCAGAGACGGACCAACCCGCCACCGCCTTCGTGATTGACGGCGACACCCGCCTGCGCGACGCACAGCAGGAGGTGCACGCCGCTGAGGCCAGCGGCGACGGTGAGGCCATGGCCCATGCGTACACCGCCCTGCACGACGCCGGCGCCCACGACGCCCCCGCCCGCGCCCAGGCGCTGCTGATGGGGCTGGGTTTTCAGGTCAACGAACTGGAGCGCCCGGTCAACAGCTTTTCGGGCGGCTGGCGCATGCGGCTGCAACTGGCCCGTGCGCTCATGTGCCCGAGCGACCTGCTCATGCTCGACGAGCCCACCAACCACCTGGACCTGGACGCCCTGGTCTGGCTGGAAAGCTGGCTCAAGCGCTACGAAGGCACGCTGCTCGTCATCAGCCACGACCGCGAATTTCTGGACGCGGTGACGCAGGTCACCCTGCACATCGACAACGGCAAACTCACCCGCTACGGCGGCAACTACAGCCGTTTCGAAGACATGCGGGCCGAGCAGATCAGCCAGCAGCAGGCCGCCTTTGCCCGCCAGCAAGACAAGATCGCTCACCTCCAGAAGTTCATCGATCGCTTCAAGGCCAAGGCCACCAAAGCCAAACAGGCGCAAAGCCGCGTCAAGGCCCTGGAGCGCATGGAAAAGATTGCGCCGGTCCTGGCTGACGCCGAATTCAGCTTCACCTTCGACGAACCCGGTCAGTTGCCCAACCCCATGCTCAACCTGCGCGAGGCCCGCTTCGGCTACCGCAGCGAAGCGGGGATGGACACCCTGATCGTGCAGAACGTGACCCGCTCGGTGCAGGCAGGGCAGCGCCTGGGCATCCTGGGGGCCAACGGGCAGGGCAAATCCACTTTCGTCAAAACCGTGGCACGGGCTCTGCCCCTGCTGGGCGGCACGCTCACCGAAGGAAAAGGCCTGCGTATCGGCTACTTCGCGCAGCAGGAGCTGGATGTGCTGCGACCCGACGACACGCCACTGACCCACATGATCAGGCTGGCCCGTGAAACCGAAGCCTCCGGCACTCTGATGGGCCAGGGTCTGCGTGAGCAGGACCTGCGCAACTTCTTGGGCCGCTTTCAGTTCAGCGGCGACATGGTGCAGCAGACCGTGGGCACCATGAGCGGCGGCGAAAAAGCCCGGCTGGTCTTGTGCATGATCGTGTGGCAGCGCCCCAACCTGCTGCTGCTCGACGAGCCCACCAACCACCTGGACCTGGCCACACGAGAGGCTCTGGCCATGGCCCTGAACGAATTCGAAGGCACGGTGATGCTGGTCAGCCACGACCGGGCTCTCCTGCGCTCGGTGTGCGACGAGTTCTGGCTG
>JAUVYR010000099.1 GCA_030602985.1 Burkholderiales bacterium
GGTCAGTTCACGAATGATGAGAATATCCAGGCCCGCGATCAGCTCGGGTTTGAGGCTGGACGCGCCCACCAGTTGTTCGTAGCAGATGGCCGGACGGAAATTGGCGAACAGACCCATGTGCTTGCGCAGACCCAGGATGGCTTGTTCCGGGCGCAGCGGGCGGTCCAGCGTGTCGTACTTCCAGTCGCCCACGGCACCGAACAGCACCGCGTCAGCTGCCATGGCCAGTTTCAGGGTGGATTCGGGCAGTGGGTGGCCATGGGTGTCGTAGGCCGCCCCGCCCACCAGCGCGTGCTCCATCTCAAATGGCAGCCCGAGGGCGTTCAGGACTTTGACCGCTTCGGCCACGATTTCGGTGCCGATGCCGTCACCGGGAAGAATGGCAATTTTCATGACAGTGGGCGCCATGGCGCCAAGTAGGGTGGATGAAGTGACTCAGCCGGCAAATGTCCGGGCCAGCCAGGGCTTGGTGGCCAGGCGATGGGCCTCGAAGGCCTGGATCTTCTCTTTGTGGCGCAGAGTGAGTCCAATGTCGTCGAATCCATTGAGCAGGCAATACTTGCGGAAGGCTTGTACTTCGAACGGGATTTCTTCCCCCTGGCCCTTGACGATCACTTGGCGTTCCAGATCGATGGTCAACTGATAGCCAGGGAAAGCGTGGACTTCTTCAAACAGCTGATTGATCGTGCTCTCTGGCAGCACGATGGGCAACAAGCCATTCTTGAAGCAGTTATTGAAAAAGATATCGGCAAAACTGGGGGCAATCAGGGCACGAAAGCCATATTGCTCGATCGCCCAGGGCGCATGCTCGCGGCTGGAGCCACAGCCAAAATTCTTACGCGCCAGCAGGATGGACGCTCCCTGATAGCGAGGCTGGTTCAGGACGAAGTCCGGGTTCGGCTGGCGTGCACTTTCGGGGACGCCCGGCTGGCCTGGCTGGTCCAGATACCGCCACTCGTCAAACAGGTTGGGGCCGAAGCCCGTTTTGCGGATGGACTTGAGAAATTGCTTGGGGATGATGGCGTCGGTGTCGACATTGTCGCGGTCCATCGGGGCCACCAGGCCCAGGTGCACGGTGAATTTCTGCATGCTTATCTCTGCTGCGCAGCGTCTTGCAGCACCTGACCACCCCGTTGCACATCCTTGCCAAGGCCCGCAACCGTGTTGCAGCCCGCCAACGCCAGACCCATAGTGGCCACAAACAGAGCGATGACAGTTTTCATGATCAGACTCCTTTCAATCGACATTCAAGCGTAGGGACGGATATCCACAAAGTGACCGTGTATAGCGGCAGCGGCAGCCATGGCCGGGCTGACCAGGTGGGTACGACCCCCTGCGCCTTGTCGGCCTTCGAAGTTGCGATTGCTGGTGGAGGCGCAGCGCTCACCGGGTTCGAGCCGGTCGGCATTCATGGCCAGACACATACTACAGCCTGGTTCGCGCCACTCAAAACCTGCGGCCTTGAATACCTCGTGCAGACCTTCCTGCTCAGCCTGTTGCTTGACCAGACCGGAGCCGGGTACCACCATGGCCAGTTTCACGTTCCGGGCCACTTTCTGCCCCAGCTTTCTGACCACAGCCGCTGCCTCACGAATGTCTTCGATCCGGCTGTTGGTGCAGGATCCGATGAACACCTTGTCGACCGCGATATCGGCCAGGGCCTTGCCGGGCTGCAGTCCCATATAAGTCAGGGCACGTTCGATGGCATTACGTTTGTTGGGGTCCTTTTCCTTGTCTGGATCGGGCACTTGACCGGTGATGGGCAGCACCATTTCCGGCGATGTTCCCCAGGTCACCTGCGGCAGAATCTGTGTCGCGTCCAACTCAACGACCGTATCGAAGTGAGCGTCCGGGTCCGAGTGCAGGGTACGCCAGTAAGCCACAGCCTGCTCCCACTCCAGACCACTCGGGGCCATGGGCCGGCCCTTCACATAATCGATGGTCTTGTCGTCAACCGCTACCAGGCCGGCACGTGCGCCCGCTTCGATGGCCATGTTGCAGACCGTCATGCGGCCTTCCATGCTCAGGGCACGAATCGCGCTGCCCCCGAATTCGAGGGTGTAGCCGGTGCCACCAGCGGTGCCAATCTTCCCAATGATGGCCAGCACGATGTCCTTGGCGCCACAGCCCTGAGGCAGACGCCCATCGACCTTGACCAGCATGTTCTTGGCCTTCTTGGCCAGCAGGGTCTGGGTGGCCAGCACATGCTCGACTTCCGAGGTGCCAATGCCATGCGCCAGGGCACCAAAAGCGCCGTGTGTCGAGGTGTGACTGTCGCCACACACCACCGTCATGCCTGGCAGCGTGGCGCCATTCTCTGGTCCCACCACATGCACGATCCCCTGCCGCTTGCTCATGAAGGGGAAGAATGCAGCGGCACCGAATTCGGCAATGTTGCTGTCCAGCGTGGTGATCTGTTCCTTGCTGATCGGGTCAGCAATGCCGTCGTAGCCCAGTTCCCAGCCTGTGGTCGGGGTGTTGTGATCGGCGGTGGCCACGACCGAACTCACGCGCCAGACCTTGCGCCCAGTCTGACGCAGGCCTTCGAAAGCTTGTGGGCTGGTGACTTCATGCACCAGATGGCGATCGATGTAGAGAACGGCGGTGCCGTCATCTTCGGTGTGGACGACGTGCTCGTCCCAGATCTTGTCGTATAGCGTGCGTCCCATGATGTGCCAATTTTAGGCGATTGCCTGGTTATTCAAAAAGAAAGCCCGGCAGAGCGGGCTTTCTTGGGTTGGCTCATTTCCGCTCCTGTATGGGAGCAGAAGCGACACATCAGCGCTTGAAGTTCGCAGGAACGTCGCGACGCGGTGAGCCAGTGAACAGCTGTCGGGGGCGGCCAATCTTGTACTCGGGGTCGCCAATCATCTCGTTCAACTGGGCGATCCAGCCTACTGTGCGAGCCAATGCAAAGATACCGGTGAACAGGTTGACTGGGATGCCGATGGCACGCTGCACGATACCAGAGTAGAAGTCGACGTTCGGGTAGAGCTTGCGCTGCACAAAGTAGTCGTCTTCCAGAGCGATCTTTTCCAGTTCCTTGGCCAGCTTGAACAGCGGATCGTTTTCCAGGCCCAGTTCCTGCAGCACTTCGTTACAGGTCTCTTGCATGAGCTTGGCGCGGGGGTCATAGTTCTTGTAGACACGGTGACCAAAGCCCATCAGCTTGACGCCGGAGCTCTTGTCCTTGACCTGTTCCATGAACTCGCCGACCTTGGACACACCGCCATTGGCCTGGATGGTTTCGAGCATGTTGAGACAGGCTTCGTTGGCACCGCCGTGGGCAGGGCCCCACAGACAACCCACCCCTGCAGAAATGGCGGCAAAGGGGTTGGTCCCGGACGATGCACACAGGCGAACGGTGGAAGTCGACGCGTTCTGCTCGTGGTCGGCGTGCAGGATGAAGATGCGGTCCAGTGCGCGCTCGATCACCGGGTTGACTTTGTACTCTTCGCACGGGGTGCCGAACATCATCCGCATGAAGTTGCCGGCATAGCTCAGGCTGTTTTGCGGGTACATGTAGGGCTGACCCATCTTGTACTTGTAGGCCATGGCCACCAGCGTCGGCATCTTGGCGATCAGGCGGATCGCGGCAATTTCACGGTGTTCGGGGTTGTTGATGTCGGTGCTGTCGTGGTAGAAGGCCGACATGCCACCTACCAGGCCTGTGAGGATGGCCATGGGGTGGGCATCGCGTCGGAAGCCACGCAGGAAGAATTGCATCTGCTCGTTCACCATGGTGTGGCTGATCACGAGCTTGTGAAAGTCGTTGCGCTGATTTTCGTCGGGCAGTTCGCCTTTGAGCAGCAGGTAACAGGTGTCGAGGTAGTCGCAACTGGTGGCCAGCTGTTCGATCGGGTAGCCGCGGTAGAGCAGCTCACCCTTGTCACCGTCGATATAGGTGATGGCGGACTGACAGGAAGCGGTCGAAAGGAAGCCCGGGTCGTAAGTGAACATACCGGTCTGGGCGTACAGCTTGCGGATATCAATCACGTCAGGACCGATGTTGCCTGCGTAAACAGGCAGTTCGACGCTCGGGGCCCCATTGCTGAACGACAGAGTCGCTTTGTTTTCGACGAGTTTCATTCTTCTTCCTAGTTAATAGTGGGCTTCAGTGGAACACTGGTGTACGTAGGAGCGCCAACAGTTCCACCACTTCATCCGCAGCCAGCTGGCCTTGGGGCTCGGTACGCCGAAGCAACAGATCGAGGAGATCGTTGTCGGAGAGATCCATAAGCAGATTCATCGCACGGGCCTGGCGCACCGTGATGTTTGACTCATTCGCAGCAAAAAAACGCTCGATGAACAGGTCATTTTCAAGCAGCCCGCGACGACAGCGCCATTTGAGCTTACTCAGGGCGCGTTCGTCGAGGGGCGCATGATCGTCCATGGTGGTCAGGTTCGATGGGTCAGACAGAACGAAGAACCATCATCTCTTTGATCTTACCGATGGCCTTGGTGGGGTTCAAGCCCTTGGGGCAGACATCGACGCAGTTCATGATGGTGTGACAACGGAATAGGCGGTAGGGGTCTTCCAGGTTGTCCAGTCGCTCGGCTGTCGCCTGGTCACGGCTGTCGGCAATGAAGCGGTAGGCCTGCAGCAAACCCGCGGGACCGACGAATTTGTCCGGGTTCCACCAGAAACTCGGGCAGCTCGTCGAGCAGCTGGCACACAAGATGCACTCGTACAGACCGTTGAGCTCTTCGCGCTCTTCGGGGCTCTGCAGACGCTCCTTCTCGGGAGGCAAGGTATTGTTGACCAGGTAGGGTTTGATGCTGTGGTACTGCTTGAAAAACAGCGTCATGTCGACGATCAGGTCGCGGACCACGGGTAGCCCGGGCAGGGGCTTGAGGGTGATCACACCTGGCAGCGTATTCATGTTGGTGAGGCAAGCCAAGCCGTTTTTGCCGTTGATGTTCATGGCATCAGACCCACAGACCCCTTCGCGGCAAGAGCGACGGAAGGAAATGGAGGGATCCAGCTCCTTGAGCTTCATCAGGGCGTCGAGCAGCATGCGCTCGTTCCCTGTCAGCTCGACCTCAATGGTCTGCATGTAGGGTTTGGCGTCCTTTTCGGGGTCGTAGCGGTAGATTTTGAAGGTACGGAGGGCCATTTTGTGCTCCAAATCAGAAGGTACGAACCTTGGGTGGAACGGAGTCCACGGTCAAAGGCTTGAGATTCACGGGCTTGTAGGTGAGCGAGTTGTCAGCGCTGTGCCACAGAGTGTGCTTCATCCACTCCTTGTCGTTGCGGCCCAGCGGGCAATCGGCGTCATCGGCAGGGCGCTCGTAGTCGTTGACCGTATGCGCGCCGCGGCACTCCTTACGGGCAGCAGCCGACGTCATGGTGGCCTGTGCGGATTCGATCAGGTTTTCGACCTCAAGCGCTTCGATGCGCGCCGTGTTGAAGACCTTGGATTTGTCTTTCAGGCCAATGGCCTCGACGCGTGCTCGGATGGCGTTGATTTTCTGTACGCCTTCGTCCATGCTGGCCTGTGTGCGGAACACACCCGCATGCTGCTGCATGGTCGAACGGATGTCGTTCGCCACATTCTGCGCGTACTCGCCGTTGGTGGTGCTGTCCAGGCGCGCCAGGCGGGCCAGTGTGTTGTCAGCGGCGTCTTTGGGCAGGGCCTTGTGCTCCGCCTTGGGATTGACGTTGGCCACGATGTGGTTGCCAGCCGCACGACCGAACACCAGCAGGTCGAGCAGGGAGTTGGTTCCCAGCCGGTTGGCACCGTGCACCGACACGCAGGAGCATTCGCCCACGGCGTACAGGCCGTTGACGATCTTCTGGCTGCCGTTGCCGTCGGGCACCACCACCTGGCCGTTGATGTTGGTCGGGATACCGCCCATCTGGTAGTGGATGGTGGGCACAACCGGGATGTCTTCCTTGGTGATATCCACGTTAGCGAAATTCACGCCAATCTCGTACACCGAGGGCAGGCGCTTGTGGATGGTCTCGGCGCCCAGGTGGCTGAGCTTGAGCATGACGTAGTCTTTGTTGGGGCCGCAGCCACGGCCTTCCTTGATTTCCTGGTCCATGCAGCGGGACACAAAGTCGCGCGGGGCCAGGTCTTTCAGGGTGGGCGCGTA
>JAUVYR010000167.1 GCA_030602985.1 Burkholderiales bacterium
GCGCGGTAAGCGCCTTTGAGCAGGCGCATGTAGTCCTCGAACGTGCCCTTGCTCAGCAAGGTGCTGCCGAATCGCTGCACCGGCATGTTGGTCAGGGCGAAAAGGTGGTTGAAGCGGATACCGAAATGCGCCATCAGCTCGCGCTTGTAATCGACCTCCAGAGGGCCCTGCGGAGGGGGGAGCACCGGGCCTTGGGGGTTGTAGACGAGGTTGAGCACCAGGCCAGACCCTTCCTGGCCGTAACCCAGTGCGTTGAGCGCCTGCAACCCCGCGATGCTCCGGTTGAACACCCCATCGCCGCGCTGCCGGTCCACGTTGGCGGGCGAATAGCAGGGCAGAGATGCGGTCACTTCCACGCCCTGGCTGGCCAGAAACGCAGCCAGATCTTCCTGCCCGGGCTCAGACAGGATGGTCAGATTGCATCGATCAATGACACGGACACCCAATGCCCGCGCCTGCCGCACCAGGGAACGGAAGTGTTCGTTCAGCTCCGGTGCCCCCCCAGTCAGGTCCAGCGTATCCAGCTGCCGTGCGTTCAAGACCTCCACGATCAGCTGCACGGTGACCGCATCCATCATCTCGGTGCGGTTGGGCCCTGCATTGACATGGCAGTGCAGACAGGTCTGGTTGCACTTGTAGCCCAGGTTGACTTGCAAGGTATCCAGCGCATGGCGCCCGATCGGAGGGAAGTCGGTCTGGACAAGCAGGGGGAGGGTCGGTCTCATGGATGGAAGGGGGTCATCAGGGGTTAATGAGCTTTTCGCACGCCGTCGGCCAATCGTTACACAGGTACGGCTTTTCGGGGTGACTGTTTCATGGCTGGATCGGGGGGAACTGGCATGCCTGTTCAGCGCCCACAAAATGAAAATCCGCGAAACCGGCATGAGCGGACTGACGGGTGTTGTCACTGTCTGCCGTGACGGCCAGTTGCACCGCACGCGCTTGTGCGGAAAAGTGCCGGGTCACGTCCTTCAGGATGTCGCGACGTTCCTCCACCCAGCGGCCTGCGTCCTGATTGCCGCTGCGCTGAACGACCATCATGGCTCGGTCGGTATAGACGTTGGGTTGTTGGGTGTCCACAGGGTGTTGGTTGTCCCAGACGTAGTTGAGCGCGGCATCAGGCAAGTCTGCGCCCCAGATCGCCCGCGCCAGCCGTAGCTTCGTACGCAACCCCAACCCCATGGCCGATTCGGGCAGTTGAAAGCTCACGTACACCCGTGCAGCATAGTCGTCACCCTGCCGCTGGTTCATGTTGGCCTCGGCAATGACGGCATCCACGCGCCAGCGCCAACACAACACGGGGGTGGCTTGCAGGTCGATGTTCAATGGGCGAGCCATCAGAGACATGCTGGCGGCCGAGTGCACTTCGAGCGCCTGCACCCCGTCCCAAAGCCGGTGTTCAAACCGATTGGGCGTGATGTCTTTGTTCAATTGGACTTCTTGCCATGCGGACGGTTGGGTGTGGAACTGTCCGACCCACTCGGTCGTGGCCTGTGCCAGAGCGGGCAGTGCCCACAGGCATGTCCACATCATCCATCCCGCTCTCAGGCGCCGGGTCACTGTTTGAGCAGGGGGTGTCCATGCAGGGGATTGGTTTTTCATACCTGGCATATCGCTGTCGGGCACGATCCGGTTACACAGCAACGACGAATCTTGAAGAAAAACCGGTTTCCGAGGCCGCCTGGCTTGCGCCTACGTCACCAGCCGTCAACGGGTGTGCCGTACCGAAGCAACGCTCAACCACGCCTCACACGCATGACCTTGAGTGCCCGGTCCGCTGAGACATCCGCAAATGCGGTTGGGTTGGCTAGCCGTTGTTCGATCACCAGCTCGGGGGCTGCAGTGGCCAGCTGGTCTCGCAGAAACTGTTCGGGGATTTCAGGGGCGTTCAGGCAGAGCAGGGCCTGGCCGCCGGGTTTGAGCAGGGCCGGCAGGCGACGCAGGAGGCGTGGCCAGTCTTTGGTGGCCACAAAGCTGCCTTTCTGGTAGCTCGGAGGGTCCACCACCACCAGGTCGTAAGGTCCCATGCGGGTGAGTTTTCCCCAGGAGTGGAACAGGTCGTGAGCCAGGAATTTGGCGCGGCCGTTCAAGCCGTTGAGCTGATGGTTCTGTTGTCCGGTGGTCAGCGCCCCTTGTGCCATGTCCAGGTTGATGACTTCCCGGGCACCCCCTTGTAACGCCGCCACCGAAAACGCGCAGGTGTAGGCGAACAGGTTGAGCACCTTGGCACCCAGGGCGTGCGCGCGTACCCAGCGCCGGCCTTCGGCCATGTCCAGGAACAAGCCGTGGTTCTGGCCGCGCTGCACCTGCACCCGGTAGCGAGCGCCGTCTTCAGTCACCACATGCGGCTCGGGCACGGTGCCCGCCATCACAGTGGTCACGGCGCGGCTCGTGGGGCCGTCAGGCTGGCGGCGCTGGAATACCCAATTCAACGGCTGGCTGGGCGCGAGCTGCGTCTGCCGCGCCGCCAGGGTTGCGCCTATGGCTTGGGTTTCTTGCTCGGTGGCTTCACCAAACTTGGCCAGCACCCAAACGGGTGGGTACCAGTCCAGTGCCCAATCTTCACAGCCCGGGTACAGCCCGCCTCGCCCATGGAACAGGCGCTGGGCGTCGCTGCCCGGGGTGGCCTGGGCAATGGTGTCAAGCAGGGCTTGCATCAGACGGGTGGCAGCCCATGACGTGCCCGGGCGCGAGCACAC
>JAUVYR010000169.1 GCA_030602985.1 Burkholderiales bacterium
AGTGGCCGCCCAGCAGGCAGTGACCGAACTCAAACGACGCACACAGACGCCCGAGTTTGAAGAGTATTCCAACCAGTTCATCGAAGCGACGCTCATGAAGTCGCTATTTCCACATGAACCCGTGCGCCGCCGCTTTCTGAAGGCGGTCGGCAAAGGCACGGCCATGGCGGCCATCTCCAGCCTGCTGCCGGTGGCCAGCCTGCAGGCCATGGCCCAGGAACGTCGCTCGCTGGAAAAAACCGACCTGACCATCGGCTTTATCCCCATCACCTGTGCCACGCCGCTCATCATGGCGCATCCACTGGGCTTTTACGAGCAGCAGGGCTTGAAGGTGGAAGTGACCAAGACCGCCGGTTGGGCGCTGGTGCGCGACAAGATGATCAATCGCGAATACGATGCTTCGCACTTCCTGTCGCCGATGCCCCTGGCCATGTCGCTGGGCCTGGGCTCGAACGCCACACCGACCAATGTGGCCACCATTCAGAACATCAACGGCCAGGCGATCGTGCTGTCGCTGCGCCACCGAAACAACCGCGACCCGAAAAACTGGAAGGGCTTCCGCTTCGCCATCCCCTTCCCTCACTCCATCCACAACTACCTGCTGCGCTATTACCTGGCCGAACACGGCCTCAACCCCGACACCGATGTACAGCTGCGCGTGGTGCCCCCGGCCGAAATGGTGGCCAACCTGCGTGCGGGCAACATCGACGGCTTCCTTGGCCCGGACCCCTTCAACCAGCGCGCCGTGTTTGACGAAGTGGGCTTCATCCATGTCCTCACCAAAGACCTGTGGGACGGCCACCCCTGCTGTGCTTTCGGCACCTCCACCGAATTCATCCGCCAGAACCCGAACACCTTTGCCGCGCTGTACCGCGCCGTGCTCACGGCCGCCGCCATGGCTCGCGATCCGGCCAACCGGCCGCTGATCGCGCAGAGCATTGCCCCGGCACAGTACCTCAACCAGCCCGAGGTCGTGCTGCGTCAGGTGCTCACCGGCCGCTTTGCCGATGGCCTGGGCAATGTGCAGAACGTGCCGGGCCGGGTCGACTTCGACCCCATGCCCTGGCAGAGCATGGCGGTGTGGATGCTCACTCAGATGAAGCGCTGGGGATTCATTGAAAACGAGGTCAACTACCAGCAGATTGCCGAACGCGTCTTTCTGATGACGGACGCACGCCGACACATGCGCGACCTGGGCCACCCGTTCGAGGACGGCCCGATGATGAAGAAGCACGTCATCATGGGCAAGGAATTCGACCCCACCCAGCCTGAGGCCTACCTCAACAGCTTTGCCATCAAGCAGGGGTGACACCATGGCACGGAACCTGAACATCAAGGCCGCCCTGGTCTCGATGCTGATCCTGATTTCACTGATTGGCCTGTGGGAACTGGGCACCAGCGGGCCCAGCATCGGCGGGACGGCTTACGGGCTGAGCGCCGAAGAACTGGAGCTGCTGGAGCTGATGGGGCAGGCACCCGGCGATGTGAGATCCAGCGGCTTTCCCTCCCCCCGGGAGGTGGCCGCGGCCAGCTGGTCGCACCTGTCTGACCCTTTCTACGACCGCGGACCCAACGACAAGGGCATTGGTATCCAGCTCATGCACTCGCTGGCTCGCGTGGCCATGGGATTTGCCCTGGCGGTGGCCGTGGCTTTGCCATTGGGATTCGTGATCGGCATGTCGCCCATCATGCGCAAGGCCTTCGACCCCTTTGTGCAGGTACTCAAGCCCATCAGCCCGCTGGCCTGGATGCCGCTGGCACTCTATACCCTCAAGGACTCCAACATCAGCGGCATCTTCGTGATTTTCATCTGCTCGGTATGGCCGATGCTGATCAACACCGCCTTCGGCGTGGCGTCGGTCAAGCGTGACTGGCTCAACGTAGCGATGACGCTGGAAGTGTCTTCGCTGCGCAAGGCCTTCAAGGTGATCCTGCCCGCAGCGGCCCCCACCATCCTCACCGGCATGCGCATCAGCATGGGCATTGCCTGGCTGGTGATCGTGGCGGCGGAAATGCTGGTGGGTGGCACGGGCATTGGCTACTTCGTGTGGAACGAGTGGAACAACCTGTCGCTGAGCAACGTGATCTTCGCCATCCTGATGATCGGCTTGGTGGGCATGCTGCTGGACCAGATGTTTGGCGTGCTGCAAAGGGTGGTGACCTATTTGGAGTGATGTGAACCAGCGCGAGGCCGCCCCGGTCCTCGCCCCCAGCAACCCTGCCCCTGTGGCCTTAGCCAAAGACCCTGCCATGACCGGTTTTCTTCAGATCGAAAAACTCAGCAAGGCCTACGTGCCCGCCAAGCCCGTGTTTGCGGATGTGTCCTTCACCATCGACAAGGGCGAGTTCGTCTGCATCATCGGCCACTCCGGCTGCGGCAAAACCACCATCCTCAACGTGCTGGCCGGCCTGGACACGGCCACCAGCGGCAATGTGATCATGGACGGCAAGGAAGTGGTGGGTCCCAGCCTGGAGCGCGGCGTGGTGTTCCAGGGTCATGCCCTCATGCCCTGGCTTACTGTG
>JAUVYR010000106.1 GCA_030602985.1 Burkholderiales bacterium
CGGGATAAGCAAGAGGTGTGCCATGGCTTGGCTGGTCTGCACTTGTGTCGCGTAGAGTCGTTCCTGGCGGCGAGCATGCACCAGAAAGGCGAGCGTCAGTGCTTTGAAGTCATGCCTTGCACCAAACTGACGAGGGACGTCGCTCGTCTATTGGGTGGCTGGCTACAGTCTGGTCAGCGCAGCGCGTCGTATCATGAACGCATGCAATCTGTCCCTGACTGGCAGAGCCGACTCAAGCGGCTCTGGCAACCCCGCAACCCCTTGTTCTGGCTCATGCTGGTGTTCAACCTGCTGTCGTCCACCATGGCCTGGTTTCTGCACCTGGCCCAGCCGGTCGGGGCCTTGCTGCTGGTGGTCACCTTGCTGGCCCTGGTCAATGCCCTGGCCGGCATGGTGCTGCTGTGGCGGTTGTGGGCCGACACAGCGCCGCCCCGTGTTTAGATCGGGGCATTCTGGGCCGAAGGTGTGGCCATGGCTTTCGGCGCGAAGCGGCGTCCTAGCCAGCCGGTCAGCGGTAGAAACAGCAACGCCAGGCCGGCATTGAAGGCCAGGCTGGCAATGGCCACTGCCTGACTCGGATTGCCTTCGCTCAGGCCCACGGCCCAGGCCCCGAAGCTGGAAATGAAGGGGAAGACGAGCACGACCCCGGTGGAGGCAAAAAGCAGGTTCATCTGTGCCGTTCGACGGGCAAAAGCGTCCATGGGGATGCTGGCAATCAGCGCGGTGGTGGTGGTGCCCAGCGCCGCCCCCACCACAATGGCCACCGCCCCGACCGGGTCGAGCACGCCCTGTTGAACCAGCACGATGGCCAGACCGCCCACGACACTGCTGGACTGCAGCACCATCGTGACCACGATGCCCATGAGCACCCCCATCCAGGGCTCTTGGGCATAGGCCAGCCACTCCAGCACCGCGGGCGACTGGCGCAGCGGCTGCAAGGCGTTGCCAATCAGGTCGAGGGCAAAGAAGATGAAACCGAAATAAAAGATGGCCCGACCAATGACCCGGATTGAAAAGGGGAGCATGGTGATCAGGGCGCCCAGCACAATCAGGTAGGGGCCGATGTGGGAGAGCTTGAACGATATCAGCCAGGCAGTGGAGGTGGTGCCCACTTTTGCCCCCAGCAACACCGCCAGACTGCTGGCAAACGTGAGTGTGCCGGAGTTGACCAGAGCCACCACCAGGGCCGACACCGCACTGCTGGATTGGACGATGGCCGTCACCGATGCCCCCAGCAGCAGACCTCGGAAACGGTCCCGCGTGGCCATGCCCAACCAGCGTGGCAATTTGTCTTGCCCCACGGTTTGCAGTTCCTTGCTGAAATGTTCCAGCCCGTAGAGGAACAACATCAAGGCGCTGAGCACCAGCACCACGATCTGAAAGTCGCTGAAGTCAATATCAAACATGTTGCGCCTATCTTGCCACGGCCCAAGGCCCCTGGCCCTCAGGGTTTACCGGGTGGCGGCGGGGACGAGGTGACGGTAGGCGTGCCAGGTGGCGTGTCCAAGCACGGGGCCGACCACCAGCAGGCCCAGAAACCAGGGCAGCATGGCGAGCGCCACCGTCAGCGTGATGACGGCACCCCAGAGCAGCATCACCCCGGGGTTTTGCAGACAGGCGCGGATGCTGGTGAGCCCGGCCGAAATCGCGTCGGTATGGCGGTCCAGGATCATCGGGATGGAAATGACGCTGGTGACAAATATCAGGCCGGCAAAAATGGCCCCGACCACGGTGTAGGTGAGCAGGAATTCCAGATTCTCCAGGCTGAGCAGGACCCTGAGCAGGTTTTCGGTGTCGGGCATGGTGCTGAAGGTGACGGCAAACACCACCAGTGACGCTCGGCCCCAGAGCATCTCCAGTATCAGCAACACCCCGGCAAAGATGGCCATGGTGCCTTTGGTGGGCAGCCAGGAGGTCAGCGAAGAGCGCAGCGAGGGGGTTTGACCTTGCTCCAGCGCCCGGCTGGCGTCGTACAGGCCCAGGCACAAGAAGGGCCCCATCAGCAGGAAGCCCGCACTCAGGGCCATGACGTAGGCGGGAGTTTCCTTGAATACCAGCCACAGGGCATGCCCCATCAGGAAGAAGCAACCGCCATAGAACAGCCCGATTTTGGGGCAGCGTATGAAATCCTGCCAGCCTTTCATCACCCAGCGAAACGGGTCACCGGCTGACAGGTCAGCCAGTTGTAAAGAAAATACCGAGGACGATTCGGGTTCGGTGGTATGCATCGCATGGCCTCGTGTTATTGATTTTTATCAATCGCCAAGCGTATCAAAAGCCAGCGATTTGTGCAGGGTATTTACCCGGTGGGGCAATACACTAATGCCCCATGAATGTTCATTTTCTGCCCCCCTGTGTGCCTCTGAGCCGCGTTGATGACATGCTGTTGCAGCAAGGCTATGCCCTGCTGGATGCCCGATCCGTCCAGGACTGGCTGGGGGTGGAGCCCCAGGCCTTGGCTGCCTTGCAGCCTAGCTGGGATGACTTGCCCAGCGACCAGTACCTCAAAGATGGTGGGCGCTACCGAAAGCGGCGGCACAGCTGTTTTGTGGTGCAGGGTGAACGTGTCGAACAGGTGCCGCACCGCGCCCACTGGCAGCCCCTGGAATACAACGCCCTGCACGGTGGCATGCAGCGCTGGTTTGAACCCATGGATCCTGCGGTGGTGGCCACGCCGGCGTTTCAGCGGCTGCTGATACAGACGGCTGCCATCACATCGACATTGAAAGGCCGTCAGACCTGGTACATCGAATCGCACCAGTTCCGCATCGACACCACAGACGGCATCGGACGCCCAACGCCTGAAGGGGCGCACCGCGATGGGGTGGAACTGGTCGCCGTCTTCATGGTGGGGCGACACCGCATCAAGGGTGGGGAGAGCCGGGTGTTCGAGGCACATGGCCCGAACGGTCAACGGTTCACGTTGACCGAGCCCTGGTCATTGCTGTTGCTCGACGATGGCCGTGTGATACACGAAACCACCCCCATCCAGCCACTGGAGGCCGACGAACTGGGCTGGCGCGACACGCTGGTGCTGACATGCCGCGCCGGTGGCTTCCAGGGCGACTGAGCCTTACTGCGGCTGGAAGCCGCTTTCCCGGATGATGCGTGCCCAGGTCTGGGTGTAAGCGCGTTCACGGCGGTTGAGTTCTTCGCCACTCATGAAGCCGACATCCAGGCCCATGGCCGTCAGGCGTTCACGTACCCGCGGTTGCTCCAGGGTCTGAGCCAGTGCCTTGCTCAGGCGTTCCAGAACGGCAGATGGGGTGCCTGCCGGTGCAAAAATGCCGTAATAAGGCATATCTTCAAAACCTGGAATGCCCAGCTCGGCCAGGGTGGGTACCTCGGGCATGACCGCCTGGCGTTCCTTGCCCATCACGGCGACGACGCGCACCGTTCCGGCCTTGTGGTTTTCGATGAAGTCGGGAACGGAGCCCACGCCGGCCGGGATCTGGTTGCCCAGCATGTCGGCCATCATGGGTGCGCTGCCCCGGTAAGGAGCGGCGACCAGTTCCAGCTGGTTGCGCCGGGCCAGCACTTCAACCAGAAACTGCGGCACCGATGCCGGGGCTGGGATGCCCACCACGCTTTTGCCCCCTTGCTGGCGCACCCAGTTCACATAAGCAGCGAAATCCTGCGCCGGCGTGCCAGCCGACAGGGCGAGTGCGTTGACAAAGGTGGCAAAACCGGCCACAGGGACGAAGTCGGTCGCTGGCTCAAAACCCGGGGTTCGCATCACCTGGGGGATGATGGAGATGGTGTGGTCATGCGACAGAAACAGCGTCGTGCCGTCCGGTGCCGCCGCTTTCAGGGCTTGGGCCGCAATCTGCCCGCCAGCCCCGGCACGGTTTTCCACCACCACAGGGGCGCCCAGGGTCTCCCGCAGCGGTTCGGCCAGAATGCGGGCAATCGCGTCAGTCCCCCCACCGGCCGGAAAGCCGACCAGCAGGCGGACCGGGCGCTGCGTATCGGCGGCCACGGGGCCGATCAGCAAGGTGCCAGTCGCTGCGGCCAGACCCGTCAGCACCAGACGGCGTTGTTTCGAGAAATCGTGAGTTTGGGGCATGGTGTCTCAGAAGGTTTCGATTTCGAGCACGGCGTTGCACAGGCCGGAAGCGATATTCACAAACCAGATGTCATAAACGCCAGAGGGAGCCCGGTTCAGTTTGATGACCGGGTCCAGGCCACTGGTGTCGTCGTCGTAATGCCACTGGCCACCCGCGTCGTTGACCAGCAGGGCGGTGTCGCAGCCATTGCTGCCCACCAGCTTGAAGCTGAGCATGCGGTTGCGGTTGCTGGCGTTGTAGGTCAGCGTCAGGTCGGGGGCGGTGGTCAGGTAGCCAATGCCCGGCACGCTGTTGCATTGCGACAGTCGGTTGGGCCCGCCGGCCTGGACATTGAACGAGCGCTTGGTAAACAGCTCGTCAGAGCTGAGCGAGCGCTCGGCCCCGTTCAATCTGAAATCCGGGCAGTCGTTGGCAAACGCCATGCCTGAAAGCATGGCTGACATCAGGAAAATCCACACAGCTTTCATTTCACACTCCTCTGGTTAAAAAAACCACCCTCCGCGTGATGCGGTTGTTGTCTGATCACATCCGTTCAAAAATTGCCGCAATGCCTTGCCCGCCGCCGATGCACATGGTCACCAGGGCATAGCGGCCGTTGATGCGCTGCAGTTCATGCAGGGCTTTGACGGTGATGAGTGCTCCGGTAGCCCCGATGGGGTGGCCCAGGGAGATGCCCGAGCCGTTGGGGTTGACCTTGGCCGGGTCTAGCCCCAGGCCCTTGGTCACCGCACAGGCTTGCGCGGCAAAGGCCTCGTTGGCCTCGATCACGTCCAGATCGTTCACGCTCAGGCCAGTGCGCTTGAGCACCGCCTGCGTGGCCGAAATCGGACCCACGCCCATGATCTTCGGGTCCAGACCGGTGTGTGCGTAGCCCACCAGGCGGGCCATGGGCGCCAGGCCACGGGCCTTGGCCACGCCGGCTTCCATCAACACCACGGCGGCAGCGGCGTCGTTGATGCCGCTGGCGTTGCCGGCGGTCACGGTGCCGTTTTCTTTCACGAACACGGGCTTGAGTTTGGTCATGTCGGCCAGCGTGCAACCAGGGCGGAAGTGTTCGTCGGTTTCGTAGGCCACTTCGCCTTTGCGGGTCTTGAGCATCACCGGCACGATCTGGCTCTTGAAGCGTCCTTCCTGAGTCGCGCGTTCGGCGCGGTTGTGACTTTCCACGGCCAGTTCATCCTGCATTTCGCGGGTGATGCCGAATTGGGCCGCCACGTTTTCGGCGGTCACGCCCATATGGATGTGGTGGAAGGGGTCGTGGAGGGCGCCGACCATCATGTCGATGAGCTTGGTGTCGCCCATGCGGGCGCCAAAGCGGCTGGTGAGACTGGCGTAGGGCGCACGACTCATGCACTCGGCGCCTGCGCCGATGGCCACGTCGCAATCACCGAGCTGGATGGCCTGGCTGGCCGTGATGATGGCTTGAAGGCCCGAACCGCACAAGCGGTTGACGTTGAAGGCCGGGGTCGTTTCCGGACAGCCACCGTTGATGGCGGCCACCCGAGAGAGGTACATGTCTTTGGGTTCGGTATTGACCACATGACCGAAGACCACATGCCCCACATCTTTCCCATCCACCTGGGCCCGGGCCAAGGCTTCACGAACCACGAGAGCGCCCAGTTCGGTGGTGGGGGTGTCTTTCAGGCTGCCGCCAAACGTACCGATGGCGGTACGCACACC
>JAUVYR010000142.1 GCA_030602985.1 Burkholderiales bacterium
CGCTTTGTGCGCCGAGGCGGATGCCGACTTTGAGGGCTTCTGGGGCAAGCGCGCCAAGGAGCTGTTGACCTGGCACAAGCCCTTCACGCAGGTGCTGGACGAGTCGAACAAGCCGTTCTACAAGTGGTTCCAGGATGGCGAACTCAATGCCTCGTACAACTGCCTGGACCGCCACATGGGCACCCCGCGCGAGAACAAGACCGCCATCATCTTCGAGGCGGAAGGTGGCGAAGTTACCAAGGTCACTTTCAAGGAACTGCTGGCTAAAGTGAGCCAGTTCGCCAACGTGCTCAAGGCCAAAGGCGTCAAAAAGGGCGACCGCGTGGTGATCTACATGCCCATGACGGTAGAGGGCGTGATTGCCATGCAGGCCTGTGCCCGCATCGGGGCCACGCACAGCGTGGTGTTCGGCGGCTTCTCGGCAGGTGCCTTGCGCGACCGCATCAACGACGCCGGTGCCGTGGCCGTGGTGACTGCCAATTATCAGATGCGCGGGGGCAAGGAGCTGCCGCTCAAGACCATCGTGGACGATGCGTTTGCCCTGGGCGGTTGCGAGTCGGTCAAGAGCGTGATCGTGTTCCAGCGCACACAGACCGCCGTCAACATGGTGGCAGGGCGTGACTGCTTCATGCATGAAGAAATGGCGGTTCAATCGACGGAGTGTCCGGCCGAAATGGTCGGTGCCGAGCACCCGCTGTTCGTGCTCTACACCTCCGGTTCCACCGGCAAGCCCAAGGGCGTGCAGCATGCCACGGGCGGCTACCTGCTGTGGGCCAACCTGACCATGAACTGGACCTTCGACCTGAAGGACGACGACGTGTTCTGGTGCACCGCCGACATTGGCTGGATCACCGGGCATAGCTACGTGGCCTATGGCCCCCTGGCGGCCGGCGCCACCCAGATCGTGTTCGAAGGCGTGCCCACCTACCCCAATGCAGGGCGCTTCTGGCAGATGATCGAGAAGCACAAGTGCACAATTTTCTACACGGCGCCGACCGCGATCCGTTCCCTCATCAAAGCCGCTGACACGGACGAGAGGGTGCACCCGAAGAACTGGGACCTCTCAAGCGTGCGCCTGCTGGGCTCAGTGGGCGAGCCGATCAACCCTGAGGCCTGGATGTGGTACTACAAGCACATCGGCGGCGAGCGCTGCCCGATCGTGGACACCTTCTGGCAGACCGAAACGGGCGGACACATGATCACCCCGCTGCCGGGCGCCACACCGCTGGTGCCGGGCTCCTGCACCCTGCCTTTGCCAGGTATTTTCACCGCCATTGTGGACGAGCAGGGCAACGACATGCCCAATGGCCAGGGTGGCATTCTGGTGGTGAAAAAGCCCTGGCCGTCCATGATCCGCACCATCTGGGGTGACCCGGAGCGTTTCAAGAAAAGCTACTTCCCCGAAGAGCTCAAGGGCTACTACCTGGCCGGCGACGGGGCTGTGCGCTCTGAGGACCGTGGTTACTTCCGCATCACGGGCCGTATTGACGATGTGCTGAACGTCTCGGGTCACCGCATGGGCACGATGGAAATCGAGTCCGCTTTGGTGGGCAAGACCGACTTGGTGGCCGAAGCCGCCGTGGTCGGGCGTCCGGACGACCTGACGGGCGAAGCGATTGTGGCTTTTGTGGTGCTGAAGCGCCCCATCCCTTCTGGCGACGAGGCCAAGGCCATTGCGACCGAATTGCGCAACTGGGTGGCCAAGGAAATCGGCCCCATTGCCAAGCCCAAGGAAATCCGCTTCGGCGAGAACCTCCCCAAGACCCGTTCCGGCAAGATCATGCGCCGTCTGTTGCGCTCTCTGGCCAAGGGTGAGGCAGTGACGCAAGACACCTCCACCCTGGAGAATCCGCACATCCTCGACCAGCTGGCCAAGTCCAACTGACCAGCGCGCTCCCACAAAAAACCCCGCTCAGTGATCTGCAGCGGGGTTTTTTGCATCCCAGGCGTTGAGCCTGGGGAAAGGGGGGTGTCAGCGGTGGCTCAGCGACCAGACAGCCAGTGCTCTGGCGTCTTCGGCGCTGATGCGTGGGTTGGCGGGCATGGGGATCGCGCCCCAGTTGCCGGAGCCACCGCGCTGGATCTTGGCGACCATGAGATCCACGGCTTGATCATTGCCAGCGTAGCGGGCCGAAATGTCGCGGAAAGACGGGCCGACCATCTTGCGGTCAATCGCATGGCAGGCCATGCAGTTGTTGGCGCGAGCCATGGCCTCGGTGGCCATTGCGGGCATGGCAATGGCAGAGGTGGTGGCAGCGGCGAAAATCATCAGGGCGCGTTTCATGGTTCTTCCTCTACGGTGGTTGGGTCTTTGACGAACAAATTCTACTGCGACACAATTCCCCCTGGGGTTTGAATTACCACTTGTTGCAATCGACAACTTTCGGGTTACACAAAAGGCACGCTTATGTATTTTCTGATCGCTGGTCTGGTGCTTCTGGTTTTGAAATGGGCAGAAATTGGCCCTGTGGCGACCTGGAGCTGGTGGTGGGTACTCTCGCCCTTTGCGCTTGCGGCTCTGTGGTGGTGGTATGCCGATTTTTCGGGTTACACCAAACGCAAGGCCATGGAAAAAGACGAGGCGCGCAAGGCCGAGCGTCAGAAAGAGGCGCAGGAGCGGCTGAAGAATTTCCGCCGGCCGTCATAACCCTGTTGGACTTGCGCCTCCCTGCAAGTCCCGCCTTTTGCAGATGACGGCGTAAGCCATAATCATTGGTTGTTTTTCCTTCCTGCACAGGTTTTCACATGCCCGCTCTTCGCTCCAAAACCTCCACCGCCGGCCGCAACATGGCCGGTGCTCGTGCCCTGTGGCGCGCCACTGGCATGAAGGACGATGATTTCTCCAAGCCCATCATCGCCATCGCCAACAGCTTTACCCAGTTCGTGCCCGGTCACGTGCACCTGAAGGACCTGGGGCAACTCGTGGCCCGCGAAATCGAGGCGGCAGGCGGCGTGGCCAAGGAATTCAACACCATCGCGGTGGACGACGGCATCGCCATGGGCCACGACGGCATGCTGTATTCACTGCCCAGCCGCGAGTTGATTGCGGACAGTGTCGAGTACATGGTCAACGCGCACTGCGCCGACGCGCTGGTGTGCATTTCCAACTGCGACAAGATCACCCCCGGCATGCTGATGGCCGCGATGCGGCTGAACATTCCGGTCGTGTTTGTGTCGGGTGGCCCCATGGAAGCGGGCAAGGTCAAGCTGGCCGTGCCCGGCACTCAGACCATCCAGATCAAGAAGCTCGATCTGGTGGATGCCATGGTCATGGCCGCGGACGACAAGGTCAGCGACGCCGAGGTGGCCGAGGTCGAGCGCTCGGCCTGCCCCACCTGCGGGTCATGCTCGGGCATGTTCACCGCCAACTCCATGAACTGCCTCACCGAAGCCCTGGGGCTGAGCCTGCCCGGCAACGGCACCGTGGTGGCCACCCACGCCGACCGCGAGCAACTGTTCCGGCGCGCTGGCCGCTTGGTGGTGGAACTCTGCAAACGCTACTACGAGCAGGATGACGCCTCCGTGCTGCCGCGCTCGATTGCCACCTTTGA
>JAUVYR010000129.1 GCA_030602985.1 Burkholderiales bacterium
GCCTTGGGCAAGGGCTTGGTCGAACGCGGGGCCTTGACTCCCTGCACCGGGTGCTGGGTGATCTGCCCTTGTCGGCCCAGCCAGGTGTAGAAACCCCGCCAGCACGACAACACCAGCGCAATGCCTCGCGGGTGCTGGCCGGCTGCCCGCATCTGGGCCATCCACTGCCGCACATGCGGTTCCCGCACCGCTGCCCACGTCAGCCCAGCACTGGCACAGCGGGCTTGCAGATCGGCCAGGTGAAGGCCGTAGAGGACCTGTGTGCGCTCAGCCAGCCGTTTTTCGACCCGGACGTGGTTCAGATACCGCTGCAGCCACTCGGGATCGGGCACAGGCTTGTCCACAGACCGCCTTTCAGGGCAGCAGACGGGTGAGGGCGGCTGACGCCAGATCGGCAATCCGCTGCAGAAAAGCCGTCCCCATCTGGGCATGGAAGCGCCTTGCGTCGTCCGAAGCCAGAACCAGCAGGCCGAAGGCGGTTTCTTCTGGCCCTGGCCGCAAGGGCAACAAAGCCACCGAGGCGGCTGCAGATGGATCGTCCAGCCACTGTGCCGCTTCCAGGCCGGGATTCGGGCCACAGTAAGGCAGCACCAGCGATTGCGCAAACGCCTGCACATCGGCGCTGACGCCCTGGGCAAACGGGGCATCGGCCCAGACAGCGTCCACGCCCCAGAGTCGAATGGCCGCCTGAGGCAGGCTGAATTCGTCACGCAGGCCCTGCACAAGGGCCTGCGGCAGATCATTGGGTGCCTGCACCAGGAACAGCTGTCGGGTCCAGCTGTGGAGATGGTCTGAAATCATCACGTTTTCCTGGCCATGCCGAATCATTTCGGCGGCCTTGAGCTCCAGATGACGGATCTTTTCGCGGAGCATTTCGGCCTGGCGCTCCTGCAGGCTGACCGCCCGCTGGCCATGAGGACTGGTCAGCTGCACACTGGACAGAATTTCAGCATGCCGTTCGAAAAATCCGGGTGTATTCACCAGGAATTGGGCAATGTCGTCTTCGGTGATGGGGGGCAAGGCAGTGCGGGAATCCACGTCAATCTCCGTTCTAGCTTCAAACAATCACTCAAGGGCGGGCAATTCGATCACCCCGTCGAAGACCGGCTCGGCTGGGCCCGTCATGCGCACGGACGAGGACAACCCAGACGAAGCCGCCCATTCAATGGTCAGACACCCGCCAGGGAGGTGGACGTCGACACGCTCGTCCAGCCAGCCATGCCGGATACCGGCCACCACCGCCGCACAAGCACCAGTGCCACAGGCCAGGGTCTCACCCACGCCGCGCTCATACACACGCAGTCGGACTGTCGATCGATTCACCACCTGCAAGAAGCCGGCATTGACCCGGCGAGGAAACTGAGGATGCCCTTCGACCAAAGGACCCCACTGCAGGACAGGTGCGTGATCGACATCGTCGACACGCCACACGGCATGGGGATTGCCCATGGAAAGCACCGACACCGGCGCCTCGACCCATTGATCCTGCCAGGACAATGGCAAGGGCCAGACTTCCCAGGCGCCCACGCGGCGGGGGTGCCCACCGCGCGGTTCAAAAGGGATGGAAGGCAAATCAAACACCGGGGCGCCCATGTCCACGGTGACACGGCCATCGTCGGTCAGGGTGAGCTGCATCTGGCCGTTTTTCACCTGCACCCGGATATCGCGTTTCGGGGTCAGTCCTTTGTCGTGCACGTAACGGACAAAACAACGTGCCCCATTGCCGCAGTTCTCGACTTCCCCGCCATCGGCGTTGTGAATCACGTAGGCAAAGTCCACGCCTGGGGTGGGCGCCGCACGCACACTGAGTATCTGGTCGGCCCCCACACCAAAATGGCGATCTGCCAGCCACCGGTACTGGGCCGGTGACAGATGCAGCAAGCCAGCGGTTTCATCGAGCACGACAAAGTCGTTGCCCGCACCCTGCATTTTGGTAAAAGCGATCCGCATGCCTGCATTATCAGGCCGAGCGGGCCGGTTCAGCGCGCGGGTTCAGCCATGAAAATCTCCACGCGCCGATTACGGGCTCGCCCCTCGGCGGTGGCGTTGGTCGCAATCGGCTCCCGCGCCCCCCGGCCGTCGATGGCGATGGAGGACACAGGCACCCCGCGCGAGACCAGGTAATCACGGACGTTGGCTGCGCGGTTGACCGACAAGGGATTGTTGATGGCATCGGTCCCCGTGCTGTCGGTGTGGCCGATGATGGTGACGCGGGCCTCCGGATTGCGGACCATGCCCTGCGCAAAAGTATCCAGAATGGGGCGGAAGTTCGGTTGAATGTCGGCGCGACCCACAGGGAATGACACATCACTGGGGATGTAGAGTTTCAACTGGTTGTCTGCCGTGCGCGTGACCTCCACACCCGTGCCTCGAGTACTTTCTTCCATCTGGCGCCGCTGTTCCTCCATCCGGGTGGACCAGATGTGTCCACCCACGGCACCGACGCCCGCACCAATGGCCGCCCCTCGAACGGCGCCGCGGCTGCCATCGGTCACAGCCCCCAGGACGGCGCCCGCCCCAGCGCCAATCATGGCCCCACGAGTGGTGCCTTGCTGCTGTTCGGGCGACATGTTGGCACAACCGGCCAGGACAACGGCTGATGTCACGACGGCCATGATAGGTAATGTTCTCATGTGGGGACTCCTCTCAGATTGGATACACCCATTATCTGGCGAAGCAGGGCCCAGTTTCGCGGGTGACAGGCGTCCGTTTACACACCATTACCATTGTCACATCGGCCCCGTGCCGCCTACGGAGACCTCATCATGGTTCGTCGCTCGCAGCTGCTGTACCCTCCTTTTTCCGCAGCGCCGCTCAGAAAAGCGGCCACTGTGCTGCTGCTTCGCAATCACCCCGATGGCCATCTGGAAGTCCTGATGACCCGTCGTTCGATGGCGGCCAGCTTTGCGCCGGGGGCTTACGTGTTTCCTGGTGGCACCCTCGACGCACAGGATGCAGAGGCGACGGATATCGCCAGTCGCCGCGAAGGTCAGGATATGGCCGCCTGGCTGGATGCACTGGCTGCCATTCGCGAAAGCTTCGAGGAGCTCGGCATCCTGCTGGCCCGCCAACCGTCTGGGGCCTGGGTGGACCACGAACAAGTGGCGACGCTTGACCGCCAGGCATCCTTGTGGCCCCAATGCCGCGCGTTGGGTTGGCAACCCGCTGCGGCTGAGTTGTACGTGCTGGCTCGCTGGATCACCGACCGGGATCTGCCACGCCGCTTTGATGTGCCGTTTCTGGTCGCGCGCATGCCCGACGGGCAGATGCCCCAGGCCGATGACCACGAACAATTCGAGCCGGTGTGGGTACAGCCCCAAGCGGCACTGGAACGGCACGAAGCAGGCCAGTTTTTCATGGTCTACCCGACCGTCAAGACCCTGGAACGGCTCAAAGCCTATGCCCGGGTGGACGACCTGCTGGCCGATTGCGCGGCCCACGAGGCACCGCTTTGGGTCAGCTGCCCGCGTGCGGGTTTGCTGGGAGGCAAGGAAGCCCGTTACATGGAACACGAGGCCCCATTCGGCGAGCTTGAACTCACCTGTCCGGACGGCCAGATGGTGCATGCCCTGGATTGGCAAAGTGAACGCCCGGTTCCCTTGCTCAAGCACGTACAACGCCTGACCGCCCCCAACCCGGGCTTCATGACTGGCCCAGGCACCAACAGCTACATCGTCGGCGACCCACTGACCGGCCATATCGTCATCGACCCCGGCCCGAATGACCCCACCCACCTTGAGCGTCTTTGGCGCGCTGCGAGGGGCGACATCCGCCAGATCGTCTGCACCCATTCACACCCCGACCACTCGCCGGGCGCCCTGCCCTTGCAACAATTTTGCGTGCAGGCAGGGCAAACGCCTCCGGCGATTCTGGGCTTGCCCAGCGCGCCCACCGCGCGGGCCAATAGCCATTTCGTGCCAGGCCGCGAGCTGACCGACGGCGAGCGGTTGATCCTGAAAGACCCGAGCAGCGGCCTGCAGCACACCTTGCAGGTGATTTTCACCCCAGGTCATGCGGCCAACCACGTCTGCCTGGTGCTGGAGGAGGACGGGCTGCTGTTCAGCGGCGACCACATCCTCAACGGCAGCACCACCGTGATCGACCCACCCGATGGCCACATGGACGCCTACCTGCAGTCACTGGATCGGCTCACCAGCACTTGTACGGCTCACGATATCCGGTTCATCCTGCCGGCCCATGGGTATGTGCTGGGCGATGCAGCTGCC
>JAUVYR010000050.1 GCA_030602985.1 Burkholderiales bacterium
CAATGGCCGGTTTTTTCCCACAGCGTCTTGTCCAGGATCTGTGGCCCCTTGACTTCCTGGTAGCCGTTTTCCCGGTAGACGCGGCGCATGTACTGCTCGACCTCCTGCCACAGCGTCCAGCCTTTGGGGTGCCAGAACACCAGGCCGGGGGCATGGTCGTCGATGTGGAACAGGTCCAGCTCTCGACCGAGCTTGCGGTGATCGCGCTTCTCGGCCTCTTCCAGCATGGTGAGGTAGTTCTGCAGGTCGTCCTTGCTGGCCCAGGCCGTGCCGTACACGCGCTGCAGCATCTCGTTGCGGTGGTCGCCGCGCCAGTAGGCACCGGCCACTTTCATGAGCTTGAAATGCTTGAGCTTGCCGGTGCTGGGCACGTGGGGGCCGCGGCACAAATCTTCAAAGCTGCCCTCGCGGTACAGGCTGACCTCTTCATTGCTGGGGATGCTGGCAATGATTTCCGCCTTGTAGTGCTCCCCCAAACCCTTGAAGTAAGCGACCGCTTCGTCGCGTGGCAGCACACGGCGGACCACAGGCTCGTCCTTGGCCGCCAGCTCGGTCATCTTTTTCTCGATCGCGGCCAGATCTTCGGGCGTGAAGGGTCGCTTGTACGAGAAATCGTAGTAAAAGCCGTTGTCAATCACCGGGCCGATGGTGACCTGCGCGTCGGGGAACAACTCCTTGACCGCATAGGCCAGCAGGTGGGCGGTGGAGTGGCGGATCATCTCCAGGCCATCGGCGTCCTTGGCGGTGATGATGGCCAGGCTGGCATCCGACTCGATGCGATAGGACGTGTCCACCAACTGGCCGTTCACTTTTCCACCCAGGGCAGCCTTGGCGAGGCCAGAACCGATGGAAGCGGCGACATCAGCGACCGTGACCGGGCCGGGAAATGGGCGTTGGGAACCGTCGGGGAGCGTGATGTTGAGCATGGGCGAGTCCAGGAAAACAAAACGCGGCTCGGGGCCGCATTTTTCATTTTCCCACAAAAAAGCCCGGGCAAGCCCGGGCTATGCTTCCTCTCCCCTATTGAGGGGCTCTGGATCAGTGGAACTGCTCTTCTTCGGTGGAACCGGTCAGGGCCTTCACGCTGGAAGAACCGCCCTGGATCACGGTGGTCACGTCGTCGAAGTAACCTGCACCCACTTCCTGCTGGTGCGACACGAAGGTGTAGCCCTTCTCGCGTGCCTTGAACTCGGGTTCCTGCACCATTTCGGTGTAGTGCTTCATGCCTTCACCACGGGCGTAAGCGTGGGCAAACTGGAAGGTGTTGAACCAGTTGATGTGGATGCCGGCCAGCGTGATGAACTGGTACTTGTAGCCCAGCGCGGACAGCTCGTCCTGGAACTTGGCAATGGTGGCATCGTCCAGGTTCTTCTTCCAGTTGAACGAGGGCGAGCAGTTGTAGGACAACAGCTTGCCCGGGCAGGCGGCGTGCACGGCTTGTGCAAACTCGCGGGCGAAGCCCAGGTCGGGCGTGCCGGTTTCGCACCACACCAGGTCGGCGTAGGGGGCATAAGCCACGCCACGGCTGATGGCCTGCTCCAGACCGTTCTTGACGCGGTAGAAACCTTCCTGGGTGCGCTCACCGGTCAGGAAAGGCTTGTCGTTGGCGTCGTGGTCGCTGGTCAGCAGGTTGGCGGCTTCGGCGTCGGTACGGGCCAGGATCAGGGTCGGCACGCCCATGGTGTCGGCCGCAAAACGGGCGGCGATCAGCTTCTCGATGGCTTCCTGCGTGGGCACCAGCACCTTGCCACCCATGTGACCGCACTTCTTGACGGCGGCCAGCTGGTCTTCGAAGTGCACGCCCGCGGCACCGGCAGCGATCATGTTCTTCATGAGTTCGAAGGCGTTCAGCACACCACCGAAACCGGCTTCCGCGTCGGCCACGATGGGCAGGAAGTAGTCGATGAATTCAGGGCTGCCCGGCTCGATGCCACGGCTCCACTGGATCTCGTCGGCCCGCTTGAAGGTGTTGTTGATGCGGCGCACCATGGTCGGCACCGAGTCGTAGGCGTACAGCGACTGGTCGGGGTACATGGTTTCGCTGGTGTTGCCGTCGGCGGCGACCTGCCAGCCCGACAGGTACACCGCTTCCAGGCCCGCTTTTGCCTGCTGCATGGCCTGGCCGGCGGTGATGGCGCCGAAGGCGTTCACGTAGCCCTTCTTGGCGCCGCCGTTGACCTTGTCCCACAGCTTGCGGGCGCCGTTCTGGGCGAAGGTGTATTCAGGTTGCACGCTGCCACGCAGACGCACCACCTCGGCCGCCGAGTAGCCGCGCTTGACACCCTTCCAGCGCGGGTTGTGAGCCCAGTCTTTTTCCAGCGCTTCGATCTGTTGCTGGCGGCTCAGTTGTTGGTTGATGGCAGATGACATGACTCACTCCTAAGGTTGATTGAAAGCCGGGCGGCCCGGTCATGGAGGTACATGCAAAACCGGTGCCGTTGTGAAAATTTTATGCCACCACAAGACGTAAAGCTATCTTATGTCTTATAGAAGACAATTTTTAATTGTCAATAAATACAATGGCTTACAAAATCCATTTCTCAATGCAAAACCCTATTTCCGAAAGCGAAATATTTTTTTGCACCGCAGCATGCATTCATCCCACAACATGAAATTGTCTTTTCTTGATGTGAAATTGGTGTGCGCCAAAATGGTTGGCCATTCAGGCGGCACCCACATCGGTGCACCACAAGCCAGTGGGATGCGTCATGCCCATCCAGAGCGCCCAGCCCGACAGCAGGACCAGCGCCAATCCAGCCAGTCGTATGCCCCAGCCTCCGGAGCCGGCATCTTTCAGCCGGAGCAAGACCCAAGGAGCGGCCACCATGGAAACCATGGTGCCTGTCGCAAAGGCCGCCATGATCACGGCCCCGTTGAGCGCACTTGCTGACAAGGACGCCACCAGCAAAGCCGAATAGAGCAAACCGCAGGGCATCAGGGCCCAACCCACCCCCAGCACGGCTGGTGCCCGCCCCCCGAGGCGCGTCATGACAGGCCTAGCCTTTTGCCAAACGCGCTGCGCCCAGCCGTCAATGAACGCCGGCTGACGGGCCTTCAGCAGCAGCGCCAGGCCAAGAAACAGAGCGGCCACATGCATCATGGTCCACAGTGGGCGGATGACCGTGGTCTGCTGCCCCATCCAGGCCATGCCCTGAACGGTGCCACCGGCCAGCGCACCCATCAGGCTGTAGCCCAGCAGGCGACAAGCTTGAAACTGCCACAGCGCTCGAGTGCTTCGTGGCTCGGCCGCACGGGCAATGCCTGCACAGGCAGCACCGCACATGGCCACACAGTGCGGGCCACCCACCAGACCCATCACCAGGGCCGAAATCGCCATTGATTCAAGCATCGAGATGACTTTATGCGCCAAAGCGCTTGCGATCAGATGATCTTGGAAAAGCGGGCGCGGTCCTGATCAAGCTGCAGATGCCGATCGAACACCATGGCAATCGCCCGCACCAGATACCAGCCCGAGGCCGTGACCTCGATGCAGCTGTCGCTCAACTTGACCAGACCCATGGTCTCGTATTCACGCAAGCGCTCCAGCTCCTTGGAAAAATAGGTTTTGAAATCGATCAGATGGCCGAGGCCCACGGACTCGAAATCCACCGCGCCCTGGCACATCACAGCCATGATGACCGAGCGACGCAAGACATCGTCACGGGTCAGCGCCAGCCCCCGAACAATGGGGAGGCGGCCCTGATCGAGTGCATCGTAGTACTCTTCCAGCGTCTTGGCGTTCTGGCTGTAGGTAGCCCCGATACGACCAATGGCTGAAACCCCTAGCGCAATGAGGTCGCAGTCGGGCTGGGTGCTGTAGCCCTGGAAATTCCGGTGCAAGCGCCCTTGTCGCTTGGCCACCGCCAGGGCGTCATTGGGCAGTGCGAAGTGGTCCATGCCGACATAGACATAGCCCGCCTCGTTGAAGGCATCCAGCGAAGCGGACAGCATGGCCAGCTTGTGGGCCGGGCTGGGCAGTTCCGCCGAGATGATGCGGCGCTGCGGCTTGAATCGGGCCGGCAAGTGGGCATAGGCATACAACGCAATCCGGTCCGGTCGCAGGGCATTGACCTGCTCCAGGGTGTGACCAAAGGACTCCGGCGTCTGTTGAGGCAGGCCGTAAATCAGATCGACATTGACCGACTCAAACCCGATCCGCCGCGCGGCTTCCACCAGGCTGAACACCTGTTCCGCCGGTTGCACACGGTGCACCGCCTTCTGTACGGTGGGATCAAAGTCCTGCACGCCGAAGCTGAGGCGGTTAAACCCCAGACGGTGCAAATGTTCCAGACGCTCCACCGTCACCGTGCGCGGATCGACTTCGATCGAATATTCGCCACCGGGCGCCATGGTGAACTGGCGTCGAATCATCGACATCAGGTCTTCCAGTTCGGCATCGTTCAGGAAGGTTGGCGTTCCTCCACCCAGATGCATTTGCGAGACGTGGTGCCCACGACCCAGGTGCTGCACCTGCAGATCAAGTTCCCGGGACAGATAGCGCAGGTATTCGGCGGCCTTGCTGTGGTGCTTGGTGATGACCTTATTGCAGGCGCAGTAGTAGCACAGCGAGGCGCAAAAGGGAATGTGGACATAGATGGACAGTGGCAGTGCCATCGAGCCAGCCCGGCGTTGCTCCAGCGCCTGCGTATAGTCACGCTCGGTGAAGGCCTCGACAAATCGATCAGCCGTCGGGTAGGAGGTGTAGCGAGGGCCCGGCACATCAAATCGCCTGAGCAGGGTCTCGTCAATGACGTGTTTCACAAAAAGATTCTCCACTTTGGGGAGACTGTGCTACAGATTTGGTGGCTCGCCATTGATGTGAGTCAAACAACATAAACATCAGGGGTATGGCTGGCGTTGTCGCGGTCATGCGTTAAGCTTGCGGTGTTCAACTGAAATGATATGGATATACAGAGCATCAAAGTCGCCTGCTCAAGCTGCAACCTAAGGGAGTTGTGCTTGCCGATGGGACTGAACCCGGAAGAGATGGACAAGCTCGACCACGTCATCTCGACCCGCAAACGGGTCAAACGGGGCAGCTCCCTGTTCAATGCGGGTGACCCGTTCACCTCGCTGTATGCCGTGCGTTCCGGTTTTTTCAAGACCAGTGTGACCACCGCCGATGGTCGCGACCATGTGACCGGTTTCCAGATGACGGGCGAGATCATCGGCATGGATGGCATCGTGCACGACAAGCATTCCTGCGCCGCGATTGCACTGGAAGATGCCGAGGTTTGCGTTCTGCCCTTTGACAAGCTCGAGACCTTGTCGCGCGAATTCAGCACGCTGCAACACCATGTGCACAAGATCATGAGCCGAGAGATTGTTCGCGACCATGGTGTGATGCTTTTGCTCGGCAGCATGCGGGCCGAAGAGCGATTGGCGGCTTTTTTGCTGAATCTGGTTCAGCGGCTGCATGCCCGGGGATTTTCCAAATCAGAACTCATCCTGCGCATGACGCGGGAGGAGATCGGCAGTTACCTGGGCATGAAACTCGAAACCGTGAGCCGGACCTTTTCCCGCTTCATGGACGAAGGCATCATCGACGTCAAGCAGCGGTATGTGTTGATCAAAGACACCGATGCGCTGCAAAAAATTGTCAACCCGCAAGTCAGCGGCTGAGGCTCATCAAGCCGCTCACCGACACGGCCGCCGCGGGACTCATTCTTCTTTCGGCAACGCTGGGCTGGCAGCATGATTGCGCGCCTGGCGCGCTGGCGCCACACTCTTCTCAAGCAGGGCACGCTGCTCGGGCGTGAGCAGTTCCAGCAAGTCGGGATCCAGCGCCACGGCCTTGGGCAAGGCGCGATCCAGCACCGGATCGTTGGCCATGACCTTGACCGAAATCACCGCGGCGGTCACGCTCCCCATCACAGCCGCCAGTGGCAGACCGAGCACCAGCCACATGTAGGGCTCACGGTACCAAGGGCGGCCAGGGCCTTTCTGGGCAAGTGTGGTGTCCGTCATGGTGGTCATGGGTCTGTCCTTTCCAGATGCTGCGCGCCTGTTCAACGCGGAATGATGAAAGCCGATCGCTCCGTGATGCGGATCGAAGGGTCGCTTTCAGAAGTGACTTCAAAAACAATCGGGTGCGAACCTGTCTCGGCCACATTGGGAGGCACCCTTACCGTGACGGCAATGGCGCGAACCTCGGTGGGGCGCAAGCTCACGGTCATGTCGGACACGATGGCAATGTCAGGCAAGCCACTCACCGACAGAACATAGTTCTGCGGCTGCTCGGTGGCGTTCAGGATCTGTATGCGGTACACGTTCTCCAGATAGCCCATCTCGACCATCCGGGCCAGAAAACTGCGGTCGCGCACCACGTCCACCTTGACCGGAGGACGCATGTACAGACTGACCATCATGGCCAGCAGGATGGCCATCAGGATGCCCGAATAGATCAGCACGCGCGGCCGGAAGACGCGCTTGAGCATCTGGGCCGTCGACCAGCCCTGGTTCACGCCGTTCTGTGTCGAGTACCTGATGAGTCCGCGCGGGTAGCCTACCTTGTCCATGACGTCATCACACACATCGATACAGGCCCCGCAGCCGATGCACTCGTACTGCAGCCCCTTGCGGATATCGATACCGGTGGGGCACACCTGTACACAAAGCGAGCAGTCCACACAGGCCCCCAGACCCAACGCCTTGGGATCTGCCTTCTTGGAGCGCGGCCCCCTGGGCTCGCCACGGTTCTCGTCGTAGGTGACGATCATCGTGTCCTTGTCGAACATGGCGCTCTGGAAACGCGCATAAGGACACATGTACTTGCAGACCTGCTCGCGCATGAAGCCAGCGTTGCCATAGGTGGCAAAACCGTAAAAAACAATCCAGAACGTCTGCCAGGGGCCCAGCTCCCACTGGATGACGGCTGCACCCAGCTCTTGTATCGGTGTGAAGTAACCGACAAAGGTAAAGCCGGTCCAGAAGCCAAAGGCAATCCACAAAAAGTGCTTGAGCCACTTCTTGCCAAATTTTTCAAGGGAAAGCGAGGACTGGTCCAGCCGCATGCGAGCCGAACGGTCACCCTCGACTTTTTTCTCTATCCAGAGATAGATTTCGGTATAGACCGTCTGAGGGCAGGCATAACCACACCACAGCCGCCCGGCCACTGCGGTAAAAAGGAACAAGGCCAACGCTGAAATAACCAGCAGGCCGGTGAGGTAGATCAGGTCATGCGGGTACAGGACCAGATTGAAGATGAAAAAACGCCTGGACTCGAGGTCGAAGAGAACCGCCTGACGGCCATTCCACTCGAGCCAGGGCAAACCATAAAACAGAATCTGAGTGAGCCAGACGAACCCCCAGCGCCATTTGCTGAACAAACCCAGCACAGCCCGGGGGTAGATCTTTTCCCTCGCCGCATACAGAGATACTTCGATTTCTTCATCGGCGGCGGCAGGGCCGCCTTTGGAGGGATTGGAACTCACGACTTACCGTTCACCGTTTCAATTGGAGGTGGAGTTGTTCAAACTCCACACATAAGCGGTCAGCACGTGGATCTGCTGCTCGTTCAGCAGATGGCTTTGCCCCGGCATCACGTTGACGATCCCTTCGTTGATGGCTCTGACCACGGCATCAACGCCCCAGCCGTGCAACCAGTAGTTGTCGGTCAGGTTGGGGGCACCCATGGCGGTGTTGCCCGTACCGTCGGAACCGTGGCAGGCGGCACACGATGCCCAGCTGCCGCGACCCTGAGCGGCGCGGACGGTGTCGTGAGGGCTGCCCGACAGGCTCAACACATAATGTGCAAGGTTCAGCACTTCGTTCGGACCGCCCACGGCCGCAGCCATGGGGGGCATCACACCCATGCGACCATTGGTGATGGTGTAGGCGATGGCCTCGGGATCGCCGCCCCACATCCAGTCGTTGTTGGTCAGGTTGGGGAAGGAGCGGCTGCCACGCGCATCGGCTGCATGGCACTGGGCACAGAAGTTCATGTACAGCCGCGAACCGATGGCCATCGCCGCAGGATCACGCGCCAGCTGCTCGACTTCCATTTCACTGAAGGCCGCAAACAGGGGAGCCACCGCATCCAGGTTGCGCTGTTTTTCGGTCTGATACTGGCCCGTTTGCGACCAGCCCAGCAAACCCTGCTTGCTGCCAAACATGGGGTAGAGCAAACCGTAGATCAGACCAAAGACCACGGTGATGATGAACAGATACACCCACCACTTGGGCAGCGGGTTGTTCATCTCGCGCAGGTCTTCGTCCCAGATGTGGCCGGTGGTGTTGTCGTCACGCGCCTTGACCTTGGTGGTACCGCTGATCCACAACAGAACCAGACAGGCCAGGATACTGATCAGTGTGAGCCCGGCCACATAGTAGTGCCAGAAATCGCTTGTAAAGTCGCTCATGATGATTCTTCTCGTTGTTTAGGGGCTGGGTCAATCATCCTTGAGGATCAGCTTGGCCTCTTCTTCGAAGCGGGCCTTGTTGCTTTTGGACCAGGCCCATCCGACGATGACCAGGAAAACCAGCAGGCTGATCACCGTCACGATGCTGCGGTAGTCGTTCACGTCCATGCGATTCCCCTTGTTGATTAACGGACTGCAGTACCAAGGACCTGCAGGTAGGAGATCAAGGCATCCATTTCGGTCTGACCCCTGACCTCGTCAGCCGATGCCGCGATTTCTTCGTCGGTGTACGGCACGCCCAGCGTGCGCAGGGCGCGCATCTTGCGAGGCAGTGCGTCGGCATTGACGTAACGGCGCTCCAGCCACGGATAAGCCGGCATGTTGGACGTGGGGAACACGTCACGCGGGTTTCTCAGGTGGATGCGGTGCCACTCATCCGAGTAACGCCCCCCCACACGGGCGAGATCTGGCCCCGTCCGTTTGGAGCCCCACTGGAACGGCCGGTCGTAAACGAATTCACCCGCCAGTGAGAAGTGGCCGAAACGCATGGTTTCCGCATGGAAGGGGCGAATCATCTGGGAATGGCAGCCGAAGCAGCCTTCCCGGATGTAGACCTCACGACCGGCCAGCTGCATTGGCGTGTAAGGCTTGAGCCCCGGCACCGGCTGGGTGGTCGATTTCTGGAAGAACAGCGGAACGATTTCAACCAGACCACCCACCGCAATGACCGCCACGATGAGCACGATCATCAGGAAGTTGTTGGTCTCGATACGCTCGTGACCCTTGGGAGTTTCTTTTGGATTTGCCATGTTCATTTACTCCTCAAGCGTGGGCAGGCGCCGGAATCTTGACCGATGGCACGGCACCGGCTTTGAGTCCCTGACGGATCGTCATCCAGACGTTCCAGGTCATGATCAACATACCGCCCAGATACAGCACGCCTCCCAACAGACGGATGACGTAGAAGGGGAAGGTGGCCCGGACTGACTCCGAGAAGGTGTAGACCAGCATGCCGTCTGCACCGATGGCACGCCACATCAGGCCCTGCATCACGCCGGCAATCCA
Organism: Burkholderiales bacterium; assembly: GCA_030602985.1. GTDB lineage: Bacteria > Pseudomonadota > Gammaproteobacteria > Burkholderiales > Burkholderiaceae_C > UBA997. Next base: position 9,426 of record JAUVYR010000050.1, read on the forward strand.
CATGGCGGCGATGTACAGCACGATGCCGATACAGGCCAGCCAGAAGTGCAGTTCGATGGCAGGCTTGGAGTACATCTGCTTCTGGCCGAACAGGCGGGGAATCAGGTAGTAGAGGGCACCCATGGAGATCAGACCCACCCAACCCAAGGCGCCGGAGTGAACGTGGCCCACGGTCCAGTCGGTGTAATGCGACAGAGCGTTGACGGTCTTGATCGACATCATCGGGCCTTCGAAGGTGGACATGCCGTAGAACGACAGGGACACGATCAGGAAGCGCAGGATGGGGTCGTCGCGCAGCTTGTGCCAGGCACCCGACAAGGTCATGATGCCGTTGATCATGCCGCCCCAGCTGGGGGCCAGCAGGATGAGGGAGAACACCATGCCCAGGGACTGGGTCCAGTCAGGCAGAGCGGTGTAGTGCAGGTGGTGCGGGCCCGCCCACATGTAGGTGAAGATCAACGCCCAGAAGTGGACGATGGACAGGCGGTAGGAGTAGATCGGGCGCTCAGCCTGCTTCGGGATGAAGTAGTACATGATGCCCAGGAAACCGGCCGTCAGGAAGAAGCCCACCGCATTGTGGCCATACCACCACTGGACCATGGCATCCTGCACCCCGGCATAGGCGGAATAAGCGTGCAGCCAGCCGGTGGGCAGCGCGGCACTGTTGACCACGTGCAACACCGCAACCGTGAGGATCATCGCACCAAAAAACCAGTTGGCCACATAAATGTGGCGAACTTTTCGGGTTCCGATGGTTCCAAAGAAGACAACGCCATAAGACACCCAGACCAAAGCGATCAGAATGTCAATCGGCCAGATCAGTTCTGCGTATTCCTTGCCACTGGTCAGTCCCAGCGGAAGCGAGATCGCAGCCAGCACAATGACGAGCTGCCAACCCCAGAAGGTGAAGGCCGCCAGCTTGTCCATGAAGAGGCGCGTATGACAGGTTCGCTGCACCACGTAGTAACTGGTGGCGAACAACACGCAGCCGCCGAAGGCAAAAATCACGGCGTTGGTGTGCAAGGGCCGCAGACGGCCGTAGCTGAACCATTCCAGACCGAGGTTCAGCGCCGGCCAGGTGAGTTGAGCGGCAATGACGACGCCCACCAGCATGCCGACCACACCCCAGACAACGGCCATGATGGCGAACTGTCTAACGATCTTGTCGTTATAGACGCCCGACTGGGCATCCGCTGTTGTTAAAGACATAAATACTCCTCTTGAGAATTTCCGCGACCAAGTATCGCTGTGGCCTTGTCTTTCGCTGTTGACATAGATCAATCGTTGCGAAGTATTCGTTCGCCCTCTCGGTCGATGCTGTCGAACTGACCCGACTGCAGTGCCCAGTAGAACAGGCCGATGATGGCCAGCACGAGCACCACCGACAGGGGCACCAGCAGATAGAGAATTTCCATGTTTACCTCGACGCAGAGACGGGAAGCGTTGATGAATCCGGGATGTCGGTGTAGGTGTCCATGCTCCCGAGTCGCATGGCATTGCCGATCACCAGAAACGAGCTGAGCGCCATGCCCAGCCCGGCAGCCCAAGGAGGCATCCAGCCCACGACAGCCATGGGCACCGATATGGCGTTGTAGCTGCCGGCCCACCACAGGTTCTGGCGGCAGACGGCCATGGTTTTTCGCGCATGCAGCACGGTGTGCAGGACTTCAGACAAGCGGCCGCTTTGCACCACGAAGTCCGACTGGGTCTGGGTCAGCGGCGCCCCGTGACCCAGGGCAAAGGCCACATCGGCCCGGGCCAACACCGGGCCGTCGTTGATGCCATCACCCACCATCGCAACGTGTCGACCCTGTTGCTGCAATGCAACAACTTCTTCCAGTTTGCGCTCCGGACTGGCTTCAGCCAACACCGTCTCTATCCCCACCTGTGAGGCCACGCGCTGCGCCGCACCCAGGCGGTCACCCGACAGCAGCAAGGTCTTGAAACCCAGCGCATGCAGGGTCGAAATGGCTTCGGCAGCGTCTTCGCGCACCCCCTCGTCCATCACAAAGGTGGCCATCCAGCCTTGTCCGTCCACCAGATGGGTGCAAGGGGTGTCAGCCAGGTTGGCGGGCAAGGCATCCAGGGCATCGGCCGACAAGCCGCAGTGGCGCGCGGAGCCGAGTCGCCACTCGCTGCCATCCGGGGCCAGGCTGACCAGCCCCCCGCCAGGCACATCCTGCACCGACTGGACAACGGCTTGTGCGTCCCAGCCCACCGGCATGGCCTGCACGATGGCACGAGACACCGGATGCAACGACGTGACCGCCAGCGAAGCGGCCAGCGACAGGGCCTGCTCACGCGTCACGCCGTCCCGGGTGAGCACGTCGCGCAAGACCACACGGTCATGGGTCAGGGTACCCGTCTTGTCAAACACCACGGTGTCGATGTGCGACAAGGCCTCGAAAGCCTGCAGGCGCCGCACCAGCGTACCGCGTTTGGCCAGTGCCCCAGCACCGGCCAGCATGGCGGCCGGGGTCGCCAGCGACAAGGCACAAGGACAGGTCACGATGAGTATGGCCACCGCCACTGAAAACGCCTTGCTGGGTTCGATCTGCCACCAGAAGTAAAACGCAATCAGGGAAGACAGCATCACCAGGGCCAGGAAAGGCGCAGCGATGCGGTCAACCAGCCGCACCAGGCCCGGCTTTTCGGTCGAAGCCTGCTCCATCAGCGACACGATCTGAGCAAAGCGAGTGTCGCGTCCCAGACGGTCGATGCGGATCAGGGCCGTGCCGGCCAGGTTGAAGCTACCGGCCACGACCTGCTCGCCACGCTTGCGCGTCAGCGGCTGTGATTCGCCGGTGAGAAGGGCCTCGTCAACAATCACGCCGTCGCTCAGCACAGTGCCATCGCCGGCAAAGGCCTGCCCGGCCTGAATACGCACCACATCACCCACCTGCAGCCGTCGCAGCGACACGGTCTCGAATCGCCCATCGGGCAACTGCCGGTCGCATTGCTCGGGCAGGCGGTTCATGAGGGCGTCCAGCGCACCGGCCGTGCGGTCGCGCAGGCGGAATTCCATGTAACGCGCACCCAGCAGGAAAAAAACGAACATGACCAGTGAGTCGTACCAGACCTCGTGCCCCCAAGGCCCGGAGGGGTTGTAGGTGGCCAGCAGACTGACGATGAAACAGGCCAGAATACCAATCGACACCGGCGTGTCCATGGCGATGCGGCCCTGCTTCAGGTGCGCCCAGGCATTGTCAAAAAATGGCCGACTGGAAAACAGCATCACCGGAAGGCTCAACACCAGGCTGGCCCAGCGCAAGAGGTGGTCGATATCCGGGGGAATTTCGCCCGGCTGGGTCACGTAGGAAGGCCAAGCGTACATCATGACCTGCATCATGCAGAAGCCAGCAACAAACAAGCGCCACAAGGCCTTGCGGGTTTCCTGCTGGCGGGCCTCCACACTGAGGGCGAACTGCATGGGCAGAACGCGGTAGCCCACTTTGCCCACGGCCGCCGCAAGCTCCGAGAGCTTGACCCGGGACGGATCCCAACGGATGGTGAGGCGCCGGCTCGCCGCCTGCACCTCGGCAGAACGCACCCCCGGACGGCCTTCCAGTGCGCCTTCAATGGCACCGGAACAAGCCGCGCAATACATGCCCTGCACCATCAGGATGGATTCGAGCAGGGGTTCGTCGCCCTCCACCGGTCGGGTGAAGATTTCCTGCTCCAGGGGGTCGTCAAGAATGATGAAATTGTCGTCAACCGACAGCGGGCCGCGATGCTGAGCCCAAAGGCCGCCCGCCGCAGGATCTGAAGGGTTCGCGCCCATGCCTGCCGGCTGGACCACAGAAGAATCTGACATGGCGGCGAGCGTAGCAGCCCACTTGCTGCATGGTTTTGACTTAAGTCAATAAGCGGGCCGCAGGGTTTGCCTATGCTGTGAGCATAACCAGCAGACCAAGAAGGAGATAGCCATGTACCAACGGATTCTGGTGGCCACTGACGGCTCCAAACTGTCCCAGAAAGCGGTTCAACATGCCCTCAGCCTGGCAGACCTGACCGGCGCCGAAGTGGTGGCGCTAAAGGTGGTGCCGCGCTACCCGCAAACCTATTTCGAAGGGGGGGTGGCACTGGCGGCTGAGGAAATCAAGCGCATCGAGAAGGAATGGCAGGCCGAGGCCATGCAGGCGGTCAATGCCGTCAAGGCTGAGGGCCAGAAGATGGAAGTGAAGGTCAAAGCCACCACGGTGAAGGCCGACCTGATCGCCGAGGCCATCATCGCTGCGGCCAGGAAGCACAAGGCCGACCTGATCGTGATGGCCTCACACGGCCGCAGAGGCCTCAAGCGCCTGCTGCTGGGCAGTGAGACGCAGCAGGTGCTGACGCACTCGCACGTCCCCGTGCTGGTGTTGCGCTGAACGGGGGGTCAGGCGAACAGGTTGCGGTACTGCTCGCGCAGCAGGTTTTTCTGCACTTTACCCATGGTGTTGCGGGGCAGTTCGGCCACCACGAAGCAACGCTTGGGCACCTTGAAGTTGGCCAGCCTGCCCTTGAGGCAGGCCAGCACGGCTTCGGCATCCACCGTCTGGCCCGGCTGAGGAATGACCACCGCCACGCCCACTTCACCGAAATCGGGGTGGGGAACGCCCACCACCGCGCTCTCGGCCACACCCGGCAACTCGTTGATCGCGCCCTCCACCTCGGCCGGATACACGTTGTAGCCGCCGCTGATGATGAGGTCCTTGCTGCGACCGACGATGCTCACATAGCCGCACGCATCCTGCACCCCCACATCGCCGGTGCGGAACCAGCCGTCGGCGGTGAATTCCTCGCGTGTCTTCTCGGGCATACGCCAGTAGCCCTTGAACACATTGGGCCCTCGAACCTGAATGCCGCCGATCTCACCCGCCGGCA
>JAUVYR010000091.1 GCA_030602985.1 Burkholderiales bacterium
GTTGGATCGCATGGTGGCTGAAGGCGACTTCGCGCACATCGACCCGGTGTTCTTTTCCACCTCCAACGCCGGCGGCGCTGCCCCGGCACAAGCCCAAAGCCAGCGCACGCTGCAAGACGCGAACGAGGTGGCCGCCGTGGCCGCCGACTTGGCCAACCCAGCCAGCGCCATCCTGGACAGCGACCGCAAAGTGGCGCAGGCCATCCGAGATGATGTGCCGCGCGAATACTTCGGTGCCCCGCTGGCCGGTGGCCTGATCCCGTGGATCGACGCGCAACTCGACAACGGCCAGTCCAAAGAAGAATGGAAAGGCCAGGCCGAGGTCAACAAAATCTTGGGCACGAGCCAGACCATCCCGGTCGATGGCCTGTGCGTGCGCATCGGCGCCATGCGCTGCCACAGCCTGGCCCTGACGCTCAAGCTCAAGAAAGACCTGCCGCTGGACGAGATCGAGTCCATCATCAAGAGCGGTAATGCCTGGGTCAAGTGGGTGCCGAATGATCGCGCTCTGACCGTCAAGGAACTGACACCGGCGGCTATCACCGGTGGGCTGGAGATCGGTGTGGGCCGGGTCCGCAAACTCAACATGGGGCCCGAGTACGTTTCCGCGTTCGTGATTGGCGACCAGCTGCTGTGGGGCGCAGCAGAACCGCTGCGCCGCATGCTGCGCATCTTGCTGGACGCTTGAGGTTATATTCTGGGTTTTGTCGGGGGATCTCGTTGCCCAGTTGCAACAGTTCCCTCGGATTCAGGGTTGGAACCGGCCGCTCCCAGGCGTGAAGCGGCTTCTGAGCTTGTCACCGTAACCTATTGATGTTAAGGTGAAAACTCGCTATTAACGGTAGAGGTCTCTGTGCACCACAACAAGAGCAACGGCCCAGGCACCGGGGCAGGTATCACATCACCCAGAAAACGCTCGATGAACGCCATCGCAGCCGCAGTGGCCATGGCGTCTGTCCTCACGGCTGGGCAGACCTGGGCCTTGGCTCTGGGTCGGGTCACGGTGCAGTCTCAGCTGGGTGAACCGCTGCGGGCGGAAATCGACGTCCCCAGCATCACGTCCGAGGAAGCCAGTTCCTTGCAGATCGGTATCGCACCGCCCGATCGTTTTCGGGCAGCCAGTATGGAGTTCAACCCGCTGCTGAACGATGTGCGATTCGAACTGGTCCAGCGTCCGAATGGTCAGTTTGTCATCCGGCTGTCCAGCGACCGGGTGGTGTCCGAACCCTTCCTCGATGTGGTGTTGCAAGCCAGCTGGTCGAATGGCCAGCTGTTGCGGGGTTACACCATGTTGTTCGACCCCCCGAATCTGCGCCCGGCACCGGCACCGCTGCTGCCGGCTGCACCGCCGCCACCCGTCGTTTCTGACGTGCGCCCGGCCATGCCTGTGCCCCCGCCCACCACGGCTGTCACACAGTCGATCCCACAACGGGCGACGCCCGCCCCCATGCCCGCCGCAGTGACAGCTCCCGCAGAGACCGTCCGCCGGGTTGAAGTCCGTCGAGGTGACACGGCCAGTGGCATCGTGATCAGTCAGCTGCCACCCGGCGTCTCGCTCGACCAGATGCTGATCGCGCTGTTGCGCGCCAACCCAGGCGCATTCATCAACAACAACGTCAACCGCCTCAAAGCGGGTGCCGTTCTGGAGATTCCAGACGCTGCACAGGCCTCCGCCATTCCGGTCTCTGAGGCTCGCCAGCTGATCCAGGCCCAGAGCCGGGATTTCAATGAATTCCGCAGGCGGCTGGCCACCATGGCCCCTGCACAGGACACCGCACCGGCTTCCCGCCAGGCTGCTGGCACTGTCCAGACCGAGGTCGCTGACCAGCAACCCGCCGCCACTGCGCAGGATCGACTCACCCTGGCACAGGGCAGCACTGCGACGGCAGAGACCGAACAGATCGCGCAGACACGCCAGCAAGAGGCGGCCCAGCAACGGGCCGATGAGCTCAATCGCAATCTGCAAGAACTGGAACAACTGCGGCAAGCCATTGCCACGCAACCGGCCACAGAAGCCGAACCGGCGACCACGGCGGATGCACCTGCCGAACCACCTGTGGCGGGCGTGACCGTGGAAGCCGCTGCCCCCGTCGTACCCGAGCCGGTCGCACCGCCTGCCCCTGAAGCGCCCCCTGCACCCGCTCCTGCACCGGCCGCTACGGCTGGCTCTTTCATTCAAAGCGTGACTGAGCACCCGTATGCCTTGCCGGCAGGTGGCGTGCTGGCTGCCCTGTTGGGGCTACTGGCCTTGATGCGCCTGCGCAAGCGCAGAACCGCTGAAGACGCCGAAGAAGACCCTGCCGATGCAGACAACCAGGAACTGGCCGAAGGCCAGACCGTCGACACGAATGAAGACCCCCCCGTGTCGTCCATGATGTATTCGCCCAGCCAGCTCGATGCTGGCGGCGATGTCGATCCAGTCGCAGAAGCCGATGTCTATCTGGCCTATGGCCGCGAGAAACAGGCCGAGGAAATTCTCGTCGAAGCCATTCGTCTGCATCCCGAAAAGCTGCCAGCACGGCTCAAGCTGCTCGAAATCTATGCAGGCCGCCAGGACGTGGGTGCGTTTGATGCCAGCGCTCGGGATCTGCATGCCCTCACCGGTGGGCAAGGCGAGGAATGGCAGCAGGCGCGCGCACTGGGTCAGCAACTGGATCCGGACAACCCGCTCTATCTCAACCTGGCCAGTGCCGCCAGGACGGATGAGGAAGGGCCATTGTCTGCCCCACCGGATATCGATCTCAGTTTCGACAACGAGCCACCTGCCAATCCGGCAGCTGACGATCTGGAGCAGTTGCTGAGCGCCGAGTATGCAGAGCCTGAAGCTCAGCCAACTCAAGAGCCTGAACCTTCTAAGGCGCCGGACACGTTTGAGTTTGACCTCGATACCGACACGACTGCCGAAGCACCGCCCGCTCAGAATCGAGAGACCACACCTGAGGCCACGGCTTCGAGTCTCGACTTCGATCTGGATCTGACCGCCCTGGAGCCCGAGGCCCCAGCGCCTTCCCCTGCACCAGCAGCGGCGGCTTTGCCGGATGAGATCAAAGATCTGTCCCTGGACCTCGATTTCGACTTCGACACCGCCTCCCCCGGTGATACATCGGCCGATATCGGCGCCTCGACACCCTCTGCAAACATGGACGCCCTGGAAGGTCTGGATCTGGACGAGAGCCTGGGCGGCAACGACCCGCTCCAGACCAAGCTCTCACTGGCCGAGGAGTTTGATGCCATTGGCGACACCGACGGTGCCCGCTCGCTGGCCGAAGAAGTCGAGGCCGAGGCGACCGGCGAGCTGAAGGAGCGTGCGCGCGCCTTCCTGGCTCGTCTGTCCTGATTGGTCATCCAGCGTACAGGCCTGCCTTGAGGATCGCGCTCGGGATCAGTTACCTCGGCAACGCCTACCAGGGCTGGCAGAGCCAGCCCAGCGGCCAGACGGTGCAGGATCATCTGGAGCGAGCATTGGCACAGTTTGCCGACTTACCGGCCATCAGCACCCTGTGTGCGGGCCGCACCGACGCCGGTGTGCATGGCCTGGGACAGGTCGTGCATTTCGATACCGACACCCTGCGCGCCGAGAATGCCTGGGTGCGAGGGACCAATCGCTACCTGCCGGCGGACATCGCCGTGCAATGGGCGCGCGAAGTACCGGCGGCCTTTCATGCCCGGGCCAGTGCCACGGCGCGTCGCTATGCGTATGTGTTGCTGGAATCACCTGTGCGCCCCAGCCTGGAAGCCGGCCGGGCAGGATGGGTGTTTCGTCCGCTGGACCAGGCCGCGATGGAAGCCGCCGCTGCCCACCTGATCGGCGAGCACGACTTCACCTCATTTCGGGCTGCGCAATGCCAGGCGCTGTCGCCCGTCAAGCATTTACGACGCGTGGATATCAGCCGCCGAGGGGCCTACTGGCGTTTCGACTTCGAAGCCAATGCCTTCCTGCATCACATGATCCGCAATCTGATGGGCTGCCTGGTGGCGGTGGGCCAGGGACTGCGCTCGCCCGACTGGATGGTTGAGGTCCTGGCGGCCCGCAGCCGCGAGGTGGCCGCCCCCACCTTTGCCCCGGATGGCCTGTATTTTCTTGGACCGGTCTACGAGCCCCACTGGGGCCTGCCCACTCAGGTACCCGGCTTGGACTGGTTGCCATAATCACAGGATGCACCGCACCCGAATCAAGATCTGTGGCCTCACACGTGAGTCAGACGTTCTCCACGCTGTCCGTGCTGGCGCCGACGCCATCGGCTTTGTTCTCTACCCGCCCAGCCCTCGTGCGGTGAGCCCGAAGCGCGCAGGAGAACTGGCCCGGTTGCTGCCGGCCTTCGTCACGCCAGTGCTGCTGTTCGTCAATGCCAGTCCACCGGAGATCAAAGCCGGTCTGGCCGCCGTGCCTAATGCTTTGCTGCAATTCCATGGGGATGAAACCCCAGAAGTCTGTGCGACAGCCGGGCGGCCGTACATCCGTGCGGCTCGGGTACCCACTGGCGATGGCGCGGTCGGCTTCGATCTTCTAAAATACTCGAAAGATTTTTCTGATGCGCAAGCCATCCTGCTTGATGCCCATGTTCAGGGCTATGGAGGTGGCGGTATCGCTTTTGACTGGACAGCCTTCCCTTGGTCACACCCGCAACTAAACGCCAGCGCTCGCCTCGTTTTGTCTGGTGGACTCACACCTGCAAATGTGATCGATGGCATTCGTCTTGTTCGCCCCTGGGCGGTTGACGTGAGTTCTGGCGTGGAAAGCGCCAAGGGCATCAAGAGCCCCGAACTGATCGACCGTTTCGTGGGGGCCGTTCGCGAGGCCGACAACCTGCTCCAACAGGGCTGAGTCAGCCCCCTCTTCACAGAACCCCGAGACGATTTCATGTACGCTTACCAGCAACCCGATGCCCGCGGCCATTTTGGCCCTTACGGTGGCAGCTTCATCAGCGAAACCCTCACGCACGCCATCAACGAGCTGCGCGAGGCCTACGCCAAATACCAGCACGACCCCGAATTCCTGCGCGAATTCCGCTACGAGCTGGCGCACTTTGTCGGTCGCCCATCGCCGGTGTACCATGCGGCGCGGATCAGCCGCGAAGTGGGCGGCGCTCAGATTTTCCTCAAGCGTGAAGACCTCAACCACACCGGTGCCCACAAGATCAACAACGTGATCGGCCAAGCCATGCTGGCCAAGCGCATGGGCAAGCCGCGCATCATTGCCGAAACCGGCGCGGGCCAGCACGGCGTCGCCACCGCCACCATCTGCGCCCGCTACGGGCTGGAATGCATCGTCTACATGGGCGCTGAGGATGTCAAACGCCAAAGCCCCAACGTCTATCGCATGAAGCTGCTGGGCGCCACCGTGGTGCCCGTTGATAGCGGCAGCAAGACGCTGAAAGACGCGCTCAACGAGGCCATGCGCGACTGGGTCACGAACGTGGAGAACACGTTCTACATCATTGGTACCGTGGCGGGGCCCCACCCCTACCCCATGATGGTGCGCGACTTCCAGAGCGTGATCGGCGAGGAGTGCCTCAAGCAGATGCCCGAGATGCTGGCGGACCTCCAGCTGCCTGGTGCAGGCAGCGAGCGGCAGCCCGACGCGGTGATCGCCTGTGTAGGGGGTGGCAGCAACGCCATGGGCATCTTCCATCCCTACATCCCATTTGAAACAACCCGCCTGATCGGCGTGGAAGCGGCCGGTGAAGGCCTGGACAGCGGCAAGCACTCGGCCTCGTTGCAAAAAGGCCAGCCCGGCGTGCTGCACGGCAACCGCACCTACATACTTCAGGACGACAACGGGCAGATCACCGAGACGCACAGCGTCAGCGCGGGCCTGGACTACCCTGGCGTGGGTCCTGAGCATGCCTGGCTCAAAGACATCGGCCGGGCCGAGTACGTGGGCATCACCGACGCCGAGGCGCTCGAAGCCTTCCACCACCTGTGCCGCACCGAGGGCATCATCCCCGCGCTGGAGTCCAGCCACGCCCTGGCCTACGCCATGAAGCTGGCCAAGACCATGCGGCGCGACCAGTCGATTCTGGTCAACCTGTCAGGTCGCGGGGACAAAGACATCGGTACCGTGGCCGACCTGTCGCAGGCCGACTTCTACTGCCGCCCGAGCTGCCGGGGTCAGTCCGTCAAGGGTGGTATGGAGCAAAGCCTGACCTTGAGCCCCGCCGGGCCGCCCCACGGGGCGAGAGCCCCCTCGGGGGGCAGCGCCACACACGAAGTGGCAAGCGTGGGGGTCCGTTCATGAGCCGCATTGAAACCACCCTCCATCAGCTCAAGGCACAGGGCCGCAAGGCCCTGATCCCCTACGTCACCGCTGGCTTCCCCTACGCAGACGTGACGCCCGAACTCATGCACGCCATGGTGCAGGGCGGCGCCGACATCATCGAACTGGGCGTGCCGTTTTCCGACCCCATGGCCGACGGCCCGGTGATCCAGAAGGCGGGCGAAAAAGCCTTGACCTTCGGCATTGGCATGACCCAGGTGCTGGACATGGTCCGCACCTTCCGCCAGACGGACGCTGTCACCCCGGTGGTGCTGATGGGCTACGCCAACCCGGTGGAGCGCTACGAACTGAAGCACGGCGCCAACACCTTCGCCCGCGATGCCGCTGCGGCGGGTGTGGACGGCGTGCTGATCGTGGACTACCCGCCCGAGGAGTGCGAAGCCTTTGCCGCCACGCTCAA
>JAUVYR010000060.1 GCA_030602985.1 Burkholderiales bacterium
GAGGCACTCTGATGCCGCGCGAGTATGTTCCCGACACTGGCGAGGTGGTTTGGCTTGAATTCGATCCACAGGCCGGGCATGAACAGGCCGTGCACCGGCCAGCGTTGGTCATCAGCCCAGCAAGCTACAACGGCAAAACCGGATTGATGGTCTGTTGCCCGATAACAACCAAGGTCAAAGGGCACCCGTTCGAAGTCGTGACGAAGGTCGACGGTGTGGATTGCGCGGTGCTGTCGGACCAAGTGAAATCGCTCGACTGGAAAGTCCGGCGTGCCAAAAAAAAGGCCGTTGTGAGCGAGGACGTTCTCGTCCATGTCAGGGCCAAGATGAAGGCATTGCTGCAAATCGCGTGATGGCCAACTGCCTCAAGTAGGGTGCTTTTTTCCGCACGCAGACCTGGTCGCCGACTACCCACAACCTTGGGCACAGGTCCTTGCCGACGTCACTAAAACCTGGGTTGTGCCGTGAGCCTTTTCGCTTGGCTGCGTATCCCCTCGAAAATGGCGACCGCTATCGCATCAGGAAAGCCAACGGGTAGCCGTTTTTCGACGGCAGCAATAGCGGGTTCTACACGGTCTAGCAACTCTTGGATGATGTCTTCGGCATCATCGCCCCATCCACATCGGGCTGCCGTGTGGTTGAAATGGCGCCGCATGAGAGTGGACAGGTGATAGTGTCGATTCTTACCCATCATGGCCATGGCCAGCTTGGCGTTCTGCCAAGGCAGCTGATCAGCTTTATTACCGATGATTGGCCAAGCAGACAGCACATCGTACATCGGTGTCAGTGCGTATCTTCCGCCCGCATGTAGATGGATGCTGAAATTCTTGGCATGTCCATCGGTGGCTGCCAACAGCCAGAAGGTGATTTGACTGGCAAGCAGTGTCTTCAGGTCGCGCCGAGCATGCTCGGAACCACTCAACACCTGAGCCATTTGCAACACCCCGGGCCCACCATCTGCCTCGTACTTTTGATGAGGGCTGACCCCCAGTGCCTGGCAAAAATCTTCCTGTGGAAGGCGAAGCAGCCAATGATGTGAGGCGTGTGGTTTGCGGTCGAATCGTTCGACCGCCAGAACCGGTGGGTGATCGGCAAATCTCACGATGTCAGCCTGGGCTACTTTGAAGCCCAGCGCCTCCATCAGCCGTAGACACAACCATTCGTTGTAGACGGAGCTGCGCATGTCGGCCTGCATGTTGCCGACCAGACCCATGGGAAGTTTGAGGATGTGAGTGGTGGGCGTGGCACCCAGTGGACGCATCCATTGGCCTGCATGCCACAACAATGCTGTTTTTTCCTGTGCCCCCGCAATCGAGATGCGGAAGTCCGCCTGGTTGAGCTGCTCGTGGAAGGCACCGCCAGTGACCGTCGCGCGAAGCCATGCAGCGACTTCTTCATCCTTGAGTACCTCTCCGTCGATACGCTGGACGCCTGTGGGGATTTCATTGTCTGGCAAGAGTTGAATGGCTCCGACACAATCCCGGCCAATTGCCGCCAGTAGGTTGAAAGTGTCGTCAGAGCCCGCAGCGTAACGAACGGCCAGGCGCTTTCGAATGGCTGCACTGTCTGGTAGCAGGTTTTCAAAAAAGTGACTGACGCGCTCCCCCCGCAGGGGCTCATTGCCCACCAGAGGGATGGGTAAGGACAGGGATAGCGGTCGGGAATTTTCTGACTGTAGCCAGCTCTGTGCATAACGGAGTTCTGAAGGTCGGTGAGTGGTGGGTGACCAATGACCAACAAGTTCACCGTTGACCCAGATGGACAGCGGCTGAGAGCGTGACGCACGGCTGACCATGTCACCACTCACCCTTGTGCTGTTCTGAGTCTTGCAAGCGGGCCTCTTTTTCCTGAATGACAACTTGCAGACCGAGTTGGTTGCAAAGTGTCAATAATTGGGCCACACTCAATGAGCCTGGATCAAGCTCAAGCTCTGAGATGCGTCGTTGGCTCAGGGCCACTCGCTTGGCAAGTTGTGCTTGCGTCAATTTGAGGCTTCTGCGTGCGCCTCGCAAGAGCGGTCCAAGCTGTGCGCCCGTCACGAGCGATTGGCTACGTATCGTCATGTGTCCGCCTCATTAACCAACCAAATAATAGCGGAATTTGCGGTAAAAAACAAATAGCGGAATAATCGGTATTTTCAGGGCAGAAGGGTTGACACAAAGCGGGAATCACCCCGCCCTGGCCGACGTCACCACTATCCCCAGCACGATCAGCACAAACGCGACGGCATGGAACAGCTGGGGTGCCTCGCCCAGGAAGGCGAGTGAGAGCAGGGCGGCGAACAGGGGCGTGAGGTTGCTGAAGAAGCTGGCCACGGTGGGGCCGGCCCGCTGCACGCCGGCGCCCCAGCAGCGGTAGGCCAGCAGGGAAGGGCCGATGGCCACGAACACCAGCACAGCCGTCAGCGCCCAGCTCCATTCGATATGGCCCAGCCCCTGGCTGGAGAGCCAGACCCATTCGCCCCCGGTGAAGGCCGCCGCGCCGTTCGCGCCTTCCGCCCCGCCATCCAGGGCGGCGTGGACTACGACTTTGGCAACAACCTCAGCACCAGCGCCATGATCTCTGGCGCCCAGAACAGCAAGACCGAAGGCCTGGGCAAAACCCGCCTCATTCTGGGCGTGAGCCAGTCGTTCTAACGCCACTTTTTGGTGCGTCTTTGGCGCACCCAGGCCGACCCGCTCGGCCCCTCATACGCAATATGAAACCCCATGAAACTTCGTGTTTCATGGGGCTTTTTGCTGCGCAGGCCGGGCACCGGCCAGCGTTGGTCATCAGCCCAGCAAGCTACAACGGCAAAACCGGATTGATGGTGTGTTGCCCGATAACAACCAGGGTCAAAGGGCATCCGTTCGAAGTCGTGACAAAGGTCGACGGTGTGGATTGCGCGGTGCTGTCGGACCAAGTGAAATCGCTAGACTGGAAAGTCCGGCGTGCCAAAAAAAAGGCCGCTGTGAGCGAGGAAGTTCTCGTCCATGTCAGGGCCAAGATGAAGGCATTGCTGCAAATCGCGTGATGGCCAACTGCCCCAAGTGGGGGCTTTGAGGCGTCGGGGGGTTAGCTGCTCAGCCCCTGATACGATCAATAGCGCTACAAAGTAGCTACATTGTGGTATTATGAAATCCAATGAAGGAGTCCATATGCTTACCGTTGATGTCCGTTCCCGAGTCGAGCCCGAGCTAAAGCATGAGGCCGCCGCCATCCTGAAGGCGGCCGGTCTTGACGTGAGTACGGCCATTCGGCTTTTCCTGCGTAGCGTCGTCGAGAAGGGTGGCCTGCCTATGGAGTTGCCGCGCGTCAACCCCACTACCTTGGCCGCCATCAGAGACGCCAAGGCTGGCAAGACGAGCCGCACGACCCTTGAGGACTTTTGAGCTTGGCAAGAACGCTTGAAGAAACGACAGACCCCTTGTGCCCAAACTCATCCGCACGGGTACGCACAGCGAGTTGTTTTAACAGTTTTCAACTGACCACGATCCGCTTGACCATCTCGGGCAGCACCATGAAGCGCAATACCCGCAGAATCTTGAGGTGCTGTGCACGCTCTTGTGCTGTTAGGCTCCCGCCAGGAGCTGTGTCATTGTTGATCGGCAGCCCCGGCTCTTTAGGGTAGTGGGCCGCATAAATGCTGTCGAATGCTTTCAGGGTTCGACTCACCACGTCTCGGATGGCACGCAAGGCCACCGAAGAAGGAACTCCCAGGGTCTGGGCCCCCTGTAGCACCGCTTCTGGTGTGACCTGGTCGAATCGAGTCACCTCGTCAGACAGGCGTACAGCCAGCGACACGGCCGGCCAGTGGCCATGTTCATCCGCAAAGGCTCGCGTGTGGTACACCCCGGTTGCCAGCAGGTCGTAGTGCGGCGCAAGCTCAATCCGGCCCGAGGTGACCAAAAAGGACAGGTTCTTGAGGTGACAGTCGTCGTTGGCCACCAACAGGTTAAAGACCAACCAGCGCAAAAGTCGGATCGGCAACGTCAATTCATCCTTACATGCCAGGACGGTTTCTCGCAATGCCTGCACGCTGGCGCCGGCGTACTTGTGTATGCGCGACTTGTTGAGCAGCTGGCATGCGTCGATGACATGAATCCGTTGTACGGCTGGTGGCTCGGAGCCGGTTTCGGGGCGCATGGCCTTGGCATCAAAACGCCGGTCGAATCGCTCTATGGCATAGACCGGCTGTGGCACGTGCAGCAGTTGCACGGGGGGGACGTCCAGCCGGGCTGCGGCAGCCAGGCTCATGGTCAGCCACTCCAGATAGGTGGATGCTGGGTACGTATCGCTGGAAGGGTGGTCAGGCTTCAGAATATGGGTGGACGCTGTGGCGCCCATGGGCTCGTAAAAGTCCGTCCCCTTGAGCACCGCCACCATCTTGTGTTGGGCGCCGGCCAGGGACATCCGCTTGGGCGCGTCTTTGGTGAGCGTGATCTTGGGTAGATTGGAAATACGCCGACTCAGCTTTTCATGCGACAGCGGCTGCAGTTGGGCGTGGGTGTCTGGCACCTGCCCAGGTGGTAACAGGGTCAGCGACCCTGCGGACTCCGCCCCCAGGTATTCCAGGAGGGCAAACGCATCGTCTTTATCTCGCAATCGAGCATCTGCTGCAATCAGTTCGCGCAGCTTCTCTTCTGGCAACAGATTGTCGAAGTACCACTGCACCGGACGCGTGCTTGCACCGTCCCGGTGCACCAGTTGGCTGCGTGGCAAGGCGGGCGAGAGGTCAAAGCTGCCGACACGGCTCGCCCATTGTTGGTCGTAGGCCAATGTCCAGAGGTCGTTGTCCTCGTGCAGCGTGCCTATTCGTTCCTGGTTAATGAAGAGGTGCAAACGCCTACCCGACTCTGGTAGCGTTTCTTGGTCTGACAGTGCTGCGTCATCCCGCTCAGCCATGCAAACGCTCCCCCTGCGCCACGTGGGTAGGGGACTTTTCCATTTCAGGCAACGCAGAGGCAGCGCTTTTTCGGGAACGCCGCCGGGTGACCTTCTCGAACTCGGCTTGGAACAAGGCCATGGCTTCTTCAGGCATGTCCAGACTCACTCGGAGGCCCATGCGCTGCAACAGGTGAAGCACAGTACCCATACGCACGGTGTCCTTACCGTTTTCGAGGTCGGTCATGAACTGTTTGCTGACGCCAGCGGTCAGCGCGAAGTCATCGATGCGGATACCTGCACGCTTGCGCAGCACACGAATGGCAACGCCTGCAGACTGGACAGAAGTGAGCGGTATGTGCATGAATAATTCCAGGATTTTCAGGAATTATGTGTGGCTATCGGATGCTTGTAAAGAAGTTTCCTGGAATAATAGGAATCAGCATGTGATCTCAATGTTGAATGTTGATTCTTCCTAAAAAATTAGGAAGACCCATGTTCAGGGTCGGTGGCTACCGCCTTGCAGCTACGGGGTTTCCCAGTCAGTGGCGGTACACGTCTTTGCGGTCACCGATCCGAACGACGAGAATAAGCAGAGCCCCGTCTTCAATGTGGGCAATCACCCGCCAGTCGCCTACGCGGTACTTCCAAAAAGAACCCAGCTTGGAGCCTTTCAGCACTTCGCCCATGCTGCGTGGATCGTCAAGTACGGCCACACGCTCATGCAGGAAAGCAAGAATGCGACGAGCGTTCTGCGGGTCCATCTTGTTGAGCTCCCGCTCGACACTGGGGTCCAATTCAATCTTCCAAGCCATAACGCTTCATCACTTCTTCGAGCGGTAGGGTCTGTGTTTTTCCGGCACGTATATCAATCAAGCGCTGTTCCGCAAGATACAGATCTTCCAAGTCGGCCAGGTGTTCGAGAATGGCCTCGCGAGCATAGAAGGTCTTGGTGCGGCCGGTCGCTCGCGCCAGCGCTTCAAGCCGGTTTTCCACTTCAGCGGGTAATCGAATGGCGAGCATGGTCAGGCTCCTTGCAGTTGATATACAAGTATATCCCAGACCCCGGTAAACTGATTTTGACTGGGCAATCCTCCGCCTCACCCCGCCCTGGCCGACGTCACCACGATCCCCAGCACGATCAGCACAAACGCGACGGCATGGAACAGCTGGGGTGCCTCGCCCAGGAAGGCGAGTGAGAGCAGGGCGGCGAACAGGGGCGTGAGGTTGCTGAAGAAGCTGGCCACGGTGGGGCCGGCCCGTTGCACGCCGGCGCCCCAGCAGCGGTAGGCCAGCAGGGAAGGGCCGATGGCGACGAACACCAGCACAGCCGCCAGCGCCCAGAACCGCAAGACCGATGGCCTGGGCAAAACCCGCCTCATTCTGGGCGTGAGCCAGTCGTTCTAACATGGAATAGCAGGGGCAAAATTCATGGGGGCATGTTAATATTGATCTCATAAGAATGCTTGTGAGATACAGACGCTCTTTTTAGAAGGCTTAAATGGTTGCTGCCCATAACCTGGCTGTCTCCCGGGCGCTTGCGTCACTGGGTCGAAACATCGAACTCGCGCGACGGCGACGCGGTCTATCCCAAGCCGATTTGGCGGCTCGCATGAGTGTCTCGGTGAGCACGGTGCGTCGGCTGGAGGACGGCCATCCTGGTACAGCGCTTGTCTACCTGGCCAGTGCGCTGCAGGTTTTTGGTCATTTGGAAAAGCTGAACCTCCTTTTAGACACGCAAACCGACTCCATCGGACTTGCGCTGATGGACGCAGAACTTCCCTCTCGCGTCTACAGCAAGCGGCGCACGACACCCAAAGCCTTTTAAAGGCTTGTTCGAGATATGACGACCAGGGCAAGTGCCGGGGCACAAACCATCAAAACAGAACTGGACGTGTGTCTCGGTAAAACCGGCACGCCCGTGGGCAAGCTCGTTTTTGTACGAAACGGGCCTCGGGTATTCACGCAGTTCGCCTACTTCCAGGATTGGCTCGACCACGCAGACACGTTTAACGTATCGCCAGACCTCGCGGCCGCGCCGGGCTACCAGACCCGAAAGCCTGCAAGCAAGGAAGACTCGATCTTCTTCCTCGCCCTTGGAGATACCGAGCCAGATGCGTGGGGTCGTCGTGTCATCGCTCGCGCGCATGCCAAACGCCGAGAGGAAGACCCAAATCTGGGCGCCTTGACCGAGCTCGACTATCTTTGCGCGGTTGATGATTTCAGTCGGATGGGAGCGCTGCGCTTGCGCAATGCCCATGGCGCTTACCTGGAGTCCGTACCTGCGGGCAGGCGAGCAACGCCTCCGATCATCGAACTCGAGAAGATGCTCACAGCGTCCCGAGCGGTTGAACTCGGCCAGGAAACCGCCCAGGATTTGGCCTATCTGCGAGGCAAGGGCACCTCTCTTGGAGGCATGCGTCCAAAATGCAGCATTCTTGACGAAGAAGGCTGCCTGGCACTGGGCAAGTTCCCGAGCGTCAACGACGAACGCAACGTGACTCGTGCGGAAGTGCTGGCGCTCAAGCTGGCAAAATTGGCCGGTATAAACGCCGCGAAGGCGCATGTATCGGTGGTGCAGGGTACTCCAGTGGCGGTCATCAGGCGCTTTGACCGTACCGCCGACGATGCACGGATTCCGTATATGTCAGGCGCGACGTTGCTTCAGGCTAATCGACAAGAGGAGCACGCATACACCGAGTTGCTCGACGTGATGAAGAGGGTCTGCGCTAACTACGTCGAAGACGCCCAAGAATTGTGGCGGCGCCAAGTGTTCAACCACCTCATCACCAATGTTGACGACCACCTTCAAAACATGGGTTTCCTCTACATGGGTGATAACCAATGGCAGCTCTCGCCGGCGTTCGACATCAACCCGATGCCAGACAAGGACCGCGAGTCCAAAACCTGGCTGAGTGAAGATACTGGCCCCATCACAAGCATGTCCCAATTGCTGGGGCAAGCCTCGCAGTTCGCTTTGAGCCGTGAACAAGCGTTAGTAGTCGTGCGCGAACTGGTTCAGGCCGTGTTGCAATGGCGCGCGGTGGGGCAGTCCGCCGACGTCGGCATGACGACGCAAGAACTCAATGAGTTTGCGCCAGCGTTTGAGCATTCAAGCTTGGTAGAAGCAAAGAAATGGGTCGGGGTCTGACGTTACCAGCGCCTGGCTGATGAAATCACCCCGCCCTGGCCGACGTCACCACTATCCCCAGCACGATCAGCACAAACGCGACAGCATGGAACAGCTGGGGTGCCTCGCCCAGGAAGGCGAGCGAGAGCAGGGCGGCGAACAGGGGCGTGAGGTTGCTGAAGAAGCTGGCCACGGTGGGGCCGGCCCGCTGCACGCCGGCGCCCCAGCAGCGGTAGGCCAGCAGGGAAGGGCCGATAGCCACGAACACCAGCACACCCACCAGCGCCCAGCTCCATTCGATGTGGCCCAGCCCCTGGCTGGAGAGCCAGACCCATTCGCCCCCGGTGAAGGCCGCTGCGCTGATCAGCCCCATGACGGTCTGCGCCATGAGGAAGGCCGCCCAATCATTGCGTATGGCGGGGGATTCCTTGCGTTCGGTGAGCAGCCAGCTGTAACTGGCCCAGACAAAGGCGGCCAGCAGCATCCAGGCGTCACCGGGGACCAGCTTGAGCTGCACCAGCCGGGAAGGGTCGCCCTGCGTCAGCACCACCAGCACGCCGGTGAGGGAAAACGTGGCGCCGACCAGTGCCGTTTTGCGTATGGGGGCACTGAAAAACAGCCGCCCGACCAGCAGCATCCACACCGGCATGCTGGCAGCCACCAGCGTCACGTTGAGCGGCGTGGAGGTGTGCAGCGCCAGGTATTGCAGCATGTTGTAGCTGGCCACAGACAGCAGCCCGAGCAGGGCGAAGCGTTTCCAGTCCCCCCAAAGCGGGCTGTTGCGGCGCAGCACCCAACTGGCGAGTGGCAGCAGAATGATCAGCACCAGCACCCAGCGCAGGAAATTGAAGGTGATGGGGCGAATCCACTCCGCGGCGATGCGGCCCACCACGGCGTTGCCCGCCCACATGAGGGGAGGCACCAGCAAAATGGCCGCTGTGCCAAGCGAAAGGGAGGACGAAGGGGGTTGCGCCATTGGTGGAACTGTAACCCGTTTGACACGGCAAGCCGGCCCCAGGCACTGCAAAGGCGTCACATTCGTGGCACCATGCCGGGTTTGAAACTCACAGGAGACCTGACATGACAAGCAACACCACACGCGCGGTGCGCATAGAACAACCCGGTGGCCCCGAGGTGATGCAGCTTGTTCCGGTGCAGGTGGGGGAGCCTGGCCCGGGCCAGGTGCGCATCCGCCACCATGCCATCGGGCTGAACTTCATTGACGTGTACCAGCGCTCTGGCCTGTACACCCTGCCCATGCCGCTGAACCTCGGCATGGAAGGCGCGGGCGTGGTGGAAGCCGTGGGCGAGGGCGTGACCCACCTGAAGGTGGGTGACCGGGCGGCCTACGCCAGCCACCCCCCGGGCAGCTACAGCGACGTGCGCGTGATGCCAGCCATGAACGTGTGCCGCCTGCCCGATGCCATTTCCTTCGAGGAAGGCGCGGCCATGATGCTCAAGGGCCTGACTGCGCAGTACCTGCTCAAGCACTGCCGGCCGGTGGAAGGTCTGCAGGCTGGGGATTTTGTGCTGTTCCATGCCGCAGCGGGCGGTGTGGGCCTGATCGCCTGCCAGTGGGCCAAAGCGCTGGGCTTGCAGCTGATCGGCACCGCGGGTTCAGACGCCAAGTGCGCACTCGCCCAGGCCAATGGTGCAGCCCATGTGATCAACTACAACACCGAAGACTTTGCCGCACGGGTGAAGGAGATCACAGCTGGCAAAGGGGTGAAGGTGGTGTACGACTCGGTGGGCAAGGACACCTGGGACAAGTCGCTGGACTGCCTGTCGCCTTTTGGGCTGATGGTGACCTTTGGCAACGCTTCCGGCCCGGTGCCGCCGTTTGCGCCCGCCGTGCTGGCCGCCAAGGGCTCGATTTACGTGACGCGGCAGACGCTGTTCAGCCACATCACCAGCCGTGAGCGCACGCAGGCCATGGCCGATGACCTGTTTGGGGCGGTGACGTCGGGGCAGGTGAAAATCCACATCGAACAGCGCTACCCGCTGGAGCAGGTGCAACAGGCGCACCGCGACCTGGAGGCTCGCAAGACCACCGGATCAACCGTGCTGATTCCCTGACCGCAAGCCGCTTCAGGGCGTGGGCCGCTCGCACCAGTAAGCGATTTCGTGGTGGCGCAGCGGCTCGCGGATGACCTGCAAGCCCGTGAAGCCGTGCGGGCCGGTGTGGGCGGCATTGGGCAGGTAGAACGCCTGGTGCAGCAGGTAAGGCTCACCCGAAAAAATGCCGTAGGTGCTGACCGTCACGCCTGCCCCCGGTGCTGGCGGCAAGCGGTTGGCCACCACCAGCGAGAACGATGCGCCTTCGAGCAGCGGCGCGACTGGCCCGGCGATGGAGGCGGCCGGCTCAACCACAAACGTGCGCGTGGCGCCGGCAAAGGTGATGTGGCAGTGCACGGCCTGCGCACCCGCCGCTGTACCGCTCAAGCACAGGGCGGTGGCCAGGAGGGCGGGTTTGACGAGCTTCATGCAGTGATTTCGGGTGGGGCTGGCTCAACGGGAGCGCCTGACGCGCAGGATTTCGTCCAATATTAACCCGATTGCCCCGGTGGTGATGGCCATGTCGGCCACATTGAAGGTGGGGAAGTGGCCGCCACGGAACACAGGTTCCAGCCAGCGGAAGTGAAAATCGAGCATGTCCACCACGTAACCGTGCACCAGGCGGTCGATCACGTTGCCCACAGCGCCGCCCATGATGCAGGCGAGCGAGAAAGAAAACAGTTTTTGTGTGTGGTGTGAGCGCAACATCCACAGGATGAACAGCGTGGCCCCTACCCCAACGGCGGTGAAAAACCAGCGCTGCCAGCCGCCTGCATGGGCCAGCAGCGAAAACGCCGCTCCAGGGTTGTGCGCGCGCACGATGTTGAAAAACGAGGTGATGGTGGTGGCGTCGCCGAGCCGGTAGAAGCTGACGATCCACCACTTGCTGGCCTGGTCGACGATCAAGATGGCGAACGCCAGCCCCAGCCAGACCAGCATGCCTTTGGACGATGCCTTGCCCATGGTTGCAGTATGTCAGGCCACGGCACGGGTTTCGCCCGAGCCGTGGAGGTTGCTGGTGCAGCGGCCGCACAGTTCGGGGTGGGCCGGGTCGTGGCCCACGTCGTCGCGCCAGTGCCAGCAGCGCCCGCACTTGGTGGCGCTGGAAGGGGTGACGGCCACGGCCAGTTCCGCACCGGCTTGCAGCTGGGCGTCGGACACGATGAGCACGAATTTCAGGTCGTCGCCCAGGCTTTGCAGCAGGGCCATGTCTTCCGCGCCGACGGTGAGCGTGACGTTGGCCTGTAAGGACGAACCCACCTGCCCGGCGACGCGCACGTCTTCGATGGCCTTGTTGACTG
>JAUVYR010000044.1 GCA_030602985.1 Burkholderiales bacterium
ATCTCGTCAAGAAACACCGCCTTGCGAGTGCGTCGCTTGCTCAGATTTAGGCCAAGGTCTTGTTGCTTCATGGGCATATTGTCAGGCGCGGCGCAGCCCTTCAGACGGCGGCAGTGGCAGAGTTTTGAACACCATCCTTAGGCGAGTAAGATTTTTGCCAATTGATGATGCCTATGCGATTTTCTTCTTTGAAAATCTCATCCATCAGCATTCCAAGGCGAAACAACTCACGATGGTCGATGCAAATTGCAATGACACCTCCGGGCTTGAGCATTTCGCGCATCATCCAGATGCGGGGCGTCATGAATTTGAGCCACTTGCTGTGGCGTGACCCATCATCCTTTGGCACTAAGTCGCCCAAGTCCGGGTCGTTGGGGTCTTTGTCCCACTTGTCGTTGTAGCGGAAGTCCTCGCCCGTGTTGTAGGGCGGATCAGTCACGATCAGGTCAACTTGTCCGCGGTGCTTGTAGAGCGTCACCATGGTGGACAGGTTCTCCCCGTCCCAAATCTCGCTTTGTGCTTGATGCGTCTCGTCGCCAACTGAATGCTTTTTGACAATCTTGCTCAGCTTCGGCTTCACCTGCCGGATGATCTGCCAGGGCGCAGTGCGGCCTGTGTAGCTCATCACGATGCCATCTTTGCCAGTGTCTCGCGACGCGGCCTCATGCTCTTGCAGCAGCCGGATCAGCGCCGAGCGCGGCAGTTGTTCGAAATCCATGTGTTCCCTTCGTCGAGGCAACGCCCGGCGAACGCAGCGCGATGGACTCGCTTGTCTGCTTGGGTCAGTGGATGGCTGGGCGCGCATTCGTGATCCCCTTATCATACCCTCAGGAAAAGTCAGAAAATACCCCTCCAGGATGAGGCCATACGGTTTTACTCACTGTCGGCCACGCAAAGGTGAGGCTCCACAAGGACCTACCGTTGAGAAGGGGGCTCATATGGACGCAGGGTGACATGTTATCGCCTTGCAATCCAGCAGTCTGCGATTAAGAAACGAGATTTATGGCTCGGTTGTCAGCTGTGGGTCGATCGCCAGCCTTGGTGAATGACCGCTGATGGGCATCGAATCCTGCGCTCAGTTCGCGATGAGTTTCACGAGTGGCGACCGGCTGCTCACAGCCTCAAGCCGACCTCTCCCCGAGCAACCTACAGACGGCTCGAAGCTGAAAAAAGACACGTCTGCCCGCCCATAACCACTCACCCCATCGCCGTACACAACTCCACCCAGAACCCTTCCGGATCACTCACATACGCCACCGTCTGCCCCCAGGGCATGACCTCTGGGGCTTGTAACAGGGTGGCGCCTGCCGCCACCGCACGCTCTACGGCGGCGGGTACGTCGTCGGTGGTGAAGGCGATTTCAAAGCAGGGCTTGCTGGGGTCTGGGCGGCCGGGGGTTTTGCCCAGTTTGTCCAGCAGGGCCAGGGAACAGAACGACAAGGCGGTGCTGCCGGTGTTCAATGTGGCGAAGTCGCCCCCCTCTTCGTCCACAAAGCCCCGCTGCAGGCCAAAAGCCTGTTCGTAGAACGCCACAGCGCGGCGCACGTCGGGGACGTAGAGTATTGTGTAAGCCAGCTGCATCGTGGCCGTCCTTTCCAAGTCGATGCATGCCACTGTAACCCGGCTGGGGACAGGCCGCGCTAAAAATCGTCCGAATACCCCGCCAGGCTTTCAAACCGCGTGAGCATGTTCAGGAAGGCCAGCTTCACCGTGCCGGTGGGGCCGTTACGCTGCTTACCGATAATGATTTCAGCCACGCCGGGCTCCTTGCACGCGTCCTTGGTGTAGTACTCGTCGCGGTAGATGAACATGATGATGTCGGCATCCTGTTCGATGGCGCCGGATTCGCGCAGGTCGGACATCATGGGGCGTTTGTCGGTGCGCTGTTCCACCGAGCGGTTGAGCTGCGACAGCGCAATCACCGGGCACTGGAGTTCCTTGGCCAGCATTTTCAGGCCCCGCGAGATTTCGCCCAGCTCGGTGGCGCGGTTTTCGCCGTCGCTGTTGCTGCCGCTCATGAGCTGCAGGTAGTCCACCACGATCAAGCCCAGCTTGCCGCACTGGCGGGCCAGACGCCGGGCGTTGGCCCGCAGTTCGCTGGGCGTGAGGCCGGGGGTTTCATCGATGTGCAACGACACGTTGCGCAGCTTCTCGATGGCCTCGGTCAGGCGCGGCCATTCGTCGTCGGTCAGCTTGCCGGTACGCAGGTGGCCCTGGTTGATGCGCCCGATGGAGCCGACGATACGCACCGCCAGCTGGGCGGCGCCCATTTCCATGGAGAACACCGCCACCGGCAAGCCTTCGTTCAGGGCCACGTGCTCGGCGATGTTGATAGCGAAGGCGGTGTTGTGGGTGACCACGTCGTGGTCGGTGATGTACAGGCGGCTGGGGTGGCTGACGCTGATGCACTGGCACTCGGTGGTCCGAGCAGGCTCGATATGCAGCAGGTTGAGCCGCTTCTGCCGCTGCCGCACCGCAGGCAGTCGAGCCACCTTGTCTGACAGCAAAAACAGCGATGACGGCTCTGGGTGGGCGATCTGGCACACAAACGCAGGCAGACCAGCCACCCGATCACCCGCCGCGTTGGTGAAGTGAGGTTGCTTGCGAGTGATATGACACCAGCCCCCGAGGGAACGCACCAGGGCGCACACGTCTTGAGCCAGGCGCTCGCTGGCCGTGGACAGACGAATACTGCCCCATTTTTCCACCCAGCCGTCGGTATCGAGCAGGCCACGCAGCAGGTCCAGCCGAGCCTGTCGGCAGGCAGTCAGGTATGCCGTGGGAATGAATTTGTCTGCGCTGGAGAGTCCCGATAGACCGAGCGACTCCAGAGTGGCGCGCAGCGGATTGTCGGTGACCCCCTGCACGCCCGCCACCTTGCCACGATGCCGTTGGACCACGCGATAGTTGCACCGATCGGCGTGAACCACTTCCAGCTCTTCACCCAAGCGGGTGCGCAAGCGCGCCAGCAGCTCGTCCGACACGGAGCTGAAACGGACGGTTCCGGTGCCGGTGAGGGAACCGTCACCCAGCAGAGCCCCCAGCACCCAGGGGTCAACGGGCAGCGACTCGTGGTGGCCAAAGTCGCCCGTGTGCGGCTCGATCCAGACGCGATTCTGATAACGCGTCTTCTCCAGCAACTCACGCAATTGGGCTGTGCTCAGCACCCGGGCGGCATTCCAGTGGCGGCAGTGGACTTGCCACAGGTGTTCATCGCAGGCTTCGGTGCTGCGGCCGTCTGAAAACGTGAGGCGCCAGACAGGTTTGACTCCTTGCGGGAAAACGCCGGTGACGATCGAGGGGCGACCATCCACAGAAGCCAGCGCATCGCCCACCGCCAGTTCACCCATGGTTTTCCAGCCGGTCAGCGTGCGAACCTGTGCATCCAACGGCTGGGCTTTCCCCATGGAGGGCCGCGCAGCCAGCACCACCAGATCGCCCGCCTGCAGCCCCGCCGTCATGCGGTCCAGGTCAATGAATCCGGTGGGCACGCCGGTGATGTCGTTGGGGTTGTCCGCCATCTCCTGCACACGGTCCAGCAGGTCCACCACCAGGGTGTCCATGGACTGGAAGCCCTGCTTCATCTTGGAGCCTTCTTCACCGATGTTGAAGATCTTCTGCTCGGCTTCGTCCAGGATGTTGGCGACCGGCTTGCCCTTCGGGTTGAAGGCGTTGGTGGCGATTTCGTCGCTGACGGAAATGAGCTTACGCAATATGGCCCGCTCGCGCACGATTTCAGCGTACCGGCGGATGTTGGCGGCACTCGGCACGTACTGAGCCAGCGAATTCAGGTAGGCCAGGCCGCCCACTTCCTCGGCCTTGCCCTGGCTCTGCAACTGCTCGAAGACCGTGATCACGTCGGCCGGTTTGTTGGCGTTGATCAGGGTCGCAATGGCGCCGTAAACCAGCTGATGCTCGTGGCGGTAATAGTCGTTGGCCGACACCAGATCGGCCACGCGATCCCAGGCGGTGTTGTCCAGCAATAGGCCCCCCAGTACACTGGACTCGGCTTCGATGGAGTGCGGGGGCACACGCAGCTGGGCCATTTCGCGGTCAGGCAGAAACGGCAGGCCATCGGCGCCCAGATCGTCCATGGGAAATACAGCAGACATTGAAATCCTCTCAGGCCGTGATCTTAACCAGCGCCGCCGGCTGGGCGGGAATCTTTGTCAGGCGACTTGGGTCAATGACAGCAGAACCCTTCAAACGCATGGTGATCATGGAAACAACCCTTTTATGGATATTGTCGGTGGTGCTGATCGTGGCCGGATTGGCTGGCACGATTTTGCCGGTGCTGCCCGGCACGTTGCTGGTCTGGGGCGGCATTGTGGTGGGGGCCTGGATCGACGATTTCACAAGGGTGAGCGTGACCACAGTGGTCGTGATCACTGTGCTGGCGCTGGTGGCCTGGGCACTGGACTATGTGGCCGGCCTGCTGGGTGCACAGCGGGCAGGCGCCAGCCGGCAAGCCCTGATCGGTGCCGCCATCGGTACCGTGGTGGGCATTTTCATGGGGCTGGTGGGCGTGCTGTTCATGCCCCTGGTGGGCGCCGCAGTGGGCGAGTACCTGGCAAGGCGCGACCAGTGGCGAGCGGCGAAAGTGGGAGTCGCCACCTGGATCGGCATCATGCTCGGACTGTTGGCCAAGGTGGTCATGGCGTTCATGATGCTCGGCATTTTTGTGGCGGCGCTTCTGGTCTGAAGACCTGACAAAAAAGCGATAACGACTACCACCAAGGGGGTTGTGCAATCAGCGCCTTGGGACGTCTCCGCTGGCGAATTGCTGAAGATAGCGTTCATCCAGTTCGAATCGTTCTTTCAGCAATGGGTGATTGATCACATAAGCCCACACGGCTTGATCGCCTTCAATGGGATCGTGGCCGTAAACTTTATCGAGGGCGCCAATGATGTTGAGAAGCAAGGGGGCGAAAGTGAAGGCTGAGAGGCCGAGAGCGACCTACGCGAAGGCCTTGACCCTCAAGCTCGACCAGGAGCGGTACCAGTCGCTCAAGATGGCCGGGATCCGAACAGGTAAAAGCAGTCAGCAGATCCTGACCGAGGCGTTGGATGGGTGGTTGGCGAGGGTAAAAAAATTAACCTATTTGATAAATTAACTTATTAGGTTATAATTGACGCATGGAGAAAAGTACCCCGCACTGCAAGCTGGCATTGGTGAAAGCTCTGATAGAAGCAGGCAGCGTCAGGGCCACCGCCAGCGCCTACAACAGCGCGCGAGAACTTGGCATTAATGACCTGCACGGGATGTGCACCGTTGTATTGGCGCTCACGCCCGCCGATTTCTACACATGAAATGCCCATGCTGCGGCGCGGCGGAACTGATCCACGACACGCGCGATATGTCATACACCTATAAAGGTGATTCCACAATGATCCCGGCCGTGACGGGTGACTTTTGCCCAGCCTGCGGCGAAGTCGTTTTGAGCCGCGAGCACGGCGACCGTTACAGTGAGTTGGTTGGGCTGTTTCAGCGCCAAGTCAATGCGGCCTACGTTGATCCAACCTACATCGTCAAAGTGCGCCGCAAGCTCGATCTTGACCAGCGGCAAGCCGCCGAGCTGTTCGGCGGGGGTGTCAACGCCTTCTCGCGCTACGAAAACGGCAAAACCAAGCCACCGCTGGCGCTGGTCAAGTTGCTTAAGCTACTGGATCGCCACCCAAATCTGCTCGACGAAATCAGAGCCGCTTGACTACCAACCCCTTCAAGTAATCCGCCCACACCTGCATCATGTGCTTGCGCTCGCCGATGTATTTGGTGCGGTTGTAGGCCCGGCCCAAAGTGTCCGGCACCGCATGAGCCAGCTGGTGCTCGATGACCTCAGGGCGGAACCCGAGCTCTTCTGCCAACAGGGTACGCGCCACTGCCCGCCAGCCGTGGCCGGTGATCTCGTTTTGCGTGTCGTAGCCCATGCGCTTGAGCGCGGCATTGATGGCTGCATCACTCAGTGGACGCCCAGGCCTGCCCTCAAACACGTAAACTTTCTTGCCGGTCAAGGGCTGCAACTCGCGCAACAGCGCCACCGCTTGCGTGGCCAATGGCACCAAGTGGTCAACGTTGGTTTTGCTGGCCACAAATCGCCACTCTGCCTTGTCCAGATCCACCTCTGCCCATTTCATTTGGCGCAACTCACCAGGCCGGCAAAACAACAGCGGCAGCAGCCGAAGAGCGATCCCCACTTGCAACGTGCCCTTGAAGGCTTCAAAGCCTCGCAGGATCTCAGCCACCTGCTTGGAGCTCGTCGGGGCGGCCATGTGTTTTTTGGTCTTGATGGGCGGTAAAGCACCCCTCAAGCTGGCCGTCGGATCCATTTGTGCCCTGCCCGTGGCCACGGCGTACCGCATCACCTGACCAATCGCAGCCACGGCTCGATGAGCCGTCTCCAGGACCCCCCTGCCCTCAATGCGGCGTGCCACCGTCAGCACCTCTGGGGCGGTGATGTCAGCGATTGGGCGGGTACCCAGCCAAGGCAGCACATCTTTTTCCATGCGGGCCCACACCTTTTTGGCGTGCATGGGCACCCACTGGCCGCTGAACTTTTGGTACCACTCGCGGGCGACCGCCTCGAAGGTGTCCGCCTTGGCGATCTGTTCGATCCGTCGCTGGACTGCCGGGTCTTGACCATGCGCCAGCTTGCGACGCATCTCTTCACGCCGCTCGCGGGCATCGGCCAGCGTGATGTCGGGGTACACACCCAGGCTGAGCATCTGCTCCTTGCCATCAAAGCGGTAACGGAATCGCCACAGCTTGGAGCCGTTGGGCATGACGAGCATGACGAGGCCTCGCTCGTCGGCAATCTTGTAGAGCTTGGCCTTGGGCTTGGCGGCGCGGATCTTGGAGTCGGAGAGCATAGAGGGTGTGGGTATCTGCGATGTGGGTAACAGTGACTTGTGCATTCAGTCTACCCACCAAAGTTACCCACAGCAAATGCAAAACACCCTTAAACACTATGCGACACTAAACGACAAACAAGAGGGGAAAATCTCTCGTAACCCGTTGTCCGGAAATGAAAAAAGCCTCAAAGCTAAACACTTTGAGGCTTCTCGAAACAACGTAATTGGTAGGCGCGATTGGACTCGAACCAACGACCCCCACCATGTCAAGGTGGTGCTCTAACCAGCTGAGCTACGCGCCTGGGTCGGTTGCAAGCCTTGCATTGTAGCAGTAAATCAGGGGTTTTTTCAACGTCGGCGCACGCGGCGCACGCCGGGTACGTCTTCCACCGCTGACATGACCCTGGCCACCCGGGTAGCGTCGGGCACCTCCACGGTGAAGGTCATCCACGCAATGCCTTTGACCGACTGGGTCTGCACCCCGATCACGTTGATTTTTTCGCGGGCAAAGGTGTCGGAAATATCGCGCAGGAGGCCCTGGCGGTCTATGGCCTCCACCGCCACGTCGACCGGGAAGTAACGCGAGATATCGTCCTTGACCTTGGCGCCGCTCCATTCCACATCGATCACGCGACCAGGATGCCGCTGGGCCAGCTCCGCATAGTCAGGGCAATCGGCGCGGTGCACGCTCACCCCCTTGCCTCGGGTGATGTAGCCGCGAATGTCGTCCGGGGGTGCAGGCTTGCAGCATTTCGCCAGCTGGGTCAGCAGCGAGTCCATGCCCACAACGAGCACACTGCCTTGCGGCGCCTTGTCGGTGCCACGCGCCCGTTTGATGATGACTTCATCCGGCGTGGGCATGACCGGCGGTGGGGCCAGTTGCAACTCCACCGCACGTAGGGTAACCTCTTCCTTGCCCAGAGCTTCGCACAAGGCCTGGGGCGTGGCATAACCCAAGGCGCCAGACAGGTCATCGAGATTGATCGCGGTTTTGCCTTCGCGCTGGAGTAGTTTGTCCAGCGCCTCTCGGCCGCGCAGAATGTTGTCTTGCGCCGCCAGTGCATTGAACCAGGCGCGTACCTTGCTCTTCGCCCGGTGACTGATCAGGTAGCCCTGCTCTGCATTCAACCAGTCTCGCGATGGCCCGCCCTCCTTCGCCGCCACAATTTCAACCGTCTGACCGTTTTGCAGGGGCGTATTGAGGGTGACCATGGCACCATCCACCCGCGCTCCACGACAACGGTGGCCCAGGTCTGTATGCACCGTGTAGGCAAAGTCCACCGGTGTGGCCCCTTTGGGCAGTTCAACAATCGCGGCCTGCGGCGTCAGCACGTAGATGGCGTCATCGAACAGGTGCTTGGCGCCACCCAAGTCGCTCTGCCAGGCCAGCAGCTGGCGCAAGACAGCGATCTTGGCGTCGTAGTCCGAACTGGCGGTGACGCCTTCGTAACCCTTGCTGCCGGCCTCCTTGTAGGCCCAGTGAGCAGCCACGCCGTGCTCGGCATGCTCGTGCATGGCCTGCGTGCGGATCTGGACCTCGAAGGCCCGGCCTTGCTCGTCCCGCACCACTGTGTGCAGCGACTGGTAGCCATTGGGCTTGGGCTTGGCCACGTAATCGTCGAATTCTTCGGGGACGGGGCTGAAATGGGCGTGGGTGTAGGCCAGCACCTTGTAGCAGTCGTCCACATGCGGCACCACCACGCGCAACGCACGGATGTCAAATACCTGATCGAAGTCCAGCGACTTGCCGCGCATCTTCTTGATGATGCTGTAGATGTGTTTGGGGCGCCCCTGTACATCGGCCTGAATGCCCTGTGCCTGCAGCTCGCTTTGCATCTGCTGTCGCACTTGCTCGACGTGGCTTTCGCGTTCGGTGCGCTTTTCGTCCAGCAGCCGAGCGATCTGCTTGTAGGTGTCGGGCTCCAGAAAACGGAAAGCCAGATCCTCCATTTCCCATTTCAACTGCCAGATACCCAGCCGGTTGGCCAGCGGTGCGAATACGTGCAGCGATTCCGCCGCCAGGCCCGCGTCGGGCTGGGTTTTGGAGGCCGCATGGAAGCGCAGCGTCTGCAAGCGTGAGGCCAGCCTCAGCATGACCACACGCAAGTCCCGCGAGAAGGCCAGCAGCATCTTGCGGATGTTTTCGGTTTGGGCGGCATCCAGTTCTGACGTCGTTGCACTGGAGCCCGCGTCGGCAGCACGGTTGTGCATCGCCTTGAGCCGGGTTTGCCGTTGCAGCTGGACCAGCTTGGTGGTTTCCAATGCCACCTCCGCATAATCGGCCCCGAACGCCTTGGTGATCACATCCTTGGGGCGGTTCAGGTACTGGCAGGCATAGACCAGGTACGCACAGGCCTTCATCTCGGCCGTGCCGCCAATGAGATCGATGATCTGCACCACCCCGTCGGCGTGCTCGAGTGTGTTCTCACCGGTGTCGAGCAGTTCGGTCATCAGCAAGGGTTCGGCGAACGCACGCGCCCGCTCGACAGCGCGTGGATCGGCCGTCGCTCGACCCAGCGCCGACACCAACGCCGGGGTGGATGGCGGATCCACCCTTGGGGGCGGAGGCGCAACAGCAGTGACCGTGACCACGATCAGGGCTCCAGCAGGAAGCGTTTGACGGTATCCACCTGATCGGCAGCGACCAGCGTCGGGGCGTGCCCCACGCCATCGAATTCGACGAGTTTCGCTCGCGGACCCCGTTGCGTCATGGCCACAGCGGTGTCATGGCTCAGCAGGTCGGACTCACGGCCTCGCAGCAACAAGGTGGGCGCCTGGATGGCGTCGTACATGTGCCAGAGCATCTGTTCGCCGGCGTGCGCGGCCTCTCGAGCGGCTTCAGTCAGCCCTTGGGACAGCATGACTCGGAATGGCACAGCAATATCGGGGTCGTAGTGCAACGTCCAGCCGCCCTGCACCGGCCGCAACATGGGTCGGGACAAGGCCAGCCACTCCTGCGGTGTGTGCGGGCCAAAGGAGCTGGAAATGGCCCACAGGGCGTCGGCAGCCGCCTGCTCAGTGGGATAAACCGGCTGGACGCCAATGTACGAACCGATGCGCTGCAGCGATTGCGGCTCGATGACGGGGCCGACATCGTTCAGTACCAACCGGCGCAGCCCCACTGCAGGCTGAGAGGCCAGCGCCATGCCGATGAGACCACCCATGCTGGTTCCGACCCAATCCACGCGCAGGGCATAGGGCTCCGCGGTGCCGGTGGCCATGGCATGGCGCTGCCGCAAGTGAGCCAGAATCACGGCCAGGTCTGTAGCGTAGGTGGGGACCTGATAGGCCATGGGGTCGGCCAGCCAGTCACTCTGGCCGCGACCCGCCACATCCACACTGACCACACACGCATAGGGGGCAAGCGCCTGGGCCAGCACATCGAAATCGCGGGACTGACGGCTCAGCCCATGGACGCACACCACCACATGCGCAGGGTGAGCCTGGCCCGTGGCGTTCCACTCCCACCAGGCCACACGGCGCTCGTCACTGTGCTTGGCGCGGGGGCCTGGGACCACGAGATGATGCAATACAGGTTCCATGATGTCAGGTTGTCTCCGGCGCGAAGAGGCTAGGCCAAAAGCTTCGCTGATAATCTGCTTCAGCTTCGATCGTAAATCAAAGGAGAGCTCTTCATGCTGAAAAATAAAACGGCCCTCATCACCGGTTCGACCAGCGGGATTGGTCTGGGCATTGCCAAAGCCCTCGCGCGGCAGGGCGCCAACATCATGCTCAATGGTTTTGGTGATGTGGACGGGGCTCGCGCAGAGGTCGAGGCGCTCGGGGTTCGGGTCGAATACCACGGGGCGGACATGAGCAAGCCTGCCGAGATCGAGGCCATGATGCAGGCCGCCGCAGCCGCGTTCGGGCAAGTGGATGTGCTGGTCAACAACGCGGGGATTCAGCACCTGTCGCTGGTAGAAGATTTTCCGGTGGATCGTTGGGACGCGATCATCGCGATCAACCTCAGCAGCGCCTTTCACACCACGCGCCTGGCCCTGCCAGCGATGAAAGCGGCCAACTGGGGGCGCATCATCAATCTGGCGTCGGTCCATGGCCTGGTTGGCTCGGCGCAAAAGTCGGCTTATGTGGCTGCCAAACACGGCCTGGTGGGACTGACCAAGGTCACCGCGCTGGAAACGGCGACCACTGGCGTCACCTGCAACGCCATTTGCCCAGGTTGGGTGCTGACGCCGCTGGTCCAGAAGCAGGTGGACATCAAGGCGGAGGCGCTGGGCCTGAGTAACGAAGAGGCCAAAAAGTTGCTGCTGGGAGAAAAGGAGCCATCGGGCCAGTTCACCACGCCGGAAGAACTGGGCGAACTGGCGGTGTTCCTGTGCTCGCCGGCGGCCGGCAACGTACGCGG
Source organism: Burkholderiales bacterium (assembly GCA_030602985.1). Lineage (GTDB taxonomy): Bacteria > Pseudomonadota > Gammaproteobacteria > Burkholderiales > Burkholderiaceae_C > UBA997. The sequence goes on from JAUVYR010000044.1 coordinate 11,216, forward strand.
CGTGGCCTGGAACATGGACGGCGGCTGGGTCGCCCAGTAAGCTGGCCCGATTCACTGCAACTGAACCGACCCGGACACCGTGACCTGCACCAGAGTCTTCCCGGGTTCGGCGGGCACGGGTGCTGCGGACACGGCCATCTGTGTATCAGCGGCCATCATCACCCGGGCACGCACCGCGAACTCCTGCCCCCCTTCCATGACCGAGACCTCACGCAGCGTGTAGCCAGTGAAGCCGAAGTCCTTGGCGACCTGTTGGGCCGTGTCCCTGAAGCGGCTGATGGCTTCGGAACGCATTTGCGACTCCAGCGCCTGACGGGCCTGACGGCTGAGCGAAAACCCCATCTGGGATACAGCCATGCCTGGCGTGTCACCGGCTGTGGCGGCGATTCGGGCCACGTCGCGGCCCTGGACGATCAGTTCAGCCTGCCCTTGCCAGCCGACGATCTGACCTTCGCGACTGTGGCGAGGTTGCACGGTGAATCCGCCCGTGCTGACCTCCAGATCACCCGCTTGCACGCGCGGCCGGATGTGACGCAATGCCAGATCGACTGCCGCCTTGAGCTGCCGCTGAACGGCGGCGGCATCGGCGGCTTGCACCCGATGGGTGAGCACCACGGTCAGCCAGTCCTGCACGGCCTCCTGTTCGGCACTGGCACTGAGTTGCACCACGTTATGGGCGGGTGCAGCGTGCTGGGCTTGCACCGCAGGGGTGATCATGGCCAACAGGGCTGCAGGCCCCCACTGCATGAATCGAATCGCTGGCATTCTCATGAACTCCTCAACAAACCACATGGCTCCATTTCAGTGTGCCATTTTTTGAAGCGATTGCCCGCAGGGCGCCTTGGATGACTGGCAACAACTGTAACCGTCGGTATCGACTCGCGGTTTCCAAGCCGCACAGCGGAGTGAGAGTGTCACAATCGTCACTGTTACATTTTCAGGACAGTGCTCATGCCGACCCTGCCTAATCGACCCGACCGCGTCATCGTGGTGGATGATGACGCCCGTATTCGCGACTTGCTCAATCGCTATCTGACCCAGGAAGGCTTTGACGTCTGGGTGGCCGAAGATGCGCGCACCCTGGATAAGCTGCTTGTGCGTGACACCGTGGATTTGATCGTGCTGGATCTGATGCTGCCTGGGGAAGATGGCCTGAGCATCTGCCGACGCCTCAGAGCCAACCAGAACCGGACGCCGATCATCATGCTGACGGCCAAGAGCGAGGATGTGGACCGTATCGTCGGTCTGGAGGTGGGAGCCGATGATTACCTCGGCAAGCCATTCAACCCTCGGGAGTTGCTGGCTCGCATTCATGCCGTGCTACGCCGCCGTCCGCCGCCAGAAGTGCCGGGCGCGCCCTCGTCTGATCAGGAAGTCGTGACCTTCGGCCCGTTTGAGCTGGACCTCGGCAAGCGGATTCTGCGCAAGGAGGGACAGGAAGTCAGTCTCACCACAGGTGAATTTGCCATGCTCAAGGCGCTGGTCCGCCACCCTCGACAGCCGATGTCTCGCGACAAGCTGGCGCAGCTGGCCCGAGGTCGCGAGTTCGAACCTTTCGATCGCAGCCTGGATGTGCAAGTCTCGCGCTTGCGCAAGCTCATCGAGGTGGACCCATCGACGCCGCGCTATCTGCAGACCGTCTGGGGCATTGGCTATGTGTTTGTGCCTGACGACCAGGCCTGAGACATCCCATGAGTCAAACGCCTGAACCCTCCCAAGGCATCAGCGTGTTCTGGCGTACCTTCTTGCTTTTGGGCGCCTTGCTGCTGGGGTCGGTCATGGCGTGGTTTCTGACCTTTCGCGAACTGGAAGAAGAACCGCGCGCCTTGCAAAGTGCCCAGCAGCTGGCTTCGCTTGTGAACCTGACTCGCGCAGCGCTGGTCCATGCCGACGCGATCGCCCGGGTGTCGTTGGTCAAAACGCTGGTCGAGGAAGAGAACGTCCGCATCGCGGTGCGTGAACCCACAGATGTGTTTGTGCTTTACAACCACACGGCCCTGGGCCGGCGCATCAGCGACTCCCTGGCATCGCGGCTGGGGGACGACACCATCGTTGCACGAGAGGTCAACGGTTTCAGCGGGCTGTGGATCGGCTTCAAGATCGATAAAGACAACTACTGGCTGCTGGCCGACCCGGAACGGGTTGGCAGCGTTCAAGGACAGACGTGGCTGGTGTGGCTGGCTATTGCAGCCAGCATGTCACTGCTCGGGGCAGCAGGTTTTGCCGGCTTGCTCAACCGGCCTTTGAAGCAGTTGTCTGCCGCCACGGCTCGCGTGCGTGACGGGGACTTCCGCACAGGCCATCTGGATGAGCATGTTGCGACCGTGGAAATACGGGAAGTCAATATCAGCTTCAACCGCATGGCCGAACAGCTGGCCAAAGCGGAAGCAGACCGCACGCTGATGCTGGCGGGGATTTCGCACGACCTGCGCACGCCGCTGGCTCGGTTGCGCCTGGAAACGGAAATGAGTGTGCCCGACGATACCGCGCGTCAGCTGATGGCCGCGGATATTGAGCAGGTCACCGCCATCATCGACAAATTCCTCGACTATGCCCGGGCAGAGCATGTGCAGATGGAGGTGGTCGACCTCACAGACATCGTCTTTTCCGCCCTGCAGCCGTATGCCGGAACGCCCGATTGCGAGGTGCAATTTGATGACAAGTCGGCACACCGCGTCCAGGCGGACCCAGTGGAGCTTCGCCGGGTGATCGACAACCTGATGGAAAACGCCTCGCGCTACGGGCGGCGTCCGGACAAAGTGCTACAACTGGACATTGCCATCCAGTCATCCGGGTCGCTGGTCTCCATGAAACTCACGGATCATGGTCTGGGGGTCCCCGCTGAGCTTTTGCCGCGACTGGTCGAGCCCTTCTTCCGGGCCAACGAGGCTCGTACGGCAGCCACGGGTTCCGGGCTGGGACTGGCCATCGCCACCAAAACCATGCAGCGCATGGGGGGCCAGCTCACCCTGCGCCCTGCGCCCTCCGGGGGGCTACAGGCCGAGCTGGTATTGCGGTCGGCTTGAGAGCGTCAGCCCGCCTTGACGAGCAGGGCCACGGCCCGGCATTCGATGCTGAGCCCTTGCCCGACTGGCCCCAGCTTTTCGGCGGTCTTGGCTTTGATGTTAACCTGATCGGTACGCACACCCAGCAAGTTCGCAATGTGCGTCTGCATCTGGGTTTTGTAGGCCCCGAGCCGAGGGGCCTGGGCGATCACTGTGGCGTCCAGGTTGGCCAGCGCATAGCCCTGGCGGGTCACCTGCTCCCAGGCATGAGCCAGCAGCCGTGAGGAATCGGCCCCCTCAAACTGCGGATCATGGTCAGGGAACAAGGTGCCGATATCGCCCAGCGCAGCCGCCCCCAGCAGGGCATCGGTGATGGCGTGAAGCAAGGCATCGGCGTCCGAATGACCCAGCAGACCGCTGTGATGGGGAATGTGAATGCCGCCCAGCATCAAGCGGCGGCCAGGCACCAGGGCATGCACATCCCAGCCCTCACCGATGCGTAGGCGGGTCATGTCAGTGGTGGACGGGGTCATCTGTGGAGTCATGAGCAAGGCCTCGGCAAGGGCAAAGTCTTCAGGGTAGGTCACTTTGACATTGCGCGCAGGCCCGGCCACCAGCTTCGGGCTCATGCCTGCTCGCTCAATCGCGCTGGCTTCGTCGGTGATGCCGTCAAAACCGCTGGCCTCATCGGCCTGCAAGGCCCGTGTCAATGCACCGATCCGGAACATTTGAGGCGTCTGGGCGAGCCATTTATCCGAGCGTGGCACGGTCACAGTCACCCGAGGGTCAGGCGTATCAGGAGAGGCTTGTTTGAGCGTGTCAGGCAAAGGCAGTGCCAGCAAGCCGCCCACCGGGTCGTCCATCAGGGTCTGAATCAGCCGCTCGATGTCATGGGGCCGGATGAGGCAGCGGGCCGCATCATGCACGAGAACCCAGTCGGTCCCCCGAGCGCCAGAGCCAGCCAGGGCCAGCAAACCGTTGTATACCGAATGCGCACGTGTGGCGCCTCCGACGTGCCACACGCGAACGCGTGGATCGGCGCTGGCATACACGCGGTCATCGGGCGCCACCACCACACCAACGCCCGACAGCAAACCGACCTGCAAAAACGCCTGAACGGTGTGGTCAATCACCCGCTGCCCCGCCAGACGCTGGTATTGCTTGGGGCCGGCAGCACCGGAACGACTGCCTGAGCCTGCGCTGGGAATCAGGGCATACAACCGTACGGGCCCGTCGGGTGCATGGTCAAACGGCAAAGGGGAGGCTACGGGCATTGAAGGGGGTGGTAGCGGCATGGATGTCCGAGATTCTAAAATCATGGGCTTATTTATGGATTTACCTAAACTCACTCCCGGCAAGCGCTACGCCTTGCCGCGCCCACTCAGTTCTTCAGACGCGCTGTGGCTGGCCCAGTTGTCGCAACGCGAAAAACAGGCCGGACGGCCCATCGCGATCATCACGGCCGACCCCAGCGACGCCCAGCGCTTGCTGGAGGAAATTCCCTTTTTCGCGCCTGATCTTCGATGCGCCCTCTTCCCGGACTGGGAAACCTTGCCCTACGACAGCTTCTCGCCGCACCAGGATTTGATTTCCGAGCGGCTGGCGACGCTGTGGCGCATCCAGCAGCGCAAGGCCGAAGACGGTGCCGATGTGGTGCTGGTGCCCGCCACCACCGCGCTGTACCGGCTGGCGCCGCCGTCGTTCCTGGCGGGCTACACCTTCGAGTTCAAGGTCAAGCAGAAGCTCGATGAAGCGAAACTGAAAGCCCAGCTCACGCTGGCCGGTTACCAACACGTCACCCAGGTCGTCAGCCCCGGCGAATATGCGGTACGCGGTGGATTGATCGACCTCTTCCCCATGGGCTCTCTGGTGCCTTACCGGGTGGACCTGTTTGATGACGAGATCGACAGCATCCGCACCTTCGACCCCGACAGCCAGCGCAGCCTCTACCCCGTACCCGAAGTGCGCCTGCTGCCGGGCCGCGAATTCCCCATGGACGAAGCCGCGCGCGCCAAAGTCCGCGCCCGCTGGCGCGAACTGCTGGACGGCGATCCGACCAAAAGCCGCATCTACAAGGACATGGGCAACGGCGTGGCCACCGCCGGCATCGAGTACTACCTGCCGCTGTTTTTTGATGCCACCGCGACCGTTTTCGACTATCTCCGTAATGATGCCACCCTGGTGCTGCACGGCGACCTGGAACCCGCCTTCCAACGCTTCTGGCAGGACACGCGCGAGCGCTCTCGACTGGTACAAGGTGACCCGGATCGCCCCGCCCTGCCGCCCGACACCCTGTTTCTGGACGCTGAAGCTTTTTACGCCGCCGCCAAGCCACACATGCAGCTGGCCCTGCGCAGCGACCAGCAAGACGTGGAACACAGCGCCTGGGTGCAGCGGCTGCCCGACCTGGCGGCCCAGCGGGGTGCCGAGGACCCGCTGGCCAGGCTGCACGCCCATATCCGTGCCAGCGCCGAC
>JAUVYR010000149.1 GCA_030602985.1 Burkholderiales bacterium
CAGTTTGAAAGCCGGGGCATGCAGGGCATGCTGCGCGACGCCAAGCCCACCCGCCTGGAAGACCTCATCGCCCTGAACGCGCTGTACCGCCCGGGCCCCATGGACCTGATCCCCAGCTTCGTGGCCCGCAAGCACGGCCGCGAACCGGTGGAGTACCCCCACCCGGCGGTGGCCGACATGCTGTCCGAGACCTACGGCATCATGGTCTACCAGGAGCAGGTCATGCAGACTGCACAGATCCTGGGCGGTTACTCGCTCGGTGGTGCCGACCTGCTGCGCCGTGCCATGGGCAAGAAAAAGGCCGAGGAAATGGCCGAGCACCGCGAGAAATTCCGCGCCGGTGCCCTGGCCACCCACGGCATTGCCCAGGAAAAAGCCGACGAAATCTTCGACCTGATGGAGAAATTCGCAGGTTACGGCTTCAACAAGTCGCACGCAGCGGCGTACTCCTTGCTGGCGTACCACACGGCCTGGCTCAAGGTCCATTTCACGGCGGAGTTCTTCTGCGCCAACATGACCATCGAAATGGACGACACCGACAAGCTCAAGGTGTTGTTCGAGGACGCGCTCAAGTTCGGCATCACCTTCGATCCGCCAGATGTCAACCGGGGCACCTACCGCTTCGAGCCAGTGAGCGACCAGGTGATCCGTTATGGCCTGGGCGCCGTCAAGGGCACAGGTCAGCAGGCCATTGAGGCCATCGTGGCGGCGCGCGAAGGCAAGGGCGTGGGCCCGGCCGGCGATACCGTGGGGCCGTTCAAGAGCCTGTTCGACTTCTGCAACCGGGTGGACCGCAGCCGCCTGAACAAGCGCACGGTGGAGGCGCTCATCAAGGCGGGGGCCTTCGACTCCATGGCGCTCAACCGGGCCGCCCTGCTGGCCTCGGTGGAGCGGGCGTTCGATTACGCCAATGCCCAGCAGGCCAACGCGCAGCAGGGCGGCCTGTTTGACATGTTCGGGGCCGACGATCATGGCGCCAGCACCCAGGAGCCCGATCTGGTTGATGCCTTGCCCTGGGGGGTGAAGGAGCGGTTGACCCATGAAAAAACCGCGATCGGCTTCTACCTGTCGGGTCACCTGTTCGACGAGGTAGAACGTGAGGTGCGCCGCTTCGCCCGCACGCCCATTGGGGATGTGGTGGACAGCCGCGACCCGGTTCTGCTCGCCGGGATCGTGACCGACCTGCGCATCATCAACGGTCAGCGAGGCAAGGTCGCCATTTTCAAGCTGGACGACAAAACAGGTACGCTGGAGGCCACGGCCGACGAAGGGCTGATCAACCAGCACAAGAACCTGCTGAAAGACGACGAGCTGGTGGTGGCCCAGGTGCTGGCCCAGCCCGACCGGTTTTCAGGGGGTTTGCGCTTGAAGGTCCAGCAGCTGTGGGATCTGGGGGCGGCCCGGTGCCGCTTCGGCAAGTACCTGATGGTGGCGGTCAATGGACATGCCCCCGATGTGGCTGCCCTGGTCCGTGAATTCCCTCCCCGCCGCGAGATGAGTGAGCAGGGTGAGCTGGTGCGGGGTTTGCCTGTTCGCCTGCAAGTCTCGAGTGACACGGCTCGATGCGATATGCAGCTGGACGACCGCTCGATGTTCTTCCCCTCAGACGCCGCTCTAGCTGCCTGGATGGCGCAGGCCCATGAACGGAAGGCTGAAATCGTTTTTGATTGATCGGGGGTTAATCCTGCGGGCGGAAGCCCAGGATGATGGTGGAGGGGACGCGGCCATTTTCATCCGCAGGCAGACGCCCGGTGCGTTCGATGGCCCGCAGGACGGCGTTGTCCCAGTTGGTGAAGCCACTGGATTGACGCAACCGCACGCTCATGATGGTGCCATCGGGTGCAGCGCGAAGCTCCACTTCCGCACGCGGGTTGCCTGGTGCCGTGTCCGTGAACAGGATGTTGGGTCGAATCGCCGCCACCAGACGACCGGCGTAGGTGGGTGAAGGGCCGGCCGATTGCAGAGCGGTACCAGTGGATTGGGGCGAACCAGTGGCGCCAGCCTGTCCCATGATCCGCTCCAGATTGCGTTGGCGTTCGGCTTCCAGCAACGCTTGCTGTTCACGTTCCTGTCGTTCACGTTCGGCCTGCTGACGGGCCTGTTCGGCACGTCTGGCCTCCTGCTGACGGCGTTCTTCGGCCGCCCGGCGTTCGGCGGCCTGACGCTCAGCCGCTTGTCTTTCGGCCTGCCGACGGGCTTCCTCGGCGCGGCGCTGTTCTTCAGCTCGTCGTTGCTCTTCCTGTCGCCGTTGCTCTGCACGCTGCTGCTCCAGACGGCGCTGCTCTTCCAGCCGACGCTGTTCCTCCAGTCGCTGCTGCTCTTGGGCCCGCTGCAGGGCGATGTCGGCCTCTGTCGGCGCAGGTGGCGCAGGCGGTGGGGGCGCCGGTCGCGGCGGTGGCGTAGGGGCCGGCGGGGGCGGGGGTGCTGGAGGGGGTGGCTGTGGGACAGGGGGCGCGGGAGGGGGCGGAGGCGCAGGTGGCTCAACAGCCCGTGGCGCGGCCTGCTGCGGAAGTCGCGACCACAGCTCCGCTTCCAGGATCACTTCGGTTTCTCTTTGCCAGGCCACGCCCCAGGCCAAGGCCAGCACCAGCAGGCCGTGGACGCCCAAAGCCAAGGTCAATGGTCCCCCCCACCGTCCCTGCTCGGGCGGGTTCAGGTTCACAGCATCTCGGCGAGTGTCCATGGGCCAGGTAGTCAGTGATGGCTTCAGCGGGACTGCTGGACCGACAGGCCCACCCGCTGTATCCCCGCCCGTTGCAGGGCATCCATGGCCTTGATCACCTCGTCGTAGCGGACGTTTCGGTCCGCAGTGATGATGACCGGTGCAGCGGCCTGTCCTTCGGCGGATGTGCCTTGCAGCTCACGCACGCGAGCCACCAGTTCAGTGGCGGCCACGGGGGTGCCTTGGCCGCTGGCAGTGCCTTCGCGCACCCGCAACTGGCCTTCTGCGTCGATGATCACCTGCACAAACCGGTCAGGTTGGCGCGATGCCTGACCCACGGTGGGCAGCTCGATCTGGCTTGGCGAGATCAGCGGTGCCGTCACCATGAAGATGATCAACAGCACCAGCATCACGTCGATGAAGGGCACCATGTTGATTTCGCTCTTGGTGCGGCGATTGCGTGGACGCGAGGTGATGACGGCCATGGTGTTGCCTCTGGATCATCAGCGGCCGGTGGCCGATACCGTACCCGCGCTGGCAGTCGCGTTGGCCACGTTGCGGTGCAGAATGTTGGAAAACTCGTCCATGAAGGTTTCCATCCGGTTGGCGGCGCGGTCGATGTCGTGGGTGAA
>JAUVYR010000085.1 GCA_030602985.1 Burkholderiales bacterium
CCTTGAGCTTGGTGGACGTGAGCGAGCCGGTGTAGCGGCCGATGCCGAACTCGGCCAGGTGGTTGGCCAGCACCTTGCCCTGCTCGAACAGCGGGGCCACCAGCCCGTAGGCGATGCCGCGGTGGCTGGCGCATTCGCCCCCCGCATAGATGCGTGCGTCGGTCACGGTCTGCATGGTGTCGGTGACCACAATGCCGCGGTTGACGTGCAGGCGCATGCTTTCGGCCAGCGCGGTGTTGGGGCGGATGCCCACGGCCATCACCACCAGGTCGGCGGGCACCTCGGTGCCGTCCTTGAACTGCACCTTGCTGACGCGGCCAGTGCTCTCGTCAGCGACCAGAGCGGCGGTCTGCGCGCCCATCAGGAACTTCATGCCACGTTCCTGCAGCGACTGCTGCAGCAGCTGGCCCGCCACGTCGTCCAGCTGGCGCTCCATGAGCCAGGGGGCCACGTGCACCACCGTCACGCTCATGCCGCGCTTCATCAGGCCGTTGGCGGCTTCCAGGCCCAGCAGGCCGCCGCCAATCACCACGGCATGCTGGTACTGCGCGGCCGCGGCTATCATGGCCTGCGTGTCGGCAATGTCGCGGTAGGCCAATACGCCAGGCAAGTCCTTGCCGGGGATGGGCAGGATGAAGGGGTTGGAGCCGGTGGCCAGGATGAGCCGGTCGTAGGGCTCGCTCATGGTGTCGCCCTGGGCGTTGCGGGCGTGGACCATGCGGCGGGTGCGGTCCACCTCGGTCACGGTCCAGCCGGCGTGCAGGGTGATGCCGTTGTCCCGGTGCCAGTCCCAGTCGTTGAGGACGATCTCTTCCAGAGTCTGCTCGCCCGCCAGCACGGGTGACAGCAGGATGCGGTTGTAGTTGGGGTGCGGCTCGGCACCAAAGACGGTGATGTCGTAGAGGTCCGGAGCGAGCTTGAGCAGCTCTTCAAGAGAGCGGACACCGGCCATGCCGTTGCCCACCATCACCAGTTTCATCTTCTGTTTAGGATTGACTCGCATGTCCATGCTGTTCTCCTGCGCTCAGGCGACCTTTTCCACATGCGCTTGGCGCGTGTAGAGGAAGTCGATCACGGCCTTGCGGTAATGCAGGTAAGTCGGGTCTTCGGCCAGCTCCACCCGTTTGCGTGGACGTGGCAAGTCCACGGCCAGCACTTCGCCGATGGTGGCCGCCGGGCCGTTGGTCATCATCACGATCTTGTCCGACAACAGGACGGCCTCGTCCACGTCGTGGGTCACCATCACCACGGTGCTGTGGGTGCGCGCCACGATTTCCAGCAGTTCGTCCTGCAGCTTGGCGCGGGTCAGGGCGTCCAGCGCGCCAAAGGGCTCGTCCATCAGCAGCACCTTGGGCTCCATCGCCAGGGCACGGGCAATCCCGACGCGCTGTTTCATGCCACCGCTGATTTCACCTGGGCGTTTCTGGGCGGCATGGGTCAGGCCCACCAGATCCAGCGCTGCCTGCGTTCGCGCTTGCAATTGGCCCTTCTTTTCCGATGCCCCAAACACCCGCTCCACGCCGAGGTACACGTTCTCGAAACAGGTGAGCCAGGGAAGCAGTGAATGGTTCTGGAACACCACCGCCCGCTCAGGCCCAGGACCAGCAATTTCGCGCCCAGCGCACAGCAGCACACCACTGGTTGGTGCAGTCAGGCCCGCAATCAGGTTGAGCAAGGTGGACTTGCCACAACCGGAGTGCCCAATCAGCGCCACGAATTCGCCCTTGGCAATGGTCAGGTTGATTTCGCGCAAGGCCACAAATGGCCCTTTTTGGGTTTTGAAGGTCTGTCCAACGCCTTCGATCTGGATGTACTTTGCGTCACTCATGATTTCACCTCTTCGAAAGTGAAAGCCGAGGCCAGTTTGATGAGCAGCGTTTCCAGCAGCAGGCCCACGATGCCAATCACAAAGATGGCCACGATGATGTTGGTCACGTTCAGGTTGTTCCATTCGTCCCACACCCAGAAGCCGATACCTACGCCACCGGTCAGCATCTCGGCTGCCACAATCACCAGCCAGGCGGTGCCGACAGCCAGGCGAACGCCGGTGAGCATGTAGGGCAGCACTGCCGGGAAGAGGATCTTGGTCAGGATCTTCCATTCGCTCAGGTTGAGCACACGAGCCACGTTCATGTAGTCCTGTGGGACCCGCTGAACGCCCACTGCGGTGTTGATCACCATCGGCCAGATGGAACAGATGAAGATGGTCCAGATGGCCGCCGGGTTGGAGCCCTGGAATACCAGCAAGCCGATAGGCAGCCAGGCGAGTGGCGACACCGGGCGCAGCAGGCTGATCAGCGGGCTGAACATCCGGTTCAGAAAGGTGAAGCGGCCGATCATGAAACCGAGCGGTATGCCGATGGCAGCAGCCAGGCCAAAGCCCATGCCGACCCGCTGCAAGGACATCAGCACATTCCAGCCGATGCCTTGGTCGTTGATGCTGTAGCGATAAAACGGATCGGAAAAAATATCGACCGCGCCGCGCCACGTTTCTGCCGGTGTGGGAATGTTCCCGCCCGTTGATACCGAAATGGCATACCAGACCAGCACCAGAAACAGCAATCCCAGCAGGGGTGGAACCACGCGCGCCACCCACTCGCCCAGATGGGCGTTGTAAGTCCGGGTCGGGAATTCTTTTTCTGCGGCTTTCACCGTTTTTTTCATGGGAAGGGTCTGGGTTTTATGAGGGGTACCCAGTGAATCGAGGGGGGTGTTCAGTGCAACGCTGACCATGTGCTTCTCCTGGGGTGGGGCTCAAGCCTTGATGGCAAAACTGTCGGCATAGCGCGCGGGATTGCTGCCGTCCCACGGCACGCCGTCGATCAGGGTGCTTTTTCGCATCTCGTTGCGAGGTACGGGGGTCTTGGAGGCCGTCGCGGCTTGTTTGTAGATATCGATCTTGTTGATCTGCTTGGCCACGGCCAGGTAATCGGGGTGGCTGTTGATCAGGCCCCAGCGCTTGTGCTGGGTAAGGAACCACATGCCATCGCTCAGGTACGGAAAGTTGACTTCCCCGTTTTGGGAAAAGCGCATCGGGTGCGGGTCGTTCCAGGTGCGTCCCATGCCGTCTTCGTACAGACCCAGCATGCGCGAGACGATCACGTCCACGCTGGTGTTCACATACGCTCTGGCGGCAATGGTCTCTGCGGTTCTGCGCTTGTTCTGAATGCTGGAGTCTATCCACTGGCTGGCTTCGAGAATGGCGGCGACGACTGCCCGGCAGGTGTTGGGGTGGCGTTGTGCAAACTGCTCGGTCGTGCCCAGGACTTTTTCGGGGTGGTCTTTCCAGACGTCCTGGGTTGTGGCGGCGGTCACGCCGATGCGGTCCATGATGGCGCGGTGGTTCCAGGGTTCGCCCACACAAAAGCCATCCATGTTGCCGACCCGCATGTTGGCCACCATCTGAGGCGGCGGAACCGTGATGATTCGTGTCTCCCGCAGCGGGTTGACGCCGGCGCTGGCCAGCCAGTAGTTAAGCCACATGGCATGGGTGCCAGTGGGGAAGGTCTGGGCAAAGGTGTATTCACGTGGATTGCTGGCCATGACGCGGGCCAGACTGGCAGCATCCCTGGCCCCTGCATCGGCCAACCTTTTGCTGAGGGTGAAGGCCTGACCGTTCCAGTTCAGGTTCATTAGCATGGCCATGTCTGTTTTGGGGCCGGCTGTTCCGAGGTGTACGCCATAAATCAGGCCATAGAGCACATGAGACATATCCAGTTCACCATTGATGAGCTTGTCTCGCACCCCAGCCCAGCTGGCTTCTTTGGTCGGCACGATCTTGACGCCGTACTTCTCGTCTATGCCCAGCACCGAGGCCATGACCACACTCGCGCAATCGGTCAGGGGGATGAAGCCGATCTTGACTTCCCGCTTTTCGGGTGCATCGGAGCCGGCTGCCCAGACCCCGCTGTGCCCCAGGGTGGAAAAGAAGGTGGCGCCAGCGAGCGCAGCGCCTTTGCGCAGTGCGTCTCGGCGTGTGTGGCCAACGGCGGTGGTCCCTGGTGTGGGTGGTGTGTCTGCTGAGTGTGTACGGGTGTCGAGGGTGGTCATGGCAACTCCTGCGTAAGGCTTGGAACGGGTCATGCAAACAAAAACGGCGTCCACGAAGCACTCGTTGAGTGTTCGTGGACGCCGTTGTCCAATGTTCGCGCTTAACTTACCGACTTGCGCCGCCGTTGGCCCAAATCCGTGACAACCCTGAAGCAAATACCGTGCCAGCCGTGTTACCCAGGGGCGGCTACTGAAAGTCCCTGGATGCATGCCCAGGAATGGGGAAAACCCTGATCCAAACAGGGCATTTGCACGGGCTTGGTGCGCTGCGCTTCAGGCTTTCTGGCCGAGCAGGGCAGCCATGGAAAGAACCGCCTCTGCCACTTCCACCATGCGTTTGTTCTGACGCATGGCCAGATCGCGCAGGGTTTTATGGGCAGCTTCTTCGGTCAGTTGCTGGTGTGCCATCAACAGCCCTTTGGCGCGTTCAATCAGCTTGCGTTCGCTCAGACTGGCCCTGACCAGATCGAGTTCAGCCGCCATTGCCTGGAGTCGGCTGGCTTGTTCCTGCACCATGTCGAGCACCGATTTTTCCAGGGCGGGCCCCAGGGAAGGGTTGTTGGTCGTGTCTGCAGGGAACAGGTCTGCAGAGGCGAGAGCGGTGTTGCTGGCCCCGGCCGCCTCGACATGGCGCTTCATCTGTTCGATGGTTTGCACACCTTCGGCAATCGCACCCAAACGGGCCTGTGCCAGTTCGACCAGCATTTTGCTCATCTGGTCTTCAACCAGGCGCATTTCGTCCATACGCTGGCTGCAGCAGGCAAACCAGTCCCCGCTCTTGGTGGTGTCTATGGCCTCGGCAGGCCCGGCATTGCACAGCATGCGCCGCAGACGCTCCCGCTCGGCATCCACCTGTGGCGATTGGCACTTCTGCCACAACTGCAGCAGATCGGGCGTTGCAAAGCTCTCGAACAGCTTCAGGCATTTGTCCTGTGAGTCAATCAGGTGCAGCAACTGCTGCTGTGCCTCGCGGCTGGCCTGGCCTTCAGCCCACATGGCAGAACCCGCAGCGCGCTCCTGTCCGGCGAACTCCTTGCCTTGCATGAGATTGAACAGGGCCACCAGCAAACGCGACAAAGCCGGATCAGTAGCCATGTCGGCTGCTTCAAACACCACAGAGATCAGACGGGCAATCAGACGCGCGTATTCACAAGACAGTTCTCTGGTGGAAAGCCGCAACCCCGAAACGGCTGACCGGATCTGGGCCAGCACCTCAAGCCCATGCAGGGCATAGGCGATGCGACTGAACAGTCGGGCGCCATGACGCATGGGGTCGGTATTGAGACCGTCAAAACAGACACGCAGCGTGAGGACCGCTTCGTCGGTCGCTGCCAGTTGGTGGTCCCGATCCTGTGCAAACTGCTGGCCTTTGGAACCGGTAAACAGATTGGACAGCCCTCGCTCCCTTTGCAAGTGGTGAATCAGGGCGGCCGTGTTGCGAACCAGCTGGCTCGTTTCCACGAGCTGCTGGAGGTCGGCCATTTCACAGCGTCTGGCGGCCAGAAGAAAGCACAAGCTGGTTTTCATGGGGTGAATCGGTTGGTGCAATTGCAGCAACATCCGTGCCGAAGGCAGGCTTACACTACGCCACCATGTTGATCCTGGGCATTGAATCCTCTTGCGACGAAACCGGTGTGGCGTTGGTCCAGACCACTGACGAGGCTGGCTGCGACGCTGTGCCTCGCTTGCTCGCCCATGCCCTGCACAGCCAGATCGACATGCACCAGGCTTATGGCGGGGTGGTGCCTGAGCTGGCCAGCCGCGACCACATCCGCCGCGTCCTGCCCCTGACCCAGTCGGTGCTGAACGAATCGGGGCATACGTTGCAAGACATTGATTGGGTGGCCTACACCCGAGGGCCGGGTCTGGCGGGCGCCTTGCTGGTGGGGGCGGGTGTGGCCTGTGCCATGGCAGCGGCGCTCGACAAACCGACGCTCGGCATCCATCACCTGGAAGGGCATTTGCTGTCGCCTTTTCTGAGTGCCGATCCGCCCCGCTTTCCGTTTGTGGCGCTGCTGGTGTCCGGAGGGCATACCCAGCTCATGCAGGTCGATGGGGTGGGGCGCTACATCTTGCTCGGCGAGACCATCGACGACGCCGCAGGCGAGGCGTTCGACAAGTCCGCCAAATTGCTGGGGCTGGGTTATCCGGGTGGCCCAGCCTTGTCCCGGCTGGCTGTGCGAGGCCAGGACGACGCATTCAAGCTCCCGCGGCCCTTGTTGCACAGCGGTGATCTGGATTTTTCCTTTGCCGGCCTCAAAACGGCGGTGCTGACCCAGGCCAAAAAACTGGGTGATGCGCTGGAAGACCGCAAAGCCGATCTGGCAGCCTCCACGCAAGCGGCCATCGTGGAGGTGCTGGTGAAAAAATCGCTATCGGCCCTCCAGCAAACCGGCCTGAAACGCCTGGTGGTGGCCGGTGGTGTGGGGGCAAATGTACGCTTGAGGTCGCAGCTGAACGAGGCTTGCGCCCGGCGTGGCGTGCGCGTGCATTACCCGGAACTGCATCTGTGTACCGACAACGGCGCGATGATTGCGCTGGCAGCGGGCATGCGGCTGCAGGCGGGCCTGGCGACCGATGCCCCCCAGGCCTATGCTTTTGACGTGAAGCCCCGCTGGCCCCTGGCCGACATCGTTGCAAAAATCGCGGCATAAATCCCCGACAATGCTTGCTTTACGCCCCGGTGGGCGCTCAAGGCAGGTATGAGGGATGTGATTGCATCGCTGGAGGGGTCGAAGATCCGTGAGGTGGCCAATGTCGGGATGGGGCGTCCTGATGTGCTGCCATTCTGGTTTGGCGAAAGTGACGAGGTGACGGCCGACGTCATTCGTCAGGCGGCCATCGACGCCTTGCAGGCCGGTCAAACGTTTTATGCCCACAACCTTGGCCTGCCCGAACTGCGGCAGGCCATTGCCAATTACACGCAGCGCCTGCACCCGGTGGCATCCGTCAGCGACTGGTTCGACCGCATTGCGGTCACCTCTGGCGGGGTCAATGCCTTGATGCTGGCTTGTGAGGCCTTGCTGGACGCGGGCGATCAAGTCGTGGCGGTGACCCCAGTGTGGCCCAATCTGGTCGCCCAGCCGCGCATCATGGGGGCGCACGTCACCACTGTCAGTCTGCAGCCGGACGACAACGGCGCCTGGCAGTTGGACATGTCAGCGTTGCTGGCGGCCATCACCCCGGCCACACGCATGCTGGTGCTGAATGCCCCGAACAACCCCACCGGCTGGACGCTGACGCGCGATGAGCAGCAGTGCATCCTGAACCATTGTCGCCAGACCGGTACCTGGATCCTGGCGGACGAGGTGTACGAGCGGCTGTATTTTGCGGGTGAGGGGGCTCAGGCGGCCCCCAGCTTCCTGGATGTGGCCGAGCCAGAAGACCGTTTGCTGGTGGCTCACAGCTTCTCCAAATCCTTTTTGATGACCGGCTGGCGGCTGGGCTGGCTGGTCATGCCGCCTTCGCTGACGGCAGCCATGGGCAAACTGATCGAATTCAACACCAGTTGTGCGCCCGTGTTCGTGCAGCGCGCGGGCGTGGTCGCCCTGGAGCGCGAAGCGAT
>JAUVYR010000170.1 GCA_030602985.1 Burkholderiales bacterium
GGCACCATCAGCAACAACGCGGGCAAGCAGGTGCTGGACGCGCTGTGGGGCGGTGAGGCATCTGCTGGTGAGCCGCAGGCCCAGGTGGATGCGCTGATCGAGGCGAAGGGCCTGAAACAGATGAACGACAGCGGCGCGCTGGAAGTCATCATCGACGAGGTGCTGGCCGCCAACGAGAAGAACGTGGCCGAATACCGCGCGGGCAAGGACAAGGCGTTCAACGCCCTGGTCGGCCAGGTGATGAAGGCCAGCAAGGGCAAAGCCAACCCGGGGCAGGTCAACGAGCTGCTGAAGCGCAAGCTCGGTTGACCCGTTGATCACACCGCCGGTAAGCCGTGCTTCGGTC
Organism: Burkholderiales bacterium; assembly: GCA_030602985.1. Taxonomy (GTDB): domain Bacteria; phylum Pseudomonadota; class Gammaproteobacteria; order Burkholderiales; family Burkholderiaceae_C; genus UBA997. The sequence goes on from JAUVYR010000170.1 coordinate 347, forward strand.
GTTGGCCTGGCCGGGTGTGGCACTGTCTGGTGGCGGGTAGCCAGCAGGGCGAAACGTCCGATGGGTTCGTTAGGGTGATTAGACGCCTCGGTGAGTCATCTGTCCAATATAAAATACATGCATTACCATCTGTTTTTTAGATGATAGGTGTGCATGGAGCTTCGCCAACTTCGCTATTTTGTGGCCATCGCCGACAGCGGTAGCCTGACCAAGGCCGCTGAGCAGGTGTTTGTGGCCCAGTCGGCGCTGAGTCATCAGCTGGCACAGCTGGAGGCCGAGCTGGGGGCCAGTCTTTTTGAGCGCTCGCGGCGCGGGGTGGTCCTGACGGATGCCGGGCAGCGGTTTATTCCGCATGCGGTGGCCATCCTGCGGCAGGCCGATGAAGCCCGCGCCAGCGTTCGGGCCGATGAACGAGAGCCCGAAGGCAAAGTGATCGTCGGGATTCCTCACAGCGTCTCGCATGCCCTGGCTCTGCCGCTGCTGCGTGCGGTGCGAGCCCGTTATCCCCAAGTCGTCCTCGAACTGACCGAAGAATTGACGGGTAACCTGACCCGACAACTGCGCACCGGGCAGATCCAGCTGGCCGTCCTCTTCGATGATGGGCAGCTGAGTGGCTTTCTGGTCAACCGGGTGCTGGTCGAACAACTCAGCCTGATCGAGCCAGCGCTGTCACGCTCGCGTCCCCGGAAGGCCAAGACCTCCATCACCTTGAAGCAAGCCTTATCCCGGCCCCTGATCCTGCCAGCGTCACCGCATGGGGTGCGACCGCTAATCGAACAAGCCGCTGCCCAGGCCGGCTACCCTCAGCCTCCGGTGGAGGCCGACATCAGCTCGATCAGCATCTTGCGCACCACCCTGCTGGCGGGTATGGGCCGTACCCTGTTGCCCGTCATGCCCCTATGGCCCGAGATTCAGTCGGGTGCATTGACAGCCCGACCGGTGCGGCAACTGGCCCGCACGCTGGCGATCTGCAGTTCCGCCGACATCCCGCGATCACTGGCCTGTCAGGCCGTGGCGCGCCTGGCGGACAATGTCATGCGGCAATTGAGTGTCAGTGGCGCCTGGGTGGATGCCCAGCCATGGGAGGGATCAGCGTGAGGCTGCCGCTGTGTCCCGCTCTCGCCAAAGTCGCTGAAGCAAGGCCAGCTCCTCGTCAAAACGCTGATTGATGCGGCTGATTTCACGCTCCTGGTCTTCGCGGAAGGTGCGCTGCGAAGCAATCTGCTGCTGGTTGGTGGTCTGGCGATGCTGCAGCCAGGCCGGCGCTCGTGACGGGTCGCGCTGGTAGAACTCCATTTCGGCCAGAATTTCCTGCCGCTGTTTCTCCAGATCGGTTTCGCGGGTGGTCACGGCTGCGATCACCGCATTCACCTGCCGAAGAGCGTCTTCGCGGGCCCGCTGGTGCGTTTCTTCATTCGGGAAGCGGATTAACATCGCCTGGTTACGACGCCGCTCTTCGGCTTCCCGCTGCCGTGCCTCGGCTTCTGCGCGCTGCCGTGCCTCGGCTCGCGTCCGCTCTTCTGCCGTCAGGGAAGGTGGAATCACCCGTCGCACCGTGCCGCTGGGGTTCAGTTCATGCTGCTCGCGATCCAGGCATTGCGGGATGCTGCGATCGGATGTCAGGCGGCGACCTTGTGCGTCTGTGCAGGTGAAAATGCTGGCCCCCTGTGCCCAGACAGATGTCCAGCCAAAGGCTGCCAGCAAAAGGGCTAAGGTGGAGGCGGCACAGGTTCTCATCGGCACACTTTCGTCACGCGGTCATCTGCTCACGCCGTATCGTTCGCGGTAGGCCTGCACGCGTGTGCGATGCAGGTCCATGGCCTCCCCGGCGCTCTGCTGCAGATATTGCAGCAAATCCGCCAGATTGGCAATGGCACACACGGCCAGTCCGACCTGTTCGCGCACGTATTGAACTGCGCTGTAAGACACATCCCGCAATTGCCCATCCGCCCCGACTTCGGTCGCCATTTCCTGGCGGTCCAGGGCGATCGCCACCGCATGCGGCGTGGCCCCGGCCGCCCGGATCAGGGCGATGGATTCGCGGGCGGCCGTACCCGCGCTCATCACGTCGTCTATGATCAGCACCCGGCCTTGC
>JAUVYR010000022.1 GCA_030602985.1 Burkholderiales bacterium
ATGGCGGGCACCAGCGTCTTGTGACCTGCGGCCAGGGTGGACACACCCACCGCGTGCACATCGTTCTCGATGGCCTGGCGCGCGCATTCCTCGGGCGTCTGGAAGAGCGGGCCCATGTCCACGTCAAAACCCAGATCGGCAAAGGCGGTGGCCACCACTTTGGCGCCCCGGTCGTGGCCGTCCTGGCCCAGCTTGGCGATCATCACGCGTGGACGGCGGCCTTGCTCCTCGGCAAAGGCGGCGATTTCTTCCTTGAGCTTGTCCCAGCCTTCGGCTGAATCGTAAGCGGCAGCGTACACACCGGTCACCTTTTGCGTATCGGCGCGGTGGCGCCCGAACACCTTCTCCAAGGCGTCCGACACCTCGCCCACGGTGGCGCGCAGCCGGATCGCCTGGATCGACAGAGCCAGCAGATTACCACTGCCGCTCTCGGCCGCCGACGTCAACGCGTCCAGCGCGGCCTGCACTTGCGCGGGGTCGCGCTGCGCCTTGATGGCCTTCAGGCGCTCGATCTGCTGCTCGCGCACCTTGTGGTTGTCGATGTCGAGGATGTCGATCGGGTCTTCCTTGGCGAGCTTGTATTTGTTGACGCCCACGATCACATCCTTGCCAGAATCGATGCGCGCCTGCTTTTCGGCGGCAGCCGCCTCGATCTTCAGTTTGGCCCAGCCGCTGTCCACCGCCTTGGTCATGCCACCCATGGCGTCGACTTCTTCGATGATCTTCCAGGCTTCGTCGGCCATCTGCTGGGTCAGCGTCTCCATCATGTAGGAACCCGCCCAGGGATCCACCACATTCGTGATGTGCGTTTCTTCCTGAATGATCAACTGCGTGTTGCGGGCGATTCGGGCGCTGAACTCGGTCGGCAGCGCAATCGCCTCGTCAAAGCTGTTGGTGTGCAGGCTCTGGGTGCCCCCGAAGACGGCGGCCATGGCCTCGATGGTGGTGCGCACCACGTTGTTGTACGGGTCCTGCTCGGTGAGCGACCAACCCGAGGTCTGGGAGTGCGTGCGCAACATCAGGCTCTTGGGGTTTTTCGCGTTGAAGCCCTTCATGATGCGGCACCACAGCAGGCGGGCCGCGCGCATCTTGGCAATCTCCAGGTAGAAGTTCATGCCCACCGCCCAGAAGAAACTCAGGCGGCCTGCAAAGTCATCCACATCCATGCCCTTGGCGATCGCCGTCTTCACATATTCCTTGCCGTCGGCCAGGGTGAAGGCCATCTCCAGCGCCTGGTTGGCACCGGCTTCCTGCATGTGGTAGCCCGAAATCGAGATCGAGTTGAACTTCGGCATGTGTTTGGCCGTGTACTCGATGATGTCGCCGATGATCCGCATGGACGGCTCGGGCGGGTAGATGTAGGTGTTGCGGACCATGAACTCCTTGAGGATGTCGTTCTGGATGGTGCCGCTCAACTGGTCCTGCGCCACGCCCTGCTCTTCTGCGGCCACCACATAGCCTGCCAGCACCGGCAACACGGCTCCGTTCATCGTCATCGACACGCTGACTTTGTCCAGCGGAATGCCGTTGAACAGGATCTTCATGTCTTCAACGCTGTCGATGGCCACCCCGGCCTTGCCGACATCGCCGAACACGCGGGGGTGATCGCTGTCATAGCCCCGGTGGGTGGCCAGGTCGAATGCCACCGAAACGCCCTGCCCGCCCGCCGCCAAGGCCTTGCGGTAGAAGGCATTCGATTCCTCGGCGGTCGAAAACCCGGCGTACTGGCGGATCGTCCAGGGCCGCACGGCGTACATCGTGGCCTGCGGGCCGCGGATGAAGGGCTCGAACCCGGGCAGGGTGTTGGTGTGCGGCAGGTCCTTGATGTCGTCGGCCGTGTACAGCGGCTTGACCACAATCCCATCGGGCGTGGTCCAGTTCAGGCTGTTGATCGATGCGCCCTTGAGCGATTTTTCGGCAGCAGCTTGCCAGTCTTCGAGAGTGCGGGGCTGGAATTCAGAGGCGGACATGCGAGGGCTTTCGAGTAACGAATATCAACAAGAGGCATTTTACATCATTCATAATTATTGATGCAAAATTTCCAGAGAGATATAATGTGAGCTATATCCGAAAAGAACCATGGCATCCCTTTCCCTGACTCCACGCGCACTCTATGAAGAAGTGGCCGAATTGCTTCGGCAGCGCATCTTCAATCGTGAGTTGCCGCCCGGTTCATGGATCGATGAAATGCGTATTGCCGAGGAGTTCGGGATCAGCCGCACCCCTCTGCGAGAAGCCCTGAAGGTACTGGCAGCCGAAGGCCTGGTAACCATGAAGGTACGGCGCGGCGCTTATGTGACCGAAGTATCCGAACAAGACTTGCGTGAAGTTTACGACCTGCTGGCACTTCTCGAATCGGACGCTGCGGGTGAAGTGTGTCGGCGTGCCAGTGATGAAGAGCTGCGCGATCTGGCGCAGATGCACGACCAGCTGGAGCAAGCCGCCGACCCGGTTGTGGGTTCCCGTGAACGTTTTTTCGAAATCAACGAGGCATTTCACCTGCGACTGCTGGACCTCGCCGGGAACCGGTGGCGCAAGCAGATCGTGACCGATCTTCGTAAAGTCATGAAACTCAACCGTCACAGCTCCCTGTTCAAGACCGGCCGGATCGCGGAGTCGCTCGACGAACATCGCACCATTGTGCAAGCCATCAATCGCCGCGCCTCCCAAGAAGCCGTCCAGGCCGTCAAGAAGCATTTCGCCAACGGTCTGGCCGCGGCCACCTGAGCTTCAGGCTGGCAGGGACTCCGTCAGCAAAGCCTGCTGGGCCATGGCAGCCACTTCGCGAGGTGGCAGCGGTTTGAGCTTGTGATTGCTCCAGACCTGACGCCACAGACGAGCGCCTCGTTGGCCATGTCGCAAACCCAGCACATGCCGTGCGATCGGGTACCAGGGCGTGCCATCCTCGCGCGCTTCGCGCTCCATGTAAGCCACCATGGCCTCTTCGACTGCGTCGGAGGACACCGTTGAAGGCGCATCACCATAAAACAGATGGTCCCACTCTGTCATGGACCATGGACGGTAATACACCTCACGGCCCAGCATGGCACCGTCCACTTGGCGCAGGTGGGTGGCAATCGCCTCCCGTGAAGTGATGCCGCCATTGACCACAATAGTCAGATGGGGGAAATCCGACTTGAGGCGATAGACCATTTCGTAACGCAGGGGCGGCACTTCACGGTTTTCCTTAGGGCTGAGGCCCTGGAGCCAGGCGTTGCGTGCATGCACGATAAAGACCTCACACCCCGCTTCAGCCACCGTCCCCACAAAATCACGGACAAAATCGTAGCTGTCGATGCGATCGATCCCGATGCGATGCTTGACCGTCACGGGTATGTGCACGGCATCGCGCATGGCCTTCACACAGGCAGCCACCAGACGGGGCTCCGCCATCAGACAGGCCCCAAAAGCGCCGCGCTGCACACGCTCGCTGGGGCAGCCGCAGTTCAGGTTGATTTCATCGTAACCCAACGCCTCCCCAAGACGGGCTGCCACGGCCAGATCCCGAGGCTCACTGCCCCCCAGTTGTAGGGCCACGGGGTGCTCGACATCGTCAAAACGCAAGTGCCGACGCACCGAGCCGTGCATCAAGGCTCCCGTCGTGACCATTTCGGTGTAGAGACGGGTTCGGCGAGTCAATAGGCGATGAAAATAACGACAATGCTTGTCCGTCCAGTCCAGCATGGGGGCCACGGATAGGCGCCAACGCGATGTGTCGGCCTCGATATGAGATTCGGTCATCCCGAGATTATCAATGCATGAAAAAAGAACCCGCCTGCGGCGGGTTCCAATAAGAAGAAGATCGGACAGATTCACCCCATATGCAAGCCACCGTTGCAGGAGAAATCGGCACCGGTGGTGAATCCGGCGTCCTCACTGGCGAGCCAGGCCACAATGGCCCCAATTTCCTCAGGCTCTCCCAGGCGCTTGACCGGAATGGTGGCCACGATCTTTTCCAGCACGTCGGGGCGAATGGCGCGAACCATGTCGGTGCCGATGTAGCCGGGGCTGACGGTGTTCACGGTCACGCCCTTGGCGGCCAGCTCCTGTGCCAGCGCCATCGTGAAGCCGTGCATGCCGGCCTTGGCGGCCGAGTAGTTGGTCTGCCCGGCCTGGCCTTTTTCACCGTTCACCGACGAAATCTGGATGATGCGACCCCAGCCACGCTCCACCATGTCAGGAACCACCTGCTTGGTCACGTTGAACATGGAGGTCAGGTTGGTGTTGATCACCGCATTCCAGTCGTCCAAGGTCATTTTCAGGAACATGCGGTCGCGCGTGATACCGGCATTGTTAACAAGCACGTCGATCGGGCCATGCTCAGCCTTGGCCTTGGTGAAGGCCTCCACCGTGGAGTCCCAATCGGCGACATTACCTACACTGGCATAAAACTCGAAGCCCAGGGCCTTCTGTTCGTCCAGCCACTTCTGGTAGTCGCGGGTTGGGCCGCAACCTGCAATGACTTTGTAGCCGGACTTGGCCAGTCTTTGGCAAATGGCAGTACCGATACCGCCCATACCACCGGTGACGTAGGCAACTTTCTGACTCATGAAATGCTCCTCTGTTTGATTGAGTGGAAATGATAAAGAAGAATCAGCGTTCGACCGTCAGGGAAACCCCCATGCCGCCGCCGATACACAAGGCGGCCAAGCCTTTTTTGACGTCACGACGCTGCATTTCATGTAGCAAGGTGACCAGAATACGGCACCCAGAAGCCCCGATGGGATGACCAATGGCAATGGCACCCCCATTGACGTTGACCTTGGCGGGGTCGACACCCAACCCTTGATTGACCGCGCAGGCCTGTGCGGCAAAGGCCTCGTTGAGTTCGAACAGATCGACATCACCCACTGACCACCCGGCCCGCGACAGGGCCTTCTGAGAGGCGGGCACCGGCCCCATACCCATGGTGGCTGGGTCCAGTCCGCTGGTGGCAAAACTGCGGATCGTGGCCAGGGGCTTGAGCCCCAAGGCCGCTGCCTTGCTGGCTTTCATCACCATGACGGCAGCCGCACCGTCGTTGATGCCGGAGGCATTGCCAGCTGTGACCGAGCCGGCTTTGTCGAAGGCCGGGCGCAGTCCCGACAAGGCATCAGCGCTGGTCTTGCGGTTGAGGTATTCGTCAGCATCGAAGACCAGCGGATCGCCCTTTTTCTGGGGGATCACCACGGGCACGATTTCGTCTTTGAACTTGCCGGCGTCCTGGGCCGCTGCGGCCTTCTGCTGGCTGGCCAGCGCCAGCGCATCTTGCTGTTCGCGGGTGACACCATGCGCCTTGGCCACGTTTTCGGCGGTGATGCCCATGTGGTACTGGTTGTAAACGTCCCAGAGGCCATCGACAATCATCGAGTCAACCATCTTCCAGTCGCCCATGCGCTGTCCGTCACGGCTCCCCATGAGGACGTGCGGGCTGGCACTCATGTTTTCCTGCCCGCCGGCAATCACGATCTCGCTGTCACCCCAGGCGACAGCTTGCGCCGCCAGCATGACCGCCTTGAGACCGGAGCCACAAACGGCGTTGATGGTCAGTGCAGGGGTCTCTTTGGCAATACCGGCTTTCATCATGGCCTGGCGGGCCGGATTCTGCCCAGAACCGGCAGCCAGCACCTGCCCCATGATGACTTCACCGATCTGATCCGCTCCTACCCCCGTGCGCTCGAGCAGCGCCTTAATCACGGTTGCACCCAGTTCAGGGGCTGGGATTTTGGCCAGACTGCCTCCAAATTTACCCACCGCGGTTCGTGCAGCGCCGACAATGACGATATCTTCCATGTTGACTCCTTTGCGTGTGTTTCAAAAATGTGCGAGCTCAGGCTTTGGCTTTGACATAGCGCCCCGGCGCCGGCTCGATAGGCTTGTGGCGTCGATTCCCATAGCTCTTGGGGGCGGGGATGAGTTTGCCCGCACGGGCCTTGAGCCAATCGGACCAGTCTGTCCACCAGCTGCCTGGGTGTTCCGTTGCCGAGTCGATCCACTCGTTCACATCAGCGGGGAAATGATTTTCCACGCCGATCCAGTGGCTGCGTTTGCCCTTGCTGGCTGGGTTGATGACACCGGCGATATGCCCTGAGGCTCCCATCACGAAACGCTTGGGCCCCGACAGATGCTGTGTGGTTGCGTACGCGCCAGCGATCGGCACGATGTGATCTTCCCGGGAGCCGTAGATATAGACGGGCATGTCCAGTTTGGACAGGTCCACCTTCTGACCGCAAACAGTGGCAGCCCCCGGCTGGCACAGACGGTTTTCCAGGTAGGTGTTGCGCAGGTACCAGGCGTAGTACGGCCCGGGCAGGTTGGTGCTGTCGCTGTTCCAGTAAAGCAGGTCGAAGGGGGGCGGTGTCTCGCCCTTGAGGTAATTCCCCACCACGTAATTCCAGACCAGATCATTGGGTCTCAGGAAGCTGAATGTGGTGGCCAGATCGCGGCCCGGCAGCAGCCCGCCTTTGGCGAACTGGAGCTCACGGAACTTGACGAACGCTTCGTCGATGAAGACGTCCAGGATGCCAGTGTCGGTGAAATCCAGCAAGGTGGTCAGGAAAGTGGCACTGTGCACGGGGTGTTCACCGCGTGCCGCCAGCACCGCCAGGGCCGTACCCAGCATGGTGCCACCCACACAGAATCCCAGGGCGTTGATATCCGCAGCGCCGGTGATCTCCTGAGTCATCGCAATCGCCTTGATCACGGCATCCTCGATGTAGTCGTCCCAGGTTTTTTGTGCCAGGGAGGCGTCGGGGTTGCGCCAGCTGACCACGAAGGTGCGCATGCCCTGCTCCACGGCATAGCGGATCAGCGAGTTATCGGGCTGGAGATCCAGGATGTAGAACTTGTTGATGCACGGAGGCACCAGAAGGAAGGGGCGTTCATGCACCTTGGCTGTCAGCGGCTTGTACTGGATGAGTTGAAACAGCTCATTCTCAAAGACCACCTGGCCTTCTGTGGTTGCCACGTTTTTACCGACTTCAAACGCACTTTCATCGGTCATGGACACATGGCCTTGCTCCATGTCGTGCAGCAGGTTCTGAATGCCCTTGGAAATGCTCTCGCCCTGAGTGTCCAGCGCTTTTTTCTGAGCCTCAGCGTTGAAGGCCAGAAAATTGCTCGGTGCGCTGGCATCGATCCATTGCTGCACGGCAAAGTTAACACGAGCCCGGGTCTTGGGGTCGGCATCAACGGCTTCGGCCATGGCCATGAGGGTGCGCGCGTTCAAGAGATAGGCGGCTGCTGAAAAGGCCGCCATGGGGTTGGATGCCCATGCCTCACCTGCAAAGCGACGGTCTTTGGGCGGGCGCACCTGCAAGCCCTGGTTCCACAACTCGGCCAGCTCCCGCAGATAGGTTTGCTGGATGTCGAGCAAACGGGAGGGATCGATCTTGACGGGATGGCCGGTGATCTTGGAAAACAGGTCACCCATGTTGGCATCACTGGGCAGTGCAAACTGTGGCACCGGCGACGCGGAGGCCTGTGTGGCCTGCAACATCTGAGTCCACTGCTGGATCGCTGATTGCTGGAATTGCTGTGCGGATTGCAGCCAGGGATTGTCAGGGGTCATGAATGTCTCCGTTACAGTCGGGAACTCAGTCAAGGATTACGCATACAGGTCAGACCCGATACAGTATGTGTGAAAGAGCTTCCAGTGGACTGACAATGGGCTCTGTGCGCACCTTTACCGATTCGATTCATGTACCTTGTCATCATTGCCTGGTTTTATGTGGTTGTCATGATGGCCATCGCAGAGGCCACCAGCTCAACCGGCTCAGTGGTAGGAGCCATTATTACCTTCTTTTTTTACGGTTTGGTGCCGATTGGCATCCTGATTTACATCACAGGTTCACCTCTGCGCAAAAAGGCGCGCATGGCTGCGGAATCGTCAGCCCGGCCGCCAGATGAGCGCAGCCATCCTGCCAGTGCTGCCGAATCGCCGAGCGTCACGCCGGTGGGAAAAGAACCGCAGTGAGTTGTTGAAGGTGCACCATCCAGGCGAACCGTCATTGCCGTAGACAGCAGACAGGCCACAGCTTTCCAAGCGTTGACGTGCCAGTGCAGGCAGGTCAGCCAGGTATTTGTTGCTCGCAGCGTGGTCACATGCAGGCTTGAAACAGGCTGCAGCGGTTGCATCTTCGTCGACAAACGCGGCACGAACCTCGGGCCCCACTTCAAAAGCCGCCGGGCCGATGCAGGGGCCTAGCCAAGCGATCCAGCCAGACAGGTCTGATCCACGAGCGTTTTTCCGCAACGCATCAGCGAGTGACTCCAACACCCCACGCCCCTGCTTCCCAGCCAGTCCGCGCCAGCCGGCGTGAGCAGCGGCCACCTGTCGACCATCGGGACTACAGAGGAGCACCGGCAGACAGTCTGCCACCAGAATGGTGGCGGCCAATCCAACTGCATCGGTCCAGCAAGCGTCAGCCAAAAGGCCATGGGGGCTTTGCGCAGTCAGATAAGCCACATCCGTGCCATGCACCTGCTGCAGGAATCGGCAGTCCACCTCAAGAGCATGAGACAGTAAATGACGGTTGTGATGGACCGCTTGGGTGTTGTCGCCCACATGATCACCCAGATTCAGGCTGTCCCAGGGGGGGCCGGACACGCCCCCATGGCGCAGCGTGAACCCGGCACGGACACCCGCTGGCCAGGGAGCTTCGGCGCGTAACCACAAAGAGGTATCAGGTGGCATCCGGGCTCCGGTCTGGCATCGCGCGCACAAAGGCATCCAGTTGCATGCATGCCCGGTAAACCGCCATCGTCAGCGGAATATCCAGTGCATCGATATCCAGACCAAAACGGCGACCGTTGACGATCTGGGGCACCAGGCAGCAATCCGCCAAGGTAGGGAAATCGCCATAGGAATACACCGATGGCGGCAACCCCTGCTGGCGCCGTTCGGTGGCCGCTTCTTCCAGACGACGCTCGTAAGCTTGCAAGCCCACGGTCACCCAATGGTTGTACCAGTCGCTTCGCTCGGCTTCGCTGGCTTCTAGCGTACGACCCAGGTATTGCAGGATGCGCTGATTGTTGACCGGATGCACCTCGCAGGCGATGGTTTGCGCCAGGGCGCGGACCCGCGCGCGTCCGAGTGGGTCCTTGGGCATCAGGGGCGGTGTGGGCCAGGCCTCATCCAGGTATTCGATGATGGCCATGGACTGGGTCAGGCGGATCGGCCCTGCATCTGACTCCAGCTCCAGCATCGGCACCAGTCCGTCTGGACTGAGTGACCGGTAAGCCGCCTCACGGTGTTCACCCTTGAGCAGATTCACCGGTACATAGTCGTATGGGAGCCCCTTGAGATGCAGAGCGATGCGGACACGAAACGATGTCCCTGAACGGAAATAGTTGTGCAATTTCATGAAGGCTAGCCTAGCACAGGACTTCACAAAGACCTCTACACTGTGCGCATGTTTCGATCTCAAATCAAGCACTGCAGGTCCTGTGGTAGCGCAGTGGACCACCGCCTACCGGATGATGGGGACACCAAAATCCGGGCCATATGCCCGAATTGCGGCACTGTTCACTACGAAAACCCCCTCAACGTGGTGGGTACCGTGCCTTTCTGGGGCCCGGACGGCGCTCAGGTACTGCTGTGCAAGCGCAATATCGAACCGCGCTGGGGCAAATGGACCCTGCCGGCCGGCTTTATGGAAATGGGCGAAAGCACGGCCGAAGGAGCGGCTCGAGAGACGCATGAGGAAGCGGGCGCCCAAATCGAAATGCTCGGGCTTTTCACGGTACTCAATGTGGTACGTGTGGGGCAGGTGCACCTGTATTACCGCGCAAGATTGCTGAGCGATGCGTTTGATCCCGGCCATGAAACCCAGGAAGCACGGCTTTTTTCCGAAGACGACATCCCCTGGGACGACCTGGCGTTCCGCACCGTCAGCGAAACCCTGAGGCTGTACTTTGCCGACCGGCGCGCAGGCGCTTACGGGGTGCACGCCGGCGACATTCAGTAGCCCACAGCATTCAGTGCCGTGTCGATTGACGAGCGGTGTGAATCATGGCCTCGATATCGGCGGCTGACATGGGCTTGCCGATCAGGTAGCCCTGAATTTCCGTGACCCCAATCGCCTCCAGGAAATCGGACTGCCTCTGGGTTTCCACGCCTTCGGCGATCACCATCATGCCCAGCGCCTGCGCCAGCACGGTGATCGCACGCACGATCGCCCGATCTCCCACTCTGGACGTGATGTCCATCACGAAAGCCCGATCAATCTTGATCACATCAATGGGGAAACGCAACAGGTACTCCAGAGATGAGTGACCGATACCAAAGTCGTCGACGGCGATCTTGAACCCAGCCAACCGGAAACGCTGCAACAGCTTCACCGTGTGATCCACGTCCTGCATAGCGAGACTTTCCGTGATCTCCAGCTCGATGAGAGACGGCGGCACCTCGGCGGCGCGGGCAGCCTGCTCAACCGTGTCAAACAGATCGTCCTGCAGGAACTGGCGTGGCGACAGATTGACCCCCACACGCAAATCCATACCCTGCTGATGCCAGATCGCTGCCTGCCGACAGGCCTCCTGAATGACCCAGGCACCCACATCGTTGATCAAGCCGGTTTCCTCCAGCAAGCCCACAAAGAGCATGGGTGACAGCACCCCCAGCCTCGGATGGTTCCAGCGAATCAAGGCCTCCACACCAGAGATCTTGCCTTGGTTGAACGCCATCTGCGGCTGGTACAGAAGAAAAAACTCCCGGTTGACCAACGCGGTGTAAAGGTCACGCTCCAGCTCGCTTTCAAGAGACTGTCGTCGCGTGGTCTGCTCGTCGGTTTCGGCAGGCAGGAAACCCCGTCCCTGCTTCCGTGCGAGGCGTTGTGCGGCTTGGGATTTAGCCAGTAGAGCCTCCGCGTCCTGCCCATCTCGCGGAAAAACGCTGTAACCCCCTGAAAAGCTGACGAAGACATCCTGTCCGTCGCACTTATAGGGAAGCGTCAGGCTATGAAACAAGGACTGGAATCGCCTGGGGGCGTCCTCTTCATCGTCGAGCCAAAGGAAAAAGGCAAACTCGTCTCCGCCAATGCGCCCCAATCCGCCCGTTTGCACATTCAAGTGGTCCGTCAGGCGTTGGCTGATCATCGTCAGAAGACGGTCGGCCCCGGTTTGACCCATGATGTCATTGAACCGACCAAAGCGCGATACATCGAGCACACCGACCAACAAAACGCCAGAGGTTGATCGCGGTCGCAGAGCCAATGATTCAGCGAGCTGGCGCATGAAAAGACGTCGATTCCCTAGGCCAGTCAATTCATCATGTAACGCCAGGTAATCCACCATGGCCTGCGTCCGGCGGGTTTCAGTGACATCTTGGAAAACACCGTAGAGCTGATGTATATCCTCGCTTTGGGTGCCTCGCTCACCAACCAGACGGATCACGAATTCTCGGTCACCTACCAATATGCGACATTCGTGATCGAGTCGAGCGCCCATGTCACGCGCCCTTTCAAGAGCCACCTGTAATCGGCGACGGTCATCATCGTGTATCCGATCCAAGAAGCGAACCAATGGAGATGTCTTGTCCGGGAGCAGACCATCTAGGCCAGCCAATTCGTCCGTCCAACTGATTTGATCGGTATCCAGATTCCACTGCCAATATCCAAGACCCGCAATCCGGCGCACAGAAGCCTCCCTGAGCCGGCTGCGGCGCACTTCACGGTTCAGTTGACCGCTGCGCAAGGCATAACGCACCCTCTGCGTGAGCAGCGTCCAGTTGATGGGCTTGGTGATGAAATCCGTCGCCCCAGCGTTGAAAGCAGACTCGATCGACTCCAGATCATCAGCGCCAGTCAGCATGATCGACTCCAGATCATCAGCGCCAGTCAGCATGATGATGGGCAGGCTCTCATCCCCGTCTTCCAGTCGTATCTGTGCACAGGCGCTGAATCCGTCCAAGATCGGCATCATCACGTCCATCAAGACAAGGTCGGGTCTCAAAGCCAGTGTCTGTTCAATGGCCTCTTGCCCGTTGGCCGCCTCAATCACTTCGTAGCCGTGCTTGGCGAGCACCCGCCGCAGTACCAGACGGGTGGATGCGTCGTCATCAACCACCAGTAGACGATAGGGAAAGTTATCTGCTCGGTCAGGCACGTTGTCATTTTAGACGCTAGCTGCCGATCAAATGCGCCTAGAATATGATTAATTTCCAATTAATGATCGCCGTGGCTGACCTGCTCAATATCGACTCACTCGCCGAACTCAAGGCCATTCTGGATGATGAACTTTTCCAGATCACCCGTCTGTTCGCTGATCAGCTCATGGATGAGGTGGACAAACTTCAGCGAGTCATTGACCAGGGCGATATGGTGGGCATCAATCGGCAGGCCCACTCGCTCAAAGGCAGCTCCGCCAACATGGGGGCCACCGCGCTGGCCGCGGCAGCACTCAAAATCGAGAAGGCCGCGCTCGCCAAGGATCATGTCTTGATCGCGGAAACCATGTCTTTTCTGCCGGAACTGGCAGATCAGACGTTGTCGGCGATGAAGGCCAGTGGCTATCTGCGGGACGCCTGAGCCGAAGGCCCGCTGTTCGCAGACGGTCAGCTGAACAGCCGACGAGTCAGCGGCATGCCCGCATCCAGGCCCCGCTGCTCCAGCGCGTCGTACAGCACCTCCAGGTCGGCCCCGATGCGATCCATGGCGTCGGTGTTCAGGGGCTGGCCACCGTCGTCGGTGATCAGCCCCTCCATGGCTTTGGACAGCTGGATGGCGGCTTCGCGCAACCGAACGAAGGGGCGCTCGGAACGGGCCACATGCGGCACATCCAGGCTGATGGAAAACTGCCGCAAAGCGGCTTGATCCGGGTCGTCCGAGAGCGCAGCCTGGGTTTCATACTGCAACACGAGAATGGGCGCAGCCCCAGCTTGTGACGCGGGCAAGACCATGCGCCCCGGCAAGGCGCCTGCCACAAACCCCTGCATGGCGGCGTGCTGGGTGAGGTAGCCCGGACTCCACGCGGCCCGTGTGGCGCGCAGGGTGAAAGTGAGTTGGGCGTCGTGGTCGGCTGCGAACTGGTCCAGCTCCCGGGCTCGGCCCACTTCTACCATCATGTCGGGAAAATCGGCTGACAAGTGCAGGCCATCACAGAAAGCCTGCAGCTTGACCACAAACTCCGAAAATTCGATTTCGTTCAGCGCACCGGTGCGATTGGCCAGCTGGATGCCGGCCTTGAGCGCGTCGTAACGCTGGCCCGCACGGGGAAATTCCCACGCCTGGCCTTCCGGGCTCATGGCCTCGATGAAAAAGGGCTTGCTGCCGATGCGCCGCGTTCCTGGCAAGGCGGCCAGCAAGGCGTCGCCCGACACCACCGATTCCGGCGTCAGAGGAACGATGGCATCCAGTTGCGGATTCAGCAAGGCAGAGCTGGCAGTGGAGGGGGCGGGCGCATTCGCTGGTCGCTCAATACCCAGATCGTCCCCCAAAGAGGGCTCTTGTCGCTCGTCCTCTTGCCCATCACCCGTGACGTCAAGCGATGGTTCGGTTGCCGTCGACACAACCGCACGGGCGCGACGAGGCTGCAGGCGGGCTGTCTGCCAGCGGTTGTACGCCATCACGGCGACCACCACCACCACCCCGAGAACGATCAGCCCCAACTGAAACGAAGAAAGCATGGTCAGGTCTCCATCATGCTGGAGGCCGTTTCCATGTCCACGGCCACGATTCGCGATACGCCCTGTTCCTGCATGGTCACTCCGATGAGTTGTTGAGCCATTTCCATGGCAATCTTGTTGTGACTGATAAAAAGAAACTGGGTTTCCGTGCTCATGCGGGACACCAGTTTGGCATACCTTTCGGTATTCGCATCGTCCAGGGGTGCATCCACCTCATCCAACAGACAAAACGGGGCGGGATTGAGCTGGAAGATGGCAAACACCAGCGCAATCGCCGTCAGCGCCTTTTCGCCGCCTGACAACAGGTGGATGGTCTGGTTTTTCTTGCCGGGTGGCTGGGCCATGACTTGTACGCCCGCGTCCAGGATTTCCTCGCCGGTCATGACCAGACGCGCCTGCCCACCACCAAACAGGTCGGGGAACATCTTGCCAAAATGGCCATTGACGGCTTCAAAGGTGCTGCCCAGCAACTCGCGGGTTTCACCATCGATCTTACGAATCGCGTCTTCCAGGGTCTGGATGGCTTCGTTGAGGTCGTTGGACTGCGCATCCAGAAACTGCTTGCGTTCGCGCGCGCTGCTCAACTCGTCCAACGCCGCCAGGTTGACCGCGCCCAGCGCCGTGATGTCGCGCTGGCAACGATCGATCTCGCCTTGCAGGCCATAGAGCTTGACCCCTTCGGCCTCGATACCCTGCTCCAGCACCTGCAGATCAGCGCCCGCTTCGGCCAGCCACTGCTGGTACTGGTCCAGCCCCATCTGAGCGGCTTGCTCTTTGAGCTGAAACTCGGTGATGCGGGCCCGCAAGGGGTCCAGTTCTCGCTCGAGTTGGAGGCGACGTTCGTCGCTGGCTCGCAATCGGACGGTGAGTTCGTCGTACTGGCTGCGTTGCGCTGCCAGGGCCCGCTCTCGCTCCAAGCGGGCATCCAGCGCCGCTTGCAGGCCACCCTGGGCCGCCGCATCGGACAGCCGCTCCTGCTCGGCCACCGCACGCTGTCGCTCATCGGCCAGCGCCTGGAGTTGCTGTTGGGCGGTTTCCATGGCGCGCTGCAGTTCACCCCGGCGGGCTTCCAGGCTGCGCTGGGAAAACGTGGCTTCCTGGGCGCGGCGCTCGAGGGTGCGTAACTGTTCTCGTGCCTGGGCCAAACGCCGCTCCGCCTCGATGACGGCATCTTCCTGCTGGGCATGGCGCTCCTGTCCATCGGCCAACTGCATGTCCAGCTCTTCAAAACGACCCTCGGCCTCGACGCGACGTTCCTGGAGAGCGTCCAGTTGTTCGTCCACCTCGGCCAGATCTGCCGTCAGTTGATGGCTGCGGCTGCGTGCCTGTTCGGCCTGCTGGGCCAGGCGCAGGCATTCGACTTGCAGCTCGTGGACGCGGGTTTGCAGCTCCGTGGCCTCGCGACGCGCCGATTGCAGACGCTGGGCGGCATCGGCATAAGTCGATTCGGCACGATTCAGGCCGACCCGGGCTTGGTCGGCCATCAGAGTTTGCGCCCGCAGCTGCTTGTCCAGGTTTTCGATCTCCTGGGCACGGGCGAGCAGGCCCGCTTGTTCACTGTCAGGCGCATGGAAACTCACCTGCGTGGCCGTGACCGCATGCCCATGGGGTGTGAAGACCCGGACGCCAGCAGGCAACTGCGACCGCAAGGCCAGCGCCTGGTCCAGACTGTCAGCCGCCCAGCAGCCATGCAACCAGTGGGCAAGCAGGCTTTGCAGCGCTGCATCGTGCAGGCGCAGCCGCTTCACCAGCGGCGACAGGGGGGGCGGTGGCGTTGGCCCATCCTGAGCCACGTGTGGCGAAGTCGTTGAGTAAAAGGCCAGTTTGGCCGGCGGTGCATCCGAGACGAAGGCACGCACCATCTCCAGCCGTGACACTTCCAGCGCCCCCAGCCGCTCCTGCAAGGCTGCCTCGACAGCGCTTTCCCAGCCCGGCTCGACATGCAGGCGCTGCCAGATGGGCGACAGTGTGTCCAGCCCATGCCGGTTCAGCCAGGGCAGCAATTTGCCATCGGTTTTGAGTTGTTCCTGCAAGGCCTTGAGCGCATCCAGCCGGGCATTCAATTCGGCCAAGGCCTGGTTTTCCTGATTCACATGCAGTTGCGCCTGCTTGCGCGCCTCGTCCAGCTGTGGCACCTCGACCTGTAAGGCCTGCACGCGATCATCCAGCGTCTGCCAAGCGGCTTGTGCCTCGTCCCGCTGCTGCTGCAAGGCTTGCAACCTCGACTCATCGGGCATGACCATGGCACTGCGGTCGGCGGCCAGACGTTCACGTCGCCCCTGCAGCTGACGCGACTGCTCCTCTATGCCGCGCTGCTCGGCGGCCAGCACCTGGATCGCCTGCTGAATCTGCACCACGGCCACCTTCTGGGTGTTTGCCCTGCCCTGGGCCTGCTGCAGAGCGGATTCCAGGTCAGGCAGCTGTCCGGCCTGATCTTCCAGCTGGGCGGCCAGCAGCTCGGCCTGTTCGGCGGCGCTGTCGTTCTGTTCGGCCAATGCTTCCAGGTCGGCCTCCGCCGTGGTCAGGCGCTGCGCCCATAGGGCGGACTGCTCCTGCAACTGCTGAAGACGCTGTTGCACCCGCTGGCGACCCTCGACCACGTAGCGGATTTCGGCCTCCAGCCGAGCCACCTCGGCACCGGCTTCGTAGAGGCGACCCTGGGCCTGATTCAACTGGTCGCCAGCCTCGTAATGGGCCTGTCGAATGGTCTCCAGATCGGCTTCGACACGCCGCAGGTCGGCCATGCGCGCCTCGAGCGCGTTGACCGCTTGAAGCCCTTCAGCCTGCACGCGCGCCAGCTCGCTCTGGGCATCGCGCCGCTTGAGAAACCACAGTTGCTGCTGCCGCAGGCCGAGCAGATGTTGCAAGGAATGGTAGCGCTGCGCCACTTCGGCCTGCATTTCCAGCTTGTCCAGGTTGGCGTTGAGCTCCCGCAGGATGTCTTCAACCCGGGTCAGGTTTTCACGGGTGTCGTGCAGGCGGTTGGCTGTCTCGCGCCGGCGCTCCTTGTACTTCGACACACCTGCGGCTTCTTCCAAGAACAGGCGCAGCTCTTCGGGCCGGGACTCAATGATGCGACTGATCGTGCCCTGGCCGATGATGGCGTAAGCCCGCGGACCCAGGCCCGTTCCCAGGAACACGTCCTGCACATCGCGGCGGCGCACGGGCTGGTTGTTGATGAAGTAGCTGCTGTTGCCGTCGCGTGTAAGCACGCGTTTGACGGCGATCTCGGCAAACTGGCTCCATTGCCCGCCCGCACGGTGACTGGCGTTGTCAAACACCAGTTCGACGCTGGCCCGACTGGCGGGTTTGCGCTGCGTCGTCCCGTTGAAGATGACGTCCTGCATGGACTCGCCACGCAGCTCGCTGGCCTTGCTTTCACCCAGCACCCAGCGCACGGCATCCATGATATTGGACTTGCCGCAGCCGTTCGGCCCCACCACCCCGACCAGCTGACCCGGCAGGTTGAATGTGGTGGGTTCGGCAAACGACTTGAAGCCGGACAGTTTGATGGTGTGTAGGCGCACGCGAGATCAAAAAAGTGGCGAACCAGTGATTCGATGACCTGAAGTTTAGTCGGTCGTCTTCGCGACCCCATCATTTTCCACAGGGTCTAGGGTTCGCCCGAACTTGCTGGCAGCTGACAGAACATGCTTTAATGCGCGCTTTGGTCAATTCAGATATGCGGAATTTCATATGCAGCTGATATGGCTTTCTGGGCCCACAGCGCGTGTGGTCACCTTGTCCATCACACGCAAAACCATTTTCTGGTTTGCTGCGGGGCTGGCCGCGATGTTTTTCATGCTGGGTGCAGCCTTGCAATTGCTGGGCTTGCGTGTGGCGATTGAAGTGCAGCCCGAACTGGCCCGAAAACTCGGTGCTGTGACGACTGCCAGCGAACAGGAACGTATCGAATCGGCCTATCAGGAACAGCTTCAGACGCTCGAACAGAAGATCCAGGCGCTCAATCATGAGCTGAGTCAGCTCGAAGCCACTAAGCGGCAACTCGTTGAGCTGGTACCACAACGGCAAGTCCGACCAGGCCCGGGTGGACAGGGTGGGCCTCTGCACCTCCTCTCTGGCTTTGAGTGGTTTGCGCCCCGTGCCACTGAAAAATTGCAGCAGATGGTGGATGATGCCCTGCGTCTTGAAAGTCGATTTTCTTCTCTGAACCAGCAATGGGTGGCCGAGGTGGAATGGCTGGGCGCCCTCCCCATTCAGAGCCCCATCTTGAATGAATACAGAATATCAAGTGGTTTCGGGCTTCGCCGTGACCCTTTCACGCGGGCACTCAGCCGTCACGAGGGCGTGGACTACGTGGCGCCCGTAGGCACACCGATCGTGGCGACTGCACCGGGCACGGTCATACAGGCACGCTACTGGGGCGCTTACGGACTGATGGTGGATATCGAGCATGAATGGGGTTTTGTCACCCGGTATGCGCATCTGAGCCGCATACTCGTCAAACAGGGCGACACCATCCAGACGGGGCAGACGATTGGACTGCTGGGCAATACGGGTCGATCAACAGGCCCCCACCTGCACTACGAGGTACGCTTTCGCGACAAGCCTTTGAACCCGACCCCGGATCATGTGATTCGCACAGCGCGTCATAACAGTGTTTTCCCTGCCATCCAGCTTGCCCAACAGTAAAAGGAGTGTCTACCGATGTTCGGCTCATCTGCCAAGAAACCTCCCGGCCCTCTCACCCCAGAAAAATTTGACACCATTCTCGGGCCCAACACCCAGGTCCGTGGGGATATCGTGGTGTCTGAAAGCATTCGCATCGATGGTCGCCTGGACGGCAATGTCTCCGGCACCGACAAAGCGCCAGTGACCGTCGTCGTAGGGGCCCATGGCGTGGTCACAGGCAACGTGTCAGCGATTCGGGTGGTGGTGGTCGGCAAGGTGCATGGCTGTATCCAGGCCGAGGAAGAAGTCGAGCTGCATGCCGGCTGCGTGGTGGAAGGCGATGTGAGTTGCAGTTCAGTGTCTATTGCACACGGTGCGAAAGTCATGGGTCGAATGACCGCTTCTCATGATCGATCCACAGAGCTGGCCCCGGACACCCACGCAGCAGCGATTGGGCACAAAAAGAAGGTTGAACTGGTGGCCTGACCGCCTCGCGCTAAGATTGACGGGTTATGAACCCCCTTCTTCAGCGCCTACAGCCGTATCCTTTCGAACGCCTCAAAAAACTCTTTGCTGGCGTGACTCCCCACCCTGATTTCCGCCCGATCAGCCTGGGCATCGGTGAGCCGCGCCACCCGACCCCTGCCTTTCTGAAGGAACGGCTTTCAGAAGCGATTCTGGCGCCCGACGGCGGCCTGTCCGTTTACCCAGCCACAGCAGGCACACCAGCGCTTCGGTCGGCTTGTGCCGATTGGCTGAAACGGCGCTATGGACTGGATGTAGAGCCATCGTCACAGATCCTGCCGGTGAACGGATCACGAGAGGCGCTGTTTGCCCTGGCACAGACCGTGGTGAATCCCCGTGCCTTTACCGATGGAGCGGAACCCGTGGTGGTCTGTCCCAATCCTTTCTATCAGATCTACGAGGGAGCCGCCTACCTGGCAGGGGCGCAACCCTATTTTGTACCCAGCGTACCCACAAAGAACTTTGCCACAGACTGGGCAAGTGTCCCTACCACCATCTGGGAGCGTACCCAGTTGCTTTTCACCTGCTCACCCGGAAATCCCACCGGGGCGGTCATGCCCCTTGATGAGTGGGCCATGCTGTTCGAGCTGAGTGATCGTTACGGGTTCGTGATTGCCTCGGATGAGTGTTACAGCGAGATCTACTTCCGCGATACGCCTCCTCTGGGGGGCCTGGAAGCCGCTGCACGACTCGGTCGCCACGATTTCCGGCGCCTGGTCAGTCTGACCAGTCTGTCCAAACGCAGCAATGTGCCCGGCTTGCGCAGCGGCTTTGTGGCCGGCGACGCGGAGTTGATGCGCGATTTTCTGCTTTACCGCACCTATCATGGCAGTGCCATGAGCACCACCGTCCAGTCAGCCAGTGCGGCTGCCTGGCTGGACGAGGCGCATGTGCAGGCCAATCGGGAACAATACCGCGCCAAATTTCATGCAGTGACTCCACGACTGGCCGAAGTCATGAACGTCAACCTGCCCGATGCGGGCTTCTATCTGTGGGCTGAAGTGCCCACGGTTTTTGGGGGTCAGGATCAGCGCAATCACCCGGAAAGGGACGTTCTCTTCGCGCGTGAACTGTTCGCCCAATACAATGTGACCGTCCTGCCGGGTAGCTACCTGGCTCGCGAATCCGGCGGGGTCAATCCTGGCCGACACCGCATCCGTATGGCCCTGGTCGCCGAAACCTCTGAGTGCATCGAAGCGGCTCAGCGGATCATCCAATTCATTCAAGCTAGCAACTCCACCCAACCATGACTCAAGCCTTGCAATCCATCATCGAAAACGCGTGGGACAACCGTGCCCAACTGTCACCTTCCAGCGCTCCACAGGAAGTCAAGGATGCGGTGGAGCAGGTGATCCAACAGTTGAACAATGGTCAGCTCCGTGTGGCCACCCAACAGGGTGTCGGTGAGTGGACTGTGCACCAGTGGATCAAAAAAGCGGTCCTGTTGAGCTTTCGACTCAATGACAATGAGATCATGCAAGCGGGTGATCTGGCCTTTTACGACAAGGTCAAAACCAAATTCGCCCACCTGAGCCCTCAGGAAATGGCCGCCACGGGAGTGCGCGTGGTGCCGCCAGCCGTGGCACGTCGCGGCAGTTTCATTGCCAAGGGCGCCATCCTCATGCCCAGTTACGTGAATATCGGCGCCTATGTGGGTGAAGGCTCCATGGTGGACACCTGGGCCACCGTGGGCTCCTGCGCGCAGGTCGGCAAAAACGTCCACCTGAGCGGCGGTGTGGGTCTGGGTGGCGTTCTGGAACCCCTGCAGGCCAACCCCACCATCATCGAGGACAACTGTTTCATCGGTGCGCGGTCCGAGATTGTTGAAGGCGTGATCGTCGAGGAAAATTCGGTGATTTCCATGGGCGTCTACATCGGCCAGAGCACGCCGATTTATGACCGCTCCACCGGCGAGGTCACCTATGGTCGCGTGCCTGCTGGTTCCGTGGTGATCAGTGGCAGTCTGCCGAAAGACGGTGGAAAATACAGCTTGTACGCGGCCATCATCGTTAAGCGAGTCGATGCTCAGACCCGAGCCAAAACCAGCCTGAACGACTTGCTGCGCGACTGATCATCACACGCCAGGAGGGGTCTATGGGAACGATGGAGCGCATTTTGCGCCTGATGGGCGAGAAAAAGGCATCGGATGTCTACATGACGGCCTCCTCGCCGGTCTACATCAAGATCAATGGCTTGTGCGAGCCCATGAACGCGCAACCGCTCCCTCCTGACGGGCCTCTTCGATTGATCGCTGAAGTCATCAGTGAGGAGCATCTGGCCTTGTTCAACCAGACCGGCGAACTCAATATCGCGATCCCCATCCAGGGGGTGGGTCGTTTCCGGATAAGCGCCATGAAACAGCGGGGCACCTGTGCGGTGGTGATCCGCTTCATCAACTCGGAAATCCCCTCGGTCGAATCCCTGAATATTCCCTCGGTGTTGAATCAGATGATCATGGCTCGACGGGGCCTGATGCTGGTGGTGGGGGCCACGGGCTCGGGCAAGAGCACCACACTCGCCGCTCTGCTTGAGCACCGCAATCGCAACACCACAGGGCATATTCTGACCATCGAAGACCCGGTGGAATACCTGTTTCAGAACAAGCGATCCATCGTCAACCAGCGGGAAGTGGGCACGGATACCGAGTCACTGCAGATTGCCCTCAAAAACGCTCTGCGCCAGGCGCCGGATGTGATCCTGATCGGTGAAATCCGTGACCGCGAGACCATGGCGCAGTCGATTGCCTACGCACAGTCTGGTCACCTGGTGCTGGCCACTTTGCATGCCAACAACAGCTACCAGGCCCTCAACCGCATTCTGAATTTCTATCCAGTGGAAGTGCGAGCCTCCATGCTCAACGATCTGGCCTCTGCGTTGAAGGCCATCGTGTCTCAACGGTTGATGCGGACCGTGGACGGTGGGCGTGTCCCAGCTGTGGAAGTCATGGTGAATACGCGGTTGATGAGCGAACTGATTGAAAAAGGGGATTTCTTTGGCGTGCGTGAAGCCTTGGAAAAATCCATGGCGGAGGAGTCTCAAACCTTCGAAGAAGACATCGCCCGCCTCATCATGGAAGGCAAGGTCGACCGCAAGGAAGGGCTGTCGTATGCCGACTCCCCGACCAACTTGATGTGGCGTCTGCAAAATCAGGAACACGCAGCATCCACGCCAAGCCGGGCCAGTCCAGCTGCACAGTCCACCCCGACACCTGGTCCTTCGTTCACCGATTTCACCCTCGATGTCAACCACTGACATCTCAATCTGATTCTGCCCATGACCGCCACCTTGCGCCTGACTGAGGCGCTGATCGCCCGTTCCTCCGTCACCCCCGATGACGCCGGCTGCCAAGCCCTGATCGCCGCCCGGCTCATGCCGCTGGGCTTTGTCTGCGAAACCATAGAAAGTGGCCCCACCGACTTCCGCGTGGCCAACCTGTGGGCCAAGCGCATGGCCGCGCCAGATGCACCCACCCTGGTGTTTGCTGGCCATACCGACGTGGTGCCCACCGGCCCGCTGGACCAATGGGACGGCGACCCCTTCACCCCCACCCACCGCGATGGCAAGCTCTATGGCCGCGGCGCCAGCGACATGAAAACCTCGCTTGCAGCCATGGTGGTGGCATGCGAGGACTTCATCGCCACCCACCCGCAAGCGCCCCTGAACATCGCCTTCCTGCTCACCAGCGACGAAGAAGGCCCGGCCAACGACGGCACCGTGGTGGGGTGTCGCGACCTGCAGAAACGCGGCGAGCGGTTGGACTATTGCATCGTGGGCGAGCCCACCTCGGTGGAGCGCACCGGCGACATGATCAAGAACGGCCGGCGCGGCACCATGAGCGGCAAGCTGACCGTGAAGGGGGTTCAGGGGCACATCGCCTACCCGCACCTCGCGCGCAACCCCATCCACATGCTGGCGCCCGCGCTGACCGAACTGGTCGC
>JAUVYR010000138.1 GCA_030602985.1 Burkholderiales bacterium
CCAACGCGCCCAGGAAGCGCAAGCGCGCATGGATGAAGCCCTGCAATCGGTAGAGCGCGTCACCGCTTTGCTGGGGACCATCAGCCATTCGGCACAGGAACAGTCGCTGGGCGTGGCACAGATCAGCGAAGCGGTGGCGCAACTCGACACCATCACGCAGCAAAATGCCGCGATGGTGGAGGAACTGTCGGCCTCGGCTTCGTCACTGAACAGCCAGGTCGATCGAGTCCACAGCACAGTCCGTGTCTTCAAGCTCACCCCCAGCGACCGCACCCTGGCCGAGGAAGACGCGGTGGCTCTGCGCCGGCAGTTCAAGGACGTGGACGCTTAAACCGACTCGGCCAGTGCCAAGCGCTGGCGCATGCGGTCCAGGGCCTCGCGTAAATCATCGTCTGCACTGGCGGTGGAAAAGCGCACAGAGTGCCCGCTATCGCGATCGCTGAAGTCGCGGCTGGGCGTGACCACCACCCGGCATTCATGCATCAACCACTGCACCAGCGCGGCACTGTCCGTCAGGCCCAGCCGCTGCATCACGTTGCGGGCATCGGCCCAGAGGTAAAACGCACCATCGGGTTGCACGGGCACATCGAACCCGAGGGCTTGCAGTCCAGGCAGAAACGCATCGCGACGGGCCCGGTACACCGCTCGACGGGCTTCAAAGACCGCCAGACTCTCAGGCTCGAAACATGCCAGCGCCGCATGCTGCGCCACCGTGCTGGCACAGATGTACAGGTTTTGCGCCAAGCGCTCCACCGGCGCAACCAGTTTATCCGGCACCACCAGCCAACCCAGCCGCCAGCCCGTCATGCTGAAATACTTGGAAAAACTGTTGATGCTGATCACGTCGTCGCCCAGGCTCAGCCCTGTTTGACCGAATCGGTCGTCAAAACTCAGGCCCAGGTAGATTTCATCCAGCAACAAGGCGCCGCCCCGTGCGCGCACGACCTGGTGGACACGCTGGAGCGCCTCGCGGGGCATGGAGGTGCCTGTGGGGTTGGACGGCGAGGCCAGCAAAACCCCTGCGGTGTGCGGTTGCCAGGCCGCTTCGATGGCGTCGCCCTCCAGCTGAAAACGGCTGGCCGCGGTGGTAGGCAGCAAACGGGCCTTCGAACCCTGGGCCGTCAGGATGTGTCGGTTGCACGGATAGCTCGGGTCGGGCATCAGCAGTTCCTGCCCAGCATCGACGGTAGCCAGACAGGCCAGTTGCAAGGCGGCCGAGGCCCCGGCGGTGATCACAATCCGGTGCGGGGGCACGTCCACCCCCCAGCGCTGGGCATACCAGGCGCTGAGCCGCTGCCGCAAGGTCGTCAACCCCATGGCCGGGGTGTACTGGGTCTGCCCCTGGCGAATCGCCGCCTCCGCCGCCTGCTGCACCAGCGGGGCCGCAGTGAAGTCGGGTTCACCAATATTCAGATAGATCATGCGCGGATCATGGGGTCCGCTGGTCGCCGCCAGGGCGCGGGCCTGTTCAGCCACCTGCATGACGTAAAAGGGATCGATTTGCTGAGCGCGTTGAGATACGGTTAACATGTACACACTGTAACGATTTCAATCCTGTCTGGATGGACCGCCGCACATTTCAACGCTTACTTCTGCTCAGCGGGCTGGCGGTCACCGGGGTGGGTTGCGCATCCACAACGCCTTTGCGAGTGGGGCTGCACCCCTGGCCTGGGTACGAAACGCTCACGCTGGCCGAGCATTTTGGCTGGCTGCCGTCGGGCGTCCATCTCACGCAGGGGGTCAGTGCCGTCGATTCCATGGGCGGCTTGCGCGAGGGCCGGCTTGATGCCGCTGCCCTGACGCTGGACGAAGTGATGACTCTGCGCTGCGAGGGCCTGCCCCTGACGGTGGTGCTGGTCTTCAACGAATCGGTCGGCGCCGACCAGGTGGTGACCCGTCCCGGCGTTTCTCTGGTGACCCAGATCGAACGCGATCGCCCCATCCGGGTGGCGGTGGAAACCTCTGCGGTCGGCATCGTCATGTTCCATAAGTGGCGCCAGTCGCTGGATCTGCCGCCTGGCACCTTCGAGCTGGTGGATCTGGCGCCGGCCGAGCAACTGGCGGCCTGGGAGGCCAACCACATTGACGTTGCGGTCAGCTACCCTCCTTATTCCAAGCACCTGCTGCAACGCGGCGGGGTGCTGATCTACGACTCCAGCCGCATTCCGGGGGTGATACTGGACGTGCTGGCGGTACATGCCGACCGCACCGGCTGGCGCGACCGCGACCGACTCAAGGCCCTGATGGAGGCGCATTTCAGGGGCCTCAACCACCTGCGGCGCAACACGGAAGACAGCATGCGGCGCATTGCCGTCTGGCGGGCGCTGGAGTATCGCGATGTGCTGCGGAGCTACGCCGGGATCAACCAGCCCGACGAAGCCATGAACCGCCGTCTGCTGGCGCCTGGCAACCTGGTGAGCCAGGCCGTGGAGACGCTGGAGCCCCTCATGCGCGAGGCCGGCCTCATCAGCGGCCGCTGCGATTTCTCCGGGCTCAACAACGCCCGCTTCATCCCATGAGCCGTCAACGCCTGCGCTGCTGGCTGGCCGGTTTGCTGCTTGCGCTCGCGCCCGCCACCTGGGCGGCACAGGATCTGGTCTGGACCAATGCCACCCAGTTCTTGCTGTTGCGCAGCGTAGGCAGCCTGACCACGGTCATGGCCACCACCGTCACGGTGCAGGATGGGGCGGCCGTCAAGAGCCTGGGCGGGGTGATCCTGACCCGTGCTGACCGGCCCGAGATCCAGACCTTGGCCGACATCCGCCGCCAGCGCATCGGCATTCCCGGCACGTCGTTTTTCGGTGGCTACCAGGCGCTGGCGTATGAGTTCCAGGCCGCTGGTTTGCCCCTTCCCGGCAGCAACACACTGGTGCCGCTGGGTTCGCACGATGCGGTCGTGCAGGCGGTGCTGCAAGGTCGGGTGGATGTGGGCTTTGTCCGCTCTGGCATTGTGGACCGCCTGCGCGATGAAGCCGGGCCGGTCCTGCCGCGCCTGCGCGTGGTGCAAGCCCAGACCTTTGCCGGCTTTCCATTTGCTGTCTCGACCCGGCTCTACCCCGAATGGCCTTTTGTGGCCCTGGCTCATGTGGAGGACGACGTGGTGCGCCGGGTGGCTGGCCGGCTTTGCACCACCGCTGGACTACCTGCCGGTTGAATCGCTGGCCCGGGCCTTGCGTCTGCCACCTTACGACGTCACCCCGGCCCTCACCTGGCAAGACCTCTGGGACCAGCACCCCTGGGGCGTCCTGAGCACGCTGCTGGCGCTGTGTTTGCTGGGACTGCTCAGCGCGGTGCTGGTGCGGGGCAACCGCCGCCTCGGCGTCCTTGATGACGAAGTAGAGCAGGTGGGCGGCCTTGGTCTCGACACTGGGGTAGGCGGGCTCGCCAAACACGGTCTGGTCGAGGTTGCCCAGCAGCGCCGCCAAGCCGTCGGCGCGGTCGCGGGCAAACAGGTCGGTGGCTTCGCCGCGTTGCATGAGGTCGGCTTTGAGTTGCGCCAGGGCTTCGCGGGCTTGCGTCAGCGTGGGCAGGGTGCCGCCCGGCTGGGTGTGTGGGTCGGCCAGCAAGCCTTCGTCGTAGCGTTGCAGCCACAAAAAGGTTTGCGCGTAGCGGGTGACAATGTCCACCAGCCCTCGGCCCGTGTCGGCACTGAGTTCAGGGGTTTGGGCAGCTTTGCGCACCAGTTCTAGCGCGGCTTCCAATTCGGCGGCGTTGGCCTCTAGCCGCTGCCGGTTGAGGGTGTAGCCTTGGGTGAGGTGCTGGCGCAGCAGGCGGGTGGCCCATTGGCGGAACTGCACGCCCTGCGGCGGCTTGACGCGATAGCCAACGGAGATGATCACATCGAGGTTGTAGTGCAACACTTGGTAGGATTTACCGTCATTGGCAGTATGTGCAAAATTTGCACATACTGAATCCGTATCCAGCTCACCCTCCTTAAACACATTGCGGAT
>JAUVYR010000143.1 GCA_030602985.1 Burkholderiales bacterium
GATTGATCGTCAATCACCGCTGCCCATCGTGTTCATCACAGGGCACGGAGACGTCCCGATGGCAGTCGCCTCGATGAAAAAAGGTGCTCTGGACTTCATTCAGAAGCCATTCAATGAAACCCAGCTGCTGCAACTGGTCGAACGCATGCTGGAAACCGCCCGCGAATTGTTCAGCGAATACCAGCAAGCTGCCAACCGCGATGCCCTGCTCGGCAAACTGACCACGCGCGAATCACAAGTGCTGGAGCGGATTGTGGCCGGCCGACTCAACAAGCAGATCGCCGATGACCTGGGCATCAGCATCAAGACGGTCGAAGCCCACCGCGCCAACATCATGGAAAAGCTCGGCGCCAACACCGTCGCCGATCTCCTGAAAATCGCCCTCTCCACCACGGCCAAAGCCTGATAACGCACCACCCAAATGACTGCCCAACTGATCGACGGCAACGCCCTCTCCCGCCAACTCCGTGCCCAGGTGACCCAGCGGGCCCAGGCGCTCAAGCAGCATGGCATCACCCCAGGGCTGGCAGTGATCCTGGTAGGTGATAACCCGGCCAGTCAGGTCTATGTGCGCAACAAGGTCAAGGCCTGCGAAGACACCGGCATGCATTCGGTGCTCGAATCATACGATGCCAGCATGAGCGAAGCTGCGTTGCTGGCGCGCGTCGATGCACTGAACCATGACCCGACCATCCACGGCATCCTGGTGCAACTGCCACTGCCTGCCCACATCGACGCGCACAAGGTGATTGAAGCCATCAGCCCGGCCAAAGATGTGGACGGCTTCCATGTGGCCAGCGCCGGCGCACTCATGGTCGGCCAGCCCGGATTCTGGCCCTGTACGCCTTATGGCTGCATGAAAATGCTGGAGAGCATCGGGTACGACCTGCGTGGCAAGCATGCGGTGGTGATTGGGCGCAGCAACATCGTGGGCAAACCCATGGCCATGATGCTGTTGCAACAAGACGCCACCGTCACCCTTTGCCACTCACGCACCACCGACCTGAAATCACTCACCCTGCAGGCCGACGTGATCGTGGCTGCCGTGGGTAAGCGCAACGTGCTGACGGCCGACATGGTCAAGCCTGGCGCCGTGGTGTTGGACGTCGGCATGAACCGCAATGAAGCCGGCAAGCTTTGCGGAGATGTGGATTTTGAAGGGGTGAAAGCCGTGGCGGGCTATATCACGCCCGTACCAGGCGGCGTGGGCCCCATGACCATCACCATGCTGATGGTCAACACCCTGGAATCCGCCGAGCGGCTTCTGAGCAACCGCGCCAATTAATTGGGGGTCGCGCTGGGCGTCTGGGTGCGCTGGGCGAACCACCAGAGCACGCGCAAGGCGCACAGCCATTGCAGCAAGACCAGCACGCTGCCCAGAGTGTGCCAGAGACGCAGGTCTGCGCCTGTGCTACGGGCCGTCAGGATGCGCTCAGCCACGCCATGTTCCTGCACCAAAGCAGCCAGTGCGGCCAGCAAGAGCCATGGTAGCAGCACCCAACGGGCGGTCACCTCCGCGGACTTCAGCCGCTGCAGACGCCCCCACATCAGAATCACCAGCGCAATGACCAGACTGGCCCAGGCCTGCACTTGACAGAGCTGGGCGGCATAGGGTCCCGCCAGCGCTGGGTTACCAATCACGGCGAACGCCATCGGCACCGCCACAAAACTCAAGGCCGACAAGCCGCCCCACCACAGAGCGGCGATCAGCAGCGGCCAGCGATCCAGAAATGACTGCATCAGCACATTACTCGTAGCGAACGGCCACGATTTCAAATCGCTTGACACCACCGGGTGCCTGTACCTCCGCGACATCGCCTTCTTCCTTGCCGATCAGCGCACGGGCAATGGGGCTGGAAATGTTGATCAGGCCTTTTTTAAGATCGGCCTCATCTTCGCCAACGATCTGGTAAGTCACGGCTTCACCCGTGGTTTCTTCTTCCAGTTCAACCGTGGCACCAAAGACCACCTTGCCGCCGCCATCCACTGCGGCTGGATCGATGATCTGCGCGATGGACAACTTGCCTTCGATTTCCGCGATACGCCCTTCGATGAAGCCCTGACGCTCCTTGGCAGCGTCGTAGTCGGCGTTTTCGCTCAGATCTCCTTGCGCACGCGCCTCGGCAATGGCCGTGATGACGGCGGGGCGGTCAACGGTTTTCAGGCGGTGCAACTCCTCCTTGAGCTGGTCGGCACCACGCTTGGTCACGGGTATGGTTGGCATTTGTCGTTCTCCAAAAGCAAACCGCCGATCGTTCCCAATCGGCGGTATCAATGCAGCAATTATGCCTGAAGCCGAAGGGCTGCAGACGGGCCTGCACCCTAGGGTAAGCCCGAATGGATCAGGCCATCAGTTCGGCATGCATGTCCTGAACAGAAATCACGCCCAGGCTATCCAGGCTCTTCATGCCTTCCACAGCCGCTTCAGCCCCGGAAATGGTGGTGAAGGTGGTCACACGATTGAGCAATGCCGAGGTGCGGATGTAGCGCGAATCGGCGATGGCGTTGCGGCGCTCCTCCACCGTGTTGATGACCATGGCGATTTCGCCGTTCTTGACCATGTCCACGATGTTGGGGCGCCCTTCAGCCACCTTGTTCACCAGCGCGCAAGGCAGGCCATCCGCCTCGATGGCAGCCGCCGTGCCACGCGTGGCAACCAGCTCAACACCCATCGCATGCAGGTCGCGCGCCACGATCACGGCACGTGCCTTGTCAGACGGCTTAACAGACAGGAACACCTTCTTGACGTCGTCCGTGGGGCGAGGCAGTTTGGTGCCAGCACCGAGTTGCGACTTCACAAAGGCTTCGCCAAAGGTCTTGCCCACGCCCATGACTTCGCCGGTGGACTTCATCTCGGGACCGAGGATGGTATCGACTCCAGGGAACTTCACGAAGGGGAACACCGCTTCCTTCACGCTGAAGTACGGCGGGGTGACTTCCTGAGTGATGCCTTGCTGTGCCAACGTCTGGCCGGCCATGCAGCGCGCGGCCACCTTGGCCAGCTGAATGCCCGTGGCCTTGGAGACGAACGGCACCGTGCGGGAGGCCCGCGGGTTGACTTCAAGCACGAAGATGACGTCCTTCTTGACGCCGTCCTCTTCCACTTCCTGGATCGCAAACTGCACGTTCATCAGGCCGACCACGTTGAGCGCGTTGGCCATGGCCGCGGTCTGGCGCTTGAGCTCGTCCACCGTGGCCTTGCCCAGGTAGTAAGGCGGCAGCGAGCAGGCGGAATCGCCCGAGTGCACGCCAGCCTGTTCGATGTGCTCCATCACGCCGCCGATCAGCACCTGACCGGAAGCGTCACGGATGCAGTCCACGTCGCACTCGATGGCGTCATTCAGGAAACGGTCCAGCAACACCGGCGAGTCGTTGCTCACCTTCACGGCCTCGCGCATGTAGCGCTCCAGGTCGCGCTGTTCGTGCACGATTTCC
>JAUVYR010000120.1 GCA_030602985.1 Burkholderiales bacterium
GACCTTTACACGAGCCCTCGCAGAAGCCGCACAGAAAGGGGTTTCCGCCCGGCATGAGCTGCACTTTGTGCATGAAGGCCACAAGCAATACCGCAATCTGAAGGTGGTGCGCAAAGACCGCAGCCTGCCGGGCAGTGCCAAGCCCCTCCCACCGACGTTCATCGCGTCGGTGACGGACATCACCCGTTTCAAGCAAGCCGAAAAGCGCATCCGCCTTCTGGTGGAGCACGACGAGCTCACCCACTTGCTGAACCGCCGGGGCTTTCAGGAGCGGTTGAACCAGGCCCATGCCATGACCCGTGAAAACGGTCAATGTTATGCCCTGATTTTTGTGGACCTGGACCATGTCAAGCACCTCAACGATTCCCATGGGCATCGCGCCGGCGACGCCGCCCTGCGGGAAGTCGCCGGACGTATCCGGCAAGTGGTGGGCGTGGGGGATGTACTTGCCCGCCTGGGGGGCGATGAGTTCGTCATTCTCATGGTGCGTGAGAACGCCCAGATGGCGCAGGAACAGGCCATGACCCTGGCCCATCACCTGCATCAGTCCATCCAGCGGCCACTGGGTCTGGACGACCTGGCTTTCACCCTGACCTGCAGCATCGGTATCGCCGTGGCCGACGCCACGTCCGGCGACAGCGACGAAATTCTGCGTTGGGCCGACTTGGCGATGTACAGCGTGAAAGAAGATGGCCGCAATGCCATCCGCTTCTTCAGTGAAGAGGTGCATCAAGAGATCCTGGCACGTATCCGGATGGAGCAATCGCTGCGGCACGCCTTGGAACGGGAGGAATTGCATCTCTACGCCCAACCTATCGTCAATGCAGAAGCGCAGACGGTGGGCATGGAATGCCTGCTGCGCTGGCACACCGCCTTGGGTCAATCGATTTCACCAGTGGACTTCATCCCTATCGCTGAGCAATCCGGACTCATCAACCCGATTGGCTTGTGGACGCTGGAGCAGGCCTGCCGTCAATTACAGGCGTGGCAATCGCAGCCTGCCTATGCAGACCGCTATCTGGCGGTGAATGTGAGCCATGCCCAGATCAAACGCCACGACTTTGTGGGTCAGGTGGCTGAGCTGCTACAACGTCACGGCATCCCAGCAGGGCGGCTCAAGCTGGAAATGACGGAATCGCTGCTGCAGGAAGACATCGACGGCACCATCGAGAAGCTCAAACAGCTCAGAGCGCTCGGTGTGACCATTTCGCTGGACGACTTCGGGACGGGATACTCCTCGCTGTCTTACCTGTTGAAGCTGCCGATCGATGAACTCAAGATGGATCGCAGCTTTGTGCTGAATGCGCTGGTCCAGCCACAGAGTGCCATCCTGGCCCGGCTGATCATCCAGACCGCTCAAGCCCTGGGGCTGGACGTGATCGCCGAGGGGGTGGAAACGGAGGAACAGCACCGTTTTTTGCGAGAGCTGGGTTGCGAGCGCTTTCAGGGTTATCTGTTCGGACGACCGGCACCGCTGGGCTGACTAAAATCGACGAACTACTGACTACTTGCAATCACCATGAAACTGATCGGCTCACAAACCAGCCCCTATGTCCGCAAGGTTCGCGTCGTGATGGCTGAAAAGAAGCTGGAATACCAGTTTGTGGAAGAAAACGTCTGGTCCGACCAGACCACCATCAGTGAATCCAACCCGCTGGGCAAAGTCCCCTGTCTGGTGATGGAAGGCTCGGATGCGATCTTCGATTCGCGGGTCATTGTGGAGTACCTCGACACGCTGTCCCCGGTGGGCAAACTCATCCCCGCGAGCGGGCGTGAGCGGGTGGAAGTGAAAACCTGGGAAGCCCTGGCCGATGGCCTGCTGGATGCCGCATTGGCTGCCCGCATGGAAGCGATCTGGGACAAGCGCCCGCCTGAGCAGCGGTGCCAGGCCTGGATCGACCGGCATCTGGGCAAAATTCACAAGAGTCTGCACGCCATGAGTCAGGGCCTGGCGGACAAGCCGCACTGCCACGGGGTGCCTTTCACGCTGGCCGACGTGGCGGTCGGGTGCGCCCTGGGTTATCTGGATTTCCGTTTTCCGGCGATTGACTGGCGTTCGCCGTATCCCAACCTGAGCCGGTTGTACGACAAACTGGCGCAGCGGCAGAGCTTTATCGATACCCAGCCACCGGCCTGAAGAAAAAAAGGCTGCGAAGCACCCCCGGGACAAGGGAGGAGGGAGGGAGGAGGAGAATCACCCCGAGGGGGTCTAGGCTTCGCAGCGTCAGTAACCTCTGCTGATTGGTACTCGCTGCCTTCACAGAGTTCCAGCCAGCCCACCTTCAAGCTACTTTGATTTGCAACAAATTGTTGAGGCTGGCTGGGCGTTAGGATGTGCGCATGGACAACGCCCACGCGCACCCCCCCGAAACGGTCCTGAGTCAACTGGACACCACGCCCGACGGCCTAAGCACCGCAGAGGCCGCGCACCGCCTCCAGGCCCACGGGCCCAATCGGCTGCCCGAGCCACCCCGTGACTCGCTGCTGAAACGCTTTTTCAAGCAT
Source organism: Burkholderiales bacterium (assembly GCA_030602985.1). GTDB lineage: Bacteria > Pseudomonadota > Gammaproteobacteria > Burkholderiales > Burkholderiaceae_C > UBA997. Next base: position 2,506 of record JAUVYR010000120.1, read on the forward strand.
TTCAAGGATGTGCTGATCGTCATCCTGATCGTGGCGGCCGGCATCACCGCCCTGCTCGGCCACTGGATCGACACCGGGGTGATTCTGGGCGTGGTGATCATCAATGCAGTGATCGGCTTTGTGCAGGAAGGCAAGGCCGAGGCGGCGCTGGCGGGCATCCGGCAGATGCTGTCCTTGCGGGCACAGGCGCGCCGGGACGGTCAATGGCAAGACACCCATGCCGAAACCCTGGTGCCGGGCGACGTGGTGCGACTGCGCTCGGGTGATCGCGTACCGGCGGATCTGCGCCTGCTGGAAGCCACCAACCTGCGTATCGAAGAGTCGGCGCTGACAGGCGAGTCGGTCCCCGCCGACAAGCTCACGGGCGCGGTGGCGGCGGATGCACCCCTCGGTGACCGGGTGGGCATGGCCTATTCCGGCACCCTGGTGGCGGCTGGCCGCGGCATCGGGGTCGTCACGGCCACCGGGCCCGACACCGAAATCGGGCGCATCAATCGCCTGATCGCAGATGTGCAAACCCTGCAGACGCCGCTAACGCGGCAGATGGCCCATTTCAGCAAAATCCTCTCGGTGGTGATTGTGGCACTGGCCGTGCTCATGTTTGGCGTGGGTTGGACCCTGCACGACTTTGCTGTTGGCGAGCTGTTCCTGGCAGCCATCGGTTTTGCTGTGGCGGCCATACCGGAAGGGCTGCCAGCCATTCTGACCATCACACTGGCGCTGGGGGTGCAGCGCATGGCACGGCGCAACGCCATCACCCGCAAGCTCACAGCGGTGGAAACCCTGGGCTCGGTGACGGTGGTCTGCTCCGACAAGACAGGCACCCTGACCCAGAACGAGATGACCGCCCGGCATGTGGTGACCCGAGGGGGACTCTACGATGTCAGCGGGACCGGTTACATCCCTGAAGGGCAGATCACTCTGAATGGGCAGCTGGTCAGCTTGGCCGAGCACCTGCACCTGCACGCGCTGATCGAGGTGGTGGCTGTGGCCAATGACACGGAAGTGCTTGCCGATAGCGGCCAGTGGAGGGTGGCGGGTGAGCCGACTGAAGGCGCACTGCGCACCCTGGCGCACAAAGCCGGCTTTGACGCTGCGCTCCATGAACGGCACTCGGCGATTCCGTTCGAATCGACCAACAAGTTCATGGCCACCCTGAACACCACACCGGCTGGGGAGCGGCGCATTCTGCTCAAGGGCGCCCCCGACCGCCTGCTCGACCGTTGTCCCCATGAACTCGGCGCACAAGGCCAGATCGAGCCCCTGGACCGGACCTACTGGGAAGCGCAGATCGACCAACTCAGCCGCGAAGGCCTGCGCGTGCTGGCGGCCGCCGCCCGGGAAACCCATGCCCAGCACACCGACCTGGCGATCACCGATCTGGAAGACGACATGGTGTTTCTGGGCCTGATCGGCATCATCGATCCACCTCGGCCCGAGGCGATTGCCGCCATCCGCTCCTGTCACGCGGCTGGCATCCGCGTGAAGATGATCACCGGCGACCATGCTGGCACCGCGCGGGCCATCGGCATCGAAATGGGCCTGGGCACCGCCGACACCCTGAAGGTGGTGACGGGCAACGAACTGGAAGCGGCGAGCGATGCAGAGCTGCAACAACTGGCGCAGACCGGCGACATCTTTGCTCGCACCAGTCCGGAACACAAATTGCGGCTGGTGCAGGCGCTGCAAGCCAGCGGCGAGGTGGTGGCCATGACGGGTGACGGCGTGAACGACGCCCCGGCCCTGAAACGTGCAGACGTCGGCGTGGCCATGGGCATCAAAGGCACGGAAGCGACCAAAGAAGCCGCTGACATCGTGCTGGCCGATGACAACTTTTCCTCGATCGAACGGGCCATCGAGGAAGGCCGCACGATCTATGACAACTTGCGCAAGGCCATCCTGTTCATCCTGCCGACCAACGGGGCACAGGGCCTCGTCATGCTGGCTGCCGTGTTGCTGGGACTCACCCTGCCGCTCACGCCGGTCCAGATCCTGTGGGTCAACATGATCGTGGCCGTGACGCTGGCACTCGCGCTGGCCTTCGAGCCGGCCGAACCTGGCGTGATGCAGCGTCCCCCCCGCCGCCCGGGCGCTCCCATCATGGGCACCGCGATGCTGGGTCGTGTGGCTGCGGTGTCGGTGCTGATCGGTGGCGCCACCATGCTGACCTTCGAGTTCGAACGCTGGATCGGGATGGACCTGCAACAGGCCCGCACCGCCGCGGTGACCACGCTGGTGCTGGCGCAGGCGTTTTATCTGTTCAACAGCCGTTTCCTGGTGGCCTCGGCCTTGAAC